>CAYXJG010000145.1:6400-11614 GCA_964465285.1 uncultured bacterium
TCTACAACGTCTTAAGGCTACCTGGAGCATCGCAACGATATAGTTACATAACTCTCAGGAGCGAGAATTAAGTCATATGAACCCAATTTCAGTGGAGCGGCGCAGCATCGCAGCGCCGCTCCATTAAAATTGGATTTTATTTAATACTTGATCCTTAATCACACATTCATTTATTGGATTCTACAGATGTTCTTGCCGCTGGGTCTGGAAGTATCTTGTTGCACGACTTGGCAACGTTCTCAAATTCACAACGAAAAAATTAGGGGTTTGGGGCGCTCTCAGCGCGCCCCAAACCCCTAATTTTTTCGTGAAACTTGCCAAGTCGTGTTGTTGTCGGAGACTTGTCCGACAAAAGTCCTCGGAAAAATGTCGTTAAGGGGGGTCTGCCATTGCTTACAACGCTTCAGCATCTCGCTCATCTTCTAGAGGTTGACTCGATGGATTGGACTGCACTGTCCCTGGGATACTCTCCAGAGGCGATCGCCCAATCCCCAGTTCGACGCATCACCACCGATAGCCGTCAAGTTCAAGCAGGAGATGTGTTTCTAGCGCTTGCAGGAGACACCTTTGATGGCCATGATTTTGTGGCTCAAGCGATCAGCCAGGGAGCGATCGCCGCCATCGTGGCTCAATCTAAACTCGCCGCACTTAAAACGGATGGCTCCCTGGCTCATCCCTTGCTCGCCGTATCTGATCCTCTGGCGGCATACCAGGCAATCGCTACCTGGTGGCGGCACCAGTGCCATCCTGCTGTTGTCGCCATTACAGGTTCGGTGGGCAAAACTACCACAAAAGAGATGATTGCGGCGGTGTTATCCTGCCACGGATCGGTACTCAAAACCCGTGCTAACTACAACAATGAAATTGGTGTCCCCATGACATTGCTAGAGCTAGAACCGCGACACGACTATGCTGTTGTTGAAATGGGGATGCGGGCACGGGGAGAAATTGCGCTGCTGACCCAGGTGACGCAGCCGGACATCGCGGTGATTACCAACGTAGGAACGGCTCATATTGGGCGTTTGGGATCAGAAGAGGCGATCGCCCAGGCTAAGTGTGAACTCTTGGGCAATCTGGATAACTCGGGGATTGCGATTTTGAATGCAGACAATGCGCTGCTGATGGCAACAGCGCATCAGGTTTGGCAGGGAAAAACTTTGACCTTTGGCCTGACGGGAGGAGATATCCAGGGAGCGATCTTGGATGGAGATACCCTTCTGGTTCAGGGCAAACGACTGCCGTTGCCCTTACCCGGACACCACAACGGGCTGAACTATCTGGCGGCGATCGCCGTGGCCCAGGCTTTGGGGCTGGACTGGTCGTGTCTGGGGCAGGGCATCACCCTGGATCTGCCCTCCGGGCGGGCACGGCGGTATGTCCTCCCCAATGACATTGTGGTACTGGACGAGACTTATAACGCTGGGGTCGAGTCTATGACGGCTGCTCTGCATTTACTGGCAAGCGTACCGGGAAAGCGACACGTTGCGGTGCTGGGAACCATGAAAGAACTGGGCGATCGCTCTGTGGATCTGCATGGCCGGGTTGGGCAGGTGGTACAGCGCCTCAACCTCGATCGCCTGCTGATTCTGGCAGACCCAGCCGAGCGTGATGCCCTGCAGCAGGGCGCAGGAGAGGTGCCTTCAGAGGCGTTTGCCAACCATGACTCCCTTGTACAGCGGCTTCACTCATTCGTGGAACCGGGCGATCGCATCCTATTCAAAGCGTCTCGCTCAGTGGCGCTCGACCGAGTTGTGATGGCATTTCAAAATGCTTTCAATGCAGTCTAATGAATGCAGCCTGATGGCTGTCTACCATAGCGTTCCTAAGTGATTTGTGACACGACTTGGCAACGTTCTCAAATTCACAACACAAAGATAGGGGTTTGGCGCGCGGGGAGCGCGCGCTAAACCCCTATCTTTGTGTGAAACTTGCTAAGTCGTGTGGTGAAATGAAATGTGAGAGTTGGAGCGGGCTCAGCCCGCCCCAACTCTCACATTTCATTTAGGATTGCCATATAGGAATACTGTCTTAACGGCGGGAGCGGTCTATCGCTATTCCTTTGCTCATAGCGCTGTGCAAGCGCATTAAGTGCAGTGTGTTGAACCAATTGCACACCGCTATAAGTAGGTGGTCACCATTAAATATAAAACCTATAAACTCTGTGTTGACTGCGCAGCGGGCAGCACAGAGTTTTGTAGTTGGTTTTTAATTGTGCCGAGGTACTTATTATTTGCTTGGCATTAACAAATCCCTAGGATTGTCAATGGTTATTTTAATGAGCTTGCCGTGTTCTCTGGTCACATCAGACGATAGGATGTGACATTAAAGGATCATTGTATAAATCTAAGTCAGTCCCAAGCCCTATTGTGCCGATTTAGTGCCGATTCAAATTTCCCTTGGGAGGTTTGGATTCCAAACACTCCGACAAGGTTTTGGATAGATTCTTAGAACAGGTCACTTTTTGCACAATTTTTATTCACGGCAAGTTCCTAAGTAGGTGGTCACAATTAACTATCCAATCCCGCAAATCCTGCGCTGCCCGCGCAGGATTGTTACATTGGTTTTTAATTGTGCCGAGGTACTTACTCGCAGCAAGTTCCCATTCGCAGCAAGTTCCCATTCGCAGCAAGTTCCCATTCGCAGCAAGTTCCCATTCGCAGCAAGTTAAGAGGTATCCAGATTCATGACGGCTGTTACTCCAATTCCCGCTTTTTGTGAAGGTATTCAATACTTTGGTAAGCTCCCCCAAGGCTTCGACATCTACGGGAAAACCCCTGTGGTTGCAGAGGGTGCTATGGCGATCGCCGATGTCAATCATCCCGCGGCTGCCTTTCAAACCCAACTCTATGCTGATGCCCTCCGATATCTCATTCTGCAAGTGACTGCTAGCAAGGCATCGGGGCATCCGGGGGGATTTGCTAGCCAGGCGGAAGCCTATGCTGCATTAGTGATGCTGGGCCACAAAAACATCATCACCGAGGTGGGACACCACGCGCCGGGGTTCTACAGTGCCATGTTCCTTGACCGTTCCCTGGAAGACATGGGTATCCAAACGGTGCAAGAGCTGCGCGATCGCTTCCGCGAGATGCATGGACTACTGGGGCATCTGTCTGGCTTTATTCCTGGCATTCTTGCCCCAGCGGGGCCATTGGGTCAAGGGCAGCATTTTGCCATGGCAGCGGCGTTCCTGAACCGTGATATTCTCTTCCCCTTCACGGTCGGAGATGGAGGATTGGGTGAACCCTATGTGATGAGTGCCTTCAGCCATTTCCACACGGCGTTCCCTAACGTTACCAATTTTCTGCCTGTGCTGGTTTGGAATGGATTTTCCCAGGAGCACCACAGCATGGTGTCTCTCATGTCCAATGAGCAAATGGCTGCCTATTGGCAGGGGAATGGCTTTGACGAGGTGATTCTTGTTGATGCGAAAGACTTCGATGATCAGGGACAACCCGGTGCCTATGTGGACAGCACGGAGTTTTCTCCTGAGAAGCGCCTTGCCTTCACCCAGGCGGTGCTTGTTGCCATGGACAAAGCGGCTCAGTCTGCCCTCAGCGGCAACTTAACCGTTTTCATTATCAAGCAGTTGAAGGGGGCAGGCGTCCATGCCCGTGGCTCCAAATCCCACAATCTCTATGGGTTCCATACCTTAGACAACGAAGACATTATCGGTGCGATGAAGAAGCGGGCGATGCCTGTTGAGGTGTGGGAACTGGTGCGGCAGAACTGCGAGCGAGCAGGGGGTGGCCCTGCAGCAAAGGTCGCCATTACAGAGTTCGAGCGACCGCTCCCTGACCTGGGACAGTTGCCCCTGGATGAGTTTGCGGTGGGAGGCGATCGCAAAGTGTCCACCACGGCAATGGGCGCTCTTGTGGCTCACGTTGGACAGAACGACTCTGATTTCTTGGTCACGAACGCCGATGGCAACGAGGCATCGGGCATCAAGAACATCAATGACGCCCTCAAAGTCATTCACCCTACGCCGGATGACTTGTATAACCAGTCTCCCACGGGTCAGGTGTATGAACCCCTTAGTGAAGACGCTTGTTCTGGTTTGGCAGCAGGCATGGCACTTATGGGGGGGCGCACCCTCTGGTGCTCCTATGAGTCATTTGCCATTAATGGTCTCCCTATCTGGCAGACCGTAACCCAGGCGATGGCAGAACTGCGGCGTCCCGCTCCCTCTACTGTCACCCTATACACTGCTGGAGCCCTGGAACAGGGACGCAACGGTTGGACACACCAACGCCCTGAAATTGAAGCCTACTTCGCTGCCATGATGCGAAACGGCAACGTCTTCCCCCTCTTCCCACCCGATGCTAATAGCATCCAGGTGTGCTATGCTTGGGCGCTGACTACGAAGAACAAGGGAATTATCATCACCGCAAGCAAGTCCCCCCTGCCGATTCGCACGACCTTTGAGCACACCCGCGCAGCCCTGCGGGACGGGGCCGTGGTGCTGCAGGAAACCCCAGGTGATAAGACTGTTGTGTTGGCGACCATTGGCGATATGATCCTTATTCCTGCAATGGAGGCGGCTGAGGCGTTAGCAAAAGCAGGCATTGGAAGCCGTGTGGTATCTGTGGTGAGCCCTCGTCGCCTCTATCGCCCTAGCGATACGGGGTGGGAGACCTGTGCAGAGGCTGATGGTGGTTTTCTAGATGATGCAAGTTTTGAAGCCATCTTTGACGGAGATGCGCTTCTGGGCATCACTGGTGGGGCAAGCGCCATGCTCGAGCCCGTCATGCTACGGAGTACGGCTCCCCGCGATACGTTTGCATGGCGGCGGGGCGAAACTACCAATAGCCCTAGCCTGCTGATGGAGCTGAACGGTATCACTGCCGACGCGATTAAGGAACGGGCGATCGCCCTCCTGGGGTAGCAGCCATGCGCGGATGCGTTAAGCCTACTTGAAGTGGGCTGTGCAGCGACGCTCTGCCGCGCAGTCCATTGGGTCTAATGCACGCGACTTGGCAAGTTTCACGCAAAGTTAGGGGTTTGGGGCGCGCGAAGCGCGCCCCAAACCCCTAACTTTGCGTTGTGAATTTGAGAGCTTTGCCAAGTCGTATAATGCATCCACTCGGCCCCGTTTTTGCCCCCTACATTTGTACAAGTGAGCGCCCATGGAGCGCGAAGTTTCCCAAAATGAGAATTGCTGTGTTGGAGAAGGGGCCATACACATGATTCCTGAGTTCGCGCTATAATGAGTGACCA
>CAYXJG010000146.1:0-11549 GCA_964465285.1 uncultured bacterium
AAATCCCTATTTTTGCGTGAAACTTGCCAAGTCGTGTCTTGCATGTAAGTCCTTGGTTTAGGCAGACCGCAATTGTAAGAGCCGCTTGATTTGCGCTTCTTTAGTGTGCGGTGATGTGAATATAGTGAAACGAGCTAAGGGGCAAAAGCTTTAGGCGATCGCCCTATCCTGCTTTGGGCAATACATCCATTGAAGGGGATGCTGTCTGGAGATAGCGCATATGGTCAAATAGCTTCCAGCAATACCGCTCTGGAAGTCCACAGGCGATCGCCCCCCGCATAACTACCCCAAAATACCAGTCGTTGGGTGCCAGCTCGGTAGGACACTTATTCACCACGGTATAGGTGCGGACGCCAGGATAGATTGCTCCCTGGCAGCCAACCTGCACGGCCTCATGGCGATAGTAGCTAAGATGCACGCCTTCGCGCCTGTCTAAATCTACACTAAACCGATTGGGTAGCCGATAGAGAACGCCGTGGACGTGATGGTCTGCATCGGGAACGATGTCGAGCGCTCCGCAGCGCCGCCGCTCCGAATAATGGTAGAAGCCCAGCCGATAGCCTTCTAGAGTTGCTGCACCAACGACATACCGCTGCATACTCTCGCCGAGCGATCGCTTCAAATCTACTGGACACATGCATGAACCGTAGGCGAAGTAGTAAAACATCGTCTTTCTCCTGGCGCAATAGAGGGAATGGAACGTCGAGGATGTGCGGGGGCATGCATTCGCCTCAATAGCCCCAGGTGCAGCGCCCTATGTCAAGTGAGCCGTTTTGCGTCAACGGTTTGCGGTAGTTTAATGGGGTCTGTAAGTCCGGCGATAGACAGTTCCCAACCGTTTGATAAGGTGAAAATTTGATTGTCTCCATCTGCCGTTTGGCTGACGACCTCTTCTTCTAAGTCTTTTTTAGCGACATAGACTAAGAGCTTTCCAAGGGCATTCTCGCTCAGCATAACTTTCATTCGCAGTACCTCTGTGTGTAATGGTTTGAGTGGGGGAGGGAGCGGGGGAGTGGTTTCTAATTTCACCATCCTCTTACCCTCCATCTTCTTACTCTCTAATCCCCTGCTGTGCCCTAATTAAACTCAATAGCTCGTCATCGGTCAGGCTCCGCTTTGCCTGGGTTGACCAACTTCGCACGGCAGCGAGGACAGAAGCGGAGTCTTGGGGATTTAGAATGATGCCGTAGCGGTCGAGAACGCTTTGGATCAAGTGCCGTCCGGAATGCTTACCGACGACAAGGCGGCGCTGCCAGCCGACTTCTTCAGGGCTAAAGGGTTCGTATGTGTTCGGATCGTGGAGGATGCCGTGGGCGTGAATGCCCGATTCGTGGGCAAAGGTGTTTTCTCCAACAATGGCTTTCCAGGGGGGCACCGGACAGTTGGATGCCTGTGCCACCAGACGCGACAATTCTAATAGGTGTTTGGTGTGGACATGGGTCGTGATGCCGTAGATCCGCTTGAGCGCCATCACAACTTCTTCGAGGGCAGCATTCCCGGCACGTTCGCCCAGACCATTGACGGTGGTATTCACAGACATGGCTCCAGCACGGATGCCGGCGATCGCATTGGCGGTTGCCATGCCCAGGTCGTTGTGGGTGTGCATTTCAACGGGAATATCGAGGTTTGAGACAAGATGCTTTACTTTCTCGTAGGTCATCAGGGGATCAAGGATGCCTACGGTGTCACAAAAGCGAAAGCGGGACGCGCCCCATTCCTGGGCATATTGAGCGGCGTCGAGAAGAAATACATCATCAGCGCGGGAGGAATCTTCGCCTCCCACGGATACCCAAAGGCCATGATCCTGGGCAAAGGTAATGGTGTCGCGGAGTTTTTCGAACATGGCTCGCCACTGGCCATGGAACTTGGCGTTAATTTGAATGTCGGAAACGGGGATCGAGATGTGAACCCTTGATAATCCACAGGCGATGGACGCCTGTACGTCAGAGATGACGGCACGGTTCCATCCGGTCAGTTTGGCGTGGAGTCCTAGACGGACAATGTGAGCGATCGCCGCTGCCTCTTCATGGCCCATTGCGGGAATACCCACTTCCAGTTCATGGACACCGACATCATCGAGAAACTTGGCGATCGCCACTTTCTCGTCGATGGAAAATGCAACACCAGCCGCCTGTTCTCCATCTCGCAGGGTCGTGTCGTGGATATAGATAGGACTAGAAGTAGCTAGATTCGCTGAGGCTGCATTCATTGCATGGCTCAACGGACTATCAAAACCACCATTCGCAGGATGGGGCACAGGGCAAGGAAATGCATCATTCATGCTGGGATCTCCATGAAGGGGCATCGGTCGTCAGCAGACGGACTCGAATACCGGGGTGCTGAGGATAATCAACGTTGGATCAGATTCGTACTTGAGTAGAATTTATGCGTTTAGCGAGATTCGTGCTTGAGCTGATTTTTTATCTCGGGTTTTGGGTCATCGATATTGAGTTTCAATACTTTATTCAGTACGGCAGCGTAGACAAACGTGAGAAAGCATGTTGCTGAAAGAGCGGCAAATGTAGCAAACATCGTAAACCTCCTAATGTATGAAAGCGTCTGAAATTGTTTCAGGCCCTGTTGCAACGCCAGCAGACCCTATTTACCTGGAGGCAGCGTCACACTGTAGCAGCGTCACATATAGACTACAGAAGAGTTGGTGGATCAATCGGGAAACTTAAGCCGGATTAAAGGATTCGTACAAGTCGCAATATGGCTTCATACCTCTTGAACATTTTTTAATCTCTGGCGTGAACCCCCTTGATGCTCGAGATAAGGTATACCAGCGGCATCTATTCTGCATAGTGGATAACAGGGCACTGACTGGTTTGAGACTCAAACCAGTCAAAAATGAGACCGAGCTGATCAATGTTGATCAAGGTTGATCAAGCCATATTTCCACAACAAAATAGACAGGGGGCCGTTGCCCAAATCCGGATCCCGAAGCACGACAGAAATTTCATGGTCCGATACAGCGAGGTCATGCTTCAAAAAATGGACGCTGAACATCACGATATTTTGACTGTCGGAACGGTTGAGTTTGATATTGTCCAGAAGACGAGATAGGCATGGCTTTCTCGACACAAACGGGACATTCTCCTGCCGGACTGGTGTCAGCTCGGGTAGAGGCGGAAAAGCAGGAGAGACGGGAGAGGGGCTGCAACATAGCTTTGCACAGGTGACGCGGTTGAGTTGTTTTGCTTATACCAAGTACTCGTTGCGCTACGGGGTCAACCTCCGCCGATTGCATTACTAAAGCTATTGCAACATGTACTCAAAGCGGTATCCCTTCTGAAATAAGACACACAGGATTACCAGAGGGACGGGGGTATAGTATTTCTGGAACAGGGCACGGGTAATTCTACCCAATAGGGACTGGTGTTTGTGTACTCACTCTTAGCCCTTTCCCACAAAGGTATGCCGTCACTTTTGACCGTAATAACAGTTACCCCTCGGTGTACTCAATCATTGCTATAAGCGGGGAAAAATTAGGTATGACTCGGCAAAAAAGTATCCTATATAGCGAAACAATATCGTCTATTTCAGAAAGCCTTAACAATGGTTGGGACAGGAGCGAGCTTGGGAGCATCCCAAATTTGGCAAATTGATTAATTTTATTTTATTGGGCGGGCAGGCTGCGCCCGCCCGCCCAATAAAATAAAAATGAGATGTTTCCCTTACCAAGGGTTGACCCAGAAATTAGATCTTGTGATAAGGAGCAGGATGATCAAGTACCCGCCCGGAATTGGCAATAAAACTAAACGTTTGAAATGAAACGTCCTATACCAAAAAAATTTTAAATTGATATTTCTGTTACAGAAATGTTTTTTGAGCAATTGGCCTGACCTGGCAAAATGGCATTTGAGTACCTGAATTGGCGATCGCCCAAACCGAAGTAAAATCCCGATTAACCTAAGCTTAATCAAGCATTGAGTTGAGTACAGGAATAGCCGCCCCTTGCTGCAAAAATACTCGTGCCAGGGGCAAAAAATACTCAACCCCCTGGGCTAAAAAAAGTTTGATCCCCTACTATTCATCGGTTTGCCGGTTTGAGTACAGGGCTAATGATCTAATAACCTATCCCGTGGGTAGATCCCCCCATTGCTTGAGGGGGATTGCTATAACCCTGTTAACGCCAAACACCAATCCTTCAATTTCAGTTCACGGCTGTTGACGAAATATAAGCAGAACGAAGTCGCGCTCGATTAGGGCAGTGCTTCAACGATATCCATAGTCCACGAAGCCAACGCATATCCGTTATCTGCCATTTGTAAACGTCAACAGCTCAAAACTGAATCGAAGGTGCGGCCACTGATGCATGACTAAACTACTATCCTCGCGGTGTGAATCTCCTATCACAGCACCCTATTTGTTTTCTTCTTCCCTTTGGAATGAGCAAACGTCCTATCCTACGGAGACAGGCCAGCCGTGAAGGTAATCGCCCGCGAGGTATTCCCAAATTTAGGTAAGTAGCTTGGCACAATTAAAAACTGGTAAAAACTGGATGTAAAACCAAATCCTGCTTCGCAGGCGACGCAAGACTTTATGGACTTTATCATGAATTGCGCTCACCGACTTATCACTCCGTTTGAGCCGTATCTATTTCTTACTTTTTCCCTTTGATGTCTTACAGTACTGTTTACCCTCTCACCGACTGACTCACCCCATTGTCCACCTTCCGACCAGCATAATCAATGACACCACCACCTAGTGCGATCGCCAGTTCCCCTGCTTTGGATCTCGAAGTAACTAAGTCAAGCATCCAGGCTAAGCCATCTGGCAGTTGTGGATGTGCTACTACAACTGATCCAGCCCTGGCAATGGACGAAAAGATGAAGGCTCGGATTGAAAACCATCCCTGCTACAGTGAAGAAGCTCATCATCACTATGCCCGGCTGCACGTTGCAGTAGCACCTGCCTGCAACATTCAGTGCAATTTCTGCAACCGAAAGTATGACTGTGCTAATGAAAGCCGCCCAGGAGTGGTGAGCGAGTTATTGACGCCAGAGGAAGCCGCCCATAAAGCCCTAGTCGTTGCTGGTAAGATCCCGCAAATGAGCGTATTGGGTATTGCTGGCCCCGGTGACCCCCTTGCGAATCCGGAAAAGACTTTTCGTACCTTTGAGTTAGTAACTGAGCAAGCACCGGATATTAAACTGTGCCTCTCAACTAACGGTTTGATGCTTGCTGACTACGTGGATCGAATTAAAGAGCTCAACATCGATCACGTCACTATCACCATCAACATGGTTGACCCAGAGATTGGAGTAAAAATTTATCCCTGGGTTCACTATCGCCGTAAGCGCTATCGGGGCATCGAAGGGGTTCGCATTCTCCATGAGCGTCAAATGGAAGGACTGCAAGCCCTCAAGGAAGCGGACATTCTCTGCAAAGTGAACTCTGTACTCATTCCTGGCATCAATGATGAACACATGCCAGAAATTAATAAGGCTGTCCGGGCACGGGGGGCATTCCTGCACAACATCATGCCGCTTATTTCTGCACCGGAACATGGAACATATTTTGGCCTGAACGGTCAGCGTGGGCCAACACCCAAGGAACTTAAATCAGTTCAAGAGCAATGTTCTGGCAATATGAAGCTGATGCGCCACTGCCGCCAGTGCCGGGCCGATGCCGTTGGCTTACTGGGTGAAGACCGTAGCCAGGAATTCACCAAGTCTAAGTTTATGGATATGGATGCCGATTACAGCTTGGAGACTCGCCAGAAGGTTCACGCTAAGATTGCGATCGCCAAAGCTGAAGTGGAAGCCGTCAAAGCCAAAAGCTCTACTGCTGGTCGTTCTGTGAAACCATCATCCCCGAAAATTCTCGTTGCAGTGGCCACGAAGGGAGGGGGCATGGTGAATCAACACTTTGGTCATGCTAAAGAATTCATGATTTACGAAGTGGACGCTAATGCAGCCCGATTCGTCGGCCACCGCAAAGTTGACCACTACTGTCAGAGCGGTTATGGCGAAGCAGCCACTATGGAAGGCATTCTCAAAACCATTGCTGACTGTGAAGCAGTTTTGTCTTCCAAAATTGGTCCCTGCCCTCAAAAAGAGTTAAAGAAAGCTGGAATTCAGGTTATTGAAGCCTACGACGTTATTGAGAAAGTTGCCCGTGAGTTTTATGACACATTTGTAACTGAAAACAAGGCATAGGGGAGTGATGGAGCGTAGGGTGATGAAATTCAGTCTTCCCTACTCTCTGACTCCCTGCGCCTTCGCGCCGCCGCACGTCCCCTTTTCTACTCTGCCACCCTAACCGGAGTTAAAGCCATGCCTTACCTTATTACCAGCCAATGTATCCAGTGCGATCGCTGTTTCTCTAGCTGTCCAACGAACGCAATTCAACGGGATGGTCAGCAATATTGGATTGATGCGAACCAGTGCAATGGGTGTGAGGGAGCATACGGTGTACCCCAGTGCTGGGCTGTGTGTCCCACCAATGATGGCTGTATCTCCTTTACAGATGGTATTGCAGCACTGGGTACGGGTGAACCATCCCGAACGCTGGATTATTGGGATTCCTGGTTTGATACCTACAATCGTCTCGTTGTCAGGCTTAAAGGTGCCCATCAGTCTGAATATTGGTATTCCTGGTTTGACAGCTATTCATCTATATTGTCTCGGGTGCGATCGCAACACGCCAATGCTGGCGTTGCTCCCAGGTCATAACCCTGGCGCTGATGCCGATAGGCTCAAGACTCTCTGAGCTTTTGCCCGAACCTCTCTGACCCATCGTGGAGATATCCCCAATGACTGTAATTTATCTGGACAACAACGCGACTACACGGGTTGCCCCTGAGGTTATCGATGCGATGATGCCTTACTTGCGCGACTACTACGGCAATCCGTCATCCATGCACTATTTTGGAGGCCAGGTGAAGCAGTCGGTGATGGAAGCGCGATCGCACGTTGCTCAACTTATCGGTGCCGAAGATACGGAAATCATCTTTACCAGTTGCGGCAGCGAAGGCAACAATACTGCTATCCATGCGGCCTTGGCAGCTCAGCCCGATAAGCGGCATATCATCACCACCGAGGTCGAACATCCTGCCATTATCAATGTGTGTAAGCAACTGGCAAAGAAAGGCTATTCAGTCACCTACCTGAGCGTGGACGGTCAGGGGCAGATTGACCTGATGGAGCTCGAGGCGGCGATGACCGGAGGAACCGCCCTCGTTACCACCATGTATGCCAATAATGAGACGGGCGTTGTCTTTCCTGTGGAGGACGTGGGGGCGATCGCCAAATACTACGGCGCAACCTTCCATGTAGATGCGGTTCAAGCCGTCGGCAAGGTTCCCTTTAGCTTGAAAAATAGCACTATTGACCTTTTGACCCTCTCCGGGCATAAACTCCACGCGCCAAAAGGTATTGGTGCTCTCTATGTTCGTCGTGGCTTTAAGTTCCGCCCATTTCTTCTCGGCGGACATCAGGAACGAGGGCGCCGGGCAGGTACGGAGAATGTGCCCGGCATCATTGCCCTTGGCAAGGCCGCAAAGTTGGCACAGGCTGATCTCGCCAACATCGGACAGGAGAAATTGCTGCGAAACCGATTGGAGCAAGGTATTCTGGAGCGTATTTCCGATACCGTTGTCAATGGGCACCCGGTTCATCGATTGCCCAATACAACCAACATTGGCTTCAAGTACATTGAAGGGGAAGCCATCCTGTTCTTACTCAATAAGTATGATGTTTGTGCATCCTCTGGTTCAGCCTGTACGTCAGGATCGCTAGAACCCTCCCACGTCCTGCGGGCGATGGGACTGCCCTATACGATTCTGCACGGCTCTATACGCTTTAGCCTCTCCCGATACACCACCTCGGAAGAGATTGACATCGTGCTGGCGGCGATGCCCGAAATCGTTGGACGGCTCCGGGCGATGTCACCCTTCAGCAATGACGAGGCCGATTGGTTGCAGGGTCGCACCAACGCAGTTGCAGCCGCTGGATAGCCGACGTCTTTTTCGGGGGCGAAGAGTCACTTGTCTCAGCTCCCCAACCTTCGTGTAAATCTTCAACTTAACTAGGACACCAACAGCTATGTGGGATTACTCAGAACAGGTACTTGAACATTTCTACAACCCCCGAAATCACGGAGCGATGCCTGAATCCAATGAACCCGACGTTGCAGTGGTCTTTGGCGAAGTTGGCAGTGTTGCCTGTGGTGATGCACTCCGGTTGCACTTGAAGATTGAAGAAAAGACGGATAAGATACTAGAGGCAAGGTTCCAAACATTTGGCTGTACGAGTGCGATCGCCTCTTCTTCTGCCCTTACAGAATTGGTCAAAGGTAAAACCCTGGACTATGCCCTCAATATCACCAATAAGAAAATCGCAGATTACCTAGGCGGCTTACCCGAAGCTAAAATGCACTGCTCTGTCATGGGGCAAGAGGCACTAGAAGCCGCCATTTATAAATATCGTGGCATTGAATTTGAACATCATGACGATGACGACGAAGGGGTTCTAATTTGTTCCTGCTTTGGCATTACCGAGAATAAGGTTCGTCGTGTCGCTATTGAAAATGACTTAACCGAAATTGAGCAAGTTACTAACTACGTCAAAGCCGGAGGTGGCTGTGGCTCCTGCCTTGCCGACATCGAAGATATTCTCATCGAAGTCCAAGCCGAAAAAGCGGCCCTGACCAATCGAGTCACCACTCAGGTAGAAAGTTCTCAGATAGAAAACGTGGCGACTCCGATTCCCACCCTAACCCCCATTCAAAAAATCACCTTAATTCAAAGCGTTATCCATGAAGAAGTGCGACCCATCTTAATTGCTGATGGCGGTGATGTCGAACTCTACAATGTCGAAGGTGACACGGTTCAAGTCGTCCTCAAAGGAGCTTGTGGCGGCTGTGCCAGCAGCACCGACACCCTCAAACATGCCATCGAAGCTCGTCTTAGAGACCGGGTTCTGCCTTCTCTCGTCGTAGAAGCCCTTTCATAATTCACTCTCTCACTCAACACTCATACAAATGCAACTTACTCATTCACCCCAAGAGCACGCCACGCGAGCACCACCAACCAACTTCACTCTCCTTCCCACTCGGCTAGGTGCAAGCAGCGGCACAATCATTCACCAGTGGAGGACTTGAATCCTTATTCCCTAAATCGTTGCACCACAAAACCGCGTTGATTACCTCACAGAAAACGAACAAAACCTCACAAGGAGAAATCCAACCATGAGACAGATTGCATTTTATGGAAAAGGCGGCATTGGTAAATCCACCACGTCCCAGAACACCCTGGCCGCGATGGCTGAAAAAGGCCAGCGCATCATGATCGTCGGCTGTGACCCAAAAGCTGATTCCACCCGTTTGATGCTGCACAGCAAAGCTCAAACCTCGGTGCTGCAACTGGCCGCCGAACTCGGTGCCGTAGAAGATGTCGAACTCGACCAGGTCCTGCAAGAAGGCTATCGCGGCGTCAAGTGCGTCGAGTCCGGCGGTCCTGAGCCTGGTGTCGGCTGTGCCGGTCGGGGCATCATTACCGCCATCAACTTCCTAGAAGAAGAAGGCGCTTACGAAGACCTCGACTTCGTTTCCTACGACGTGTTGGGCGACGTCGTTTGCGGCGGTTTCGCCATGCCCATTCGGGAAGGCAAAGCTCAGGAAATCTACATCGTGGTTTCCGGTGAAATGATGGCCATGTATGCAGCCAACAACATTGCCCGAGGCGTGCTGAAGTATGCCCAATCGGGTGGAGTCCGGTTAGGTGGCCTGATTTGCAACAGCCGCAATACCGACCGGGAAATTGAGCTAATCGAAGCCCTGGCTGAGAAAATTAACACCCAAATGATCCACTATGTGCCTCGCGACAACGTGGTACAGCACGCTGAACTGCGCCGCATGACCGTCAATGAGTACGCTCCTGACAGCCAGCAGGCTCAAGAGTATGCTGAACTGGCCGAAAAGATCATCAACAACAAGAAACTCACCATTCCTACGCCCATCTCCATGGACGAGCTGGAAGGACTGTTGATTGAGTTCGGCATCCTCGACAGCGATGCAGACTATCAGAAAGCCGTCGCCGCAGGTACTACCGCCACGGTCTAAACCAGGTGCAGTTTAACGGTTAGGTGGCACAGCTAAATCACTTGCGAGTCAGCAACTAGGGCACATCCACCTACCCGTTAGATTACTCATGCAGACCCATCCGTTTTCATTCCTAAAACTCACTCCCTATGCTTATTGAGAGGGCATTATGGCCACAGTAGAAGACAGAAAAGCACTGATTCAGGAGGTGCTAGACGCCTATCCTGATAAAGCCAAGAAAAATCGAGCAAAGCATCTCAACGTTACCGAAGCCGAAGCGTCCGACTGCGGCGTGAAGTCCAACAAAAAGTCTGCGCCTGGGGTCATGACCGCCCGGGGCTGCTCCTTTGCCGGAGCCAAAGGGGTAGTCTGGGGACCCGTCAAAGACATGGTTCACGTTAGCCACGGGCCGGTTGGCTGCGGCTACTACTCCTGGGCAGGCCGACGCAACTACTATCTCGGCAATACCGGTGTTGATAGCTTTGGCACCATGATGTTTACCTCCGACTTCCAGGAGCGGGACATCGTCTTTGGTGGCGACAAAAAGCTCACCAAACTCATCGACGAAGTTGAAGACCTCTTCCCCCTGAACCAGGGCACCACAATTGAGTCTGAGTGCCCCGTTGGTCTCATCGGGGATGACATTGAAGCCGTCGCCCGCCAGAAAGGCAAAGAAACTGGCAAGCCCGTAATTCCTGTCCGGTGTGAAGGCTTCCGGGGGGTATCGCAATCCCTCGGTCACCACATCGCCAATGACACTGTGCGCGACTGGGTACTGCCCAAAGCCGACGAATATCGCAAGCTGCCGGAAGGCTTTGAACCCAGCCCCTATGATGTCAACATCATCGGTGACTACAACATTGGTGGAGACGCCTGGCCTAGCCGTTTATTGCTCGAAGCAATCGGTCTGCGGGTGCTCTGTCAGTTCTCTGGAGATGGCACCTTCAACGAAGTGGTAATGTCTCCGCTAGCGAAAAAGAACCTGATTCACTGCTATCGGTCGATGAACTACATCTGCCGGTTTATGGAAGAGAAATACGGTATCGGCTGGATGGAGTATAACTTCTTTGGCCCCACCCAGATCGCCAAGTCCCTGCGCAAGGTTGCTGCCGAATTTGACGAAACGATCCAGGCCAAGGCCGAAGAAGTGATCGCCGAAGGTCAGGCCCGCATGGACAAAATCATCGCCAAGTATCGCCCCCGTTTAGAAGGTAAAAAAGTGATGATGATGGTTGGCGGCCTGCGTCCCCGCCACATCATTCCTGCTTTCAAAGATCTGGGGATGGACGTGATCAGCACGGGTTATGAATTTGGTCACGGCGACGACTACAAGCGCACCCATGACTATGTCGATGAAGGCACTTTAATCTACGACGACGTCAGTGGCTTTGAGTTCGAGGAATTTGCTAAGAAACTCAAGCCCGACCTGGTCGCCGCTGGCATTAAGGAGAAGTACGTCTTCCAGAAGATGGCCCTGCCCTTCCGCCAGATGCACTCCTGGG
>CAYXJG010000147.1:0-11521 GCA_964465285.1 uncultured bacterium
CGGGCGCAGCCCGCTGCTCTTTTCTTCCGGCATCTTTTTTAGCCGCAGATCCCTAGGCACGTATCCACGCTGAAGACAAAAATAAAGCCCAGGCTTGAGATTCAAATGCTGAGCTTTAAAGGGGTACCTTCACTCAATATTCAAACCATTCAACTCAATACTTAGATACCCTTCTAAGCACCTTCCATCTCGTACTGACCTCCTTTTTCGGGATCAGACCAGTCACAGGCCAATCCCTTGGTTTCCGGAACATACTGGTTCCAAGGCACGGGGTCAATGGGGCCGTCAGTAGAGCTAACAATCTCGAACAGACCATCATCCCGAACCTGACCAATCCGAACTGTTTTCGACAGGTGGTGGTTGCTGTTCATGGTAACAGGGCCTTCAGGAGCCGCAAACTCTTGACCATAGGCTGCTTCACGCACAGCAGGAATATCCGTTGTCCCAGCTTGCTCAACGGCTTGTTTCCAGATGTACACCATGATGTAAGCGGCTTCCATCGGGTCATTGGTAACTCGCTCATCGCCATACTCGGCCTTGAAGTCAGCTACCCACTGCTCATTCTCAGGAGTCTCAACGGTCTGGAAGTAGTTCCACGCCGCATAGTGGTCGAGGAGGAACTCTTTACCGATTTGACGCACTTCTTCCTCTGCGATGGATACAGACATAACGGGATACATATCTGGAGTCATGCCAGCCCCTTGCATCTGCTTGAAGAAGGCCACGTTGCTGTCACCGTTGAGGCTGTTAAAGATGACGCCTCCGTCAGGTAGAGCGGCTTTAATTTTGGTAATGATTGGCGTTACCTCAGTGTTGCCCAGGGGAAGGTAGTCTTCACCAATGGTCTCACCACCGAGGGCTTTAAGCTGCTCTTTGATGATGGTGTTTGCTGTGCGGGGGAAAACATAATCAGAGCCAACTAAAAAGAACTGATTGCCCTTATTTTCCAGCAACCACTCCACCGCAGGTTCAATCTGCTGGTTGGGAGCCGCTCCGGTGTAGAAGATATTTTGAGAACACTCCTGGCCTTCGTATTGAACGGGATACCAGAGCATATGCTGCTTGGACTCAAATACAGGTAGCACGGCCTTCCGGCTTGCCGATGTCCAGCACCCAAAGATCGTCGCCACCTGATCCTGGTCGATCAGCTTTTGGGCTTTTTCTGCAAAGGTCGGCCAATCAGATGCGCCATCTTCCTGAATCGCTTCGATCTGCCTACCTAATACGCCCCCTGCCTCATTAATTTCCTTGATAGCGAGCATTTCGGCATCAACAACGGTTGTCTCACTAATTGCCATGGTGCCGCTGAGGGAGTGAAGGATACCCACTTTGATGGTGTCACCGTCACCTGCTGGAGCTTCGGCAGCCTCACCTTCGGCAGGGTCTTCTGCTGCTGGCTCTGTAGGTTCGCTAGCACAGGCTTTGAGCAAAATGCTCGTTCCCAAAGCTGCCGACCCATACATTAAAAACTTGCGTCGTCCAAAAAAATTTGCCATCTGAACGTTAACTCCTCTGCGATTCCTCAAGAGATGAAGGGAATGTTTATTTACAACATTTTATTTTACGTGATACGGACAGATATTAGAGGTGCAGCAGACGACGATTTGTATTCCTGGATACAAAGATCCATTTTGTTGGTTTAATGATAGGCATTAATCATTGATGACACACATTAATGATCACGACTTGGCAAAGTTCTCAAATTCACAACGCAAAGATAAGGGTCTGGGGCGCGCTCCGCGCGCCCCAGACCCTTATCTTTGTGTGAAACTTGCCAAGTCGTGAATGATGATGAGTCAACGCATAATTAAGTCACGTACAGTAAACCATGTGCAGGGAGCCAATGAGAGCACAAACGTGACATGCTCCCGCCAATGAGGCAATCTGTTCAGCATCAGGGTGCGGCGACGGTCGCGCCCATATGTAAGTCAATGAAATCGATAATCGTGTCTAAGCCATCCTGAGTTTTAAGGTTGGAAAAGACAAATGGGCGATCGCCCCGCATATTTTTCGCATCCCGTTCCATCACGCTCAGATCAGCTCCTACCATCGCGGCCAAGTCAATTTTGTTGATGATCAGCAAATCCGATCGTGTGATGCCTGGCCCACCTTTCCGGGGTATCTTATCTCCTGCCGCCACATCAATCATGTAGAGGGTCAAGTCCACTAATTCCGGGCTAAAGGTGGCTGCTAAATTATCCCCGCCGCTTTCTACAAACACCAGATCTAGCGGAGTAAAAGCAGCTTCTAGGTCTTCAATAGCGACAAGATTGATGGAGGCATCTTCGCGAATAGCCGTGTGGGGGCATCCTCCCGTTTCAACGCCCCGGATGCGATCGCCCGATAGGGCCCCATGGCGCACCAGGAACTGAGCGTCTTCCTGGGTGTAGATATCATTAGTAACTACAGCAATGCTAAAGCGATCGCGCAGGGCTTTGCAGAGGGCTTCTACTAAAGCCGTTTTACCGGAACCAACGGGGCCTGCCACCCCGACTCGAAACGTATGGGTTGTCGGCATTAACGAACTCCTTGAACACAATAGGACAACTTGTTTGCTATTTTGAGCCAAAGCTATGCCTTGCCGGGTCATAAACTCAGTTTATGAATTTAGGAAACCCTGCGCATCGCAGGATTTCCTAAATTCATAAAGTTATAGCAGTATGCAAATTGGTTCAACACACTGGACTTAATGCACGTGCACAGCGCTATAGAATTGTAGCTTGCGGCAATGTATTAACCTGAGCTTGGGTTAAGCGGTTGCTGGGAGCGGGCGCGCTGCGTCTGCCCCCAGCAACCGCTTATATTGTCTGAGACGCGGACGATATAGGCGGTTTTGAGTTTATCCCGAATTGACGTTGTACAGCAACGAGAGAGTTCGTGAAACCAGAACTATTTTAGGGAACCCGCGCTCAGCGCGGGTTCCCTAAAATGGTTCTGTCCTAACCACCCCTTTGGTTGCTATATTAGGCGATAGGCGAATGACATGAAAGTTTAAGATGGGCTTTAAAAGGGAGGATGCAATCATTTGAGTCCAACAGGGCTTGCATTAGTCCCGCATATCCAGCGCATTTTTTGAAGGCAGGGAACAACCTACCCTTGTAAAAATATGCAAATCCCAGGAGCGCTAGTTTAGCGGCAACACCGGCGACCAAGGAAGCGTTTCATAGGCGGTAGTAGCCGCACCTGTAGCGGACACATAAGGCTGTGAAGCGTAAGATGGAGCCTGGACGTTAGCTTGATTTGGATTAGGTTCGGCGGCTTTAGCATTTGATAAATCATTGGCTTCACGAATGCGCCGAGAGAGAAGCCGCAGGAGATTGACTGCAATGCTAGGCATTTCGTCAATGGCTTCATAAAGCTGCTGTTGGGTGAGCAGCAAGCACTCACAAGGCTCTAGGGTGGTAACAGAGGCAGACCGTGGCTCGGCGTCTACGATCGCCATTTCACCAAAACATTTGCCGCTGCCTGGTTCTGCAATGATGCGATCGCCAATATGAATCTTGACCCGCCCAGATACCACGATGTACATAGATTCACCTTCTTCCCCTTTGTGGAAAATAGTGTGGTTTTCTGGGAAGTCCAGTTCTTCCATAACGGAAGCAAGTCGCATCAAGAAATCATCACGCAGTTCCTCAAACAGAGGGACTTGCCGAACAAACAATAATCGATCAATTAGATTCAACATGATGCTTACAGCACAATGGATTTATGCAGCCCTGGTGAATAGCTTGGCACAATTAAAAACTAGATGCAAAACCCTACTCTCCCTGCTGCGATGGCAGCGCAGAGTTTATGGATTTTATATTTAATGGTGACCACCTACACGACTTGGCAAAGTTCTCAAATTCACAACACAAAAATAGGGGTTTGGGGCGCGCTCAGCGCACCCCGAACCCCTATTTTTTAATTTTGAGGCTGCACTAGGCTGTTCATTACGTCTTCGTCAACTGTGTCAACACCTTATTCGACCGCTCGACAAAAGCTTTCATCTCATCGGGGCCGAAGCTCTTTTGCCCCATCAGCGCCAGGTCGTAGATGTAATGGCACAGCTCTTTTGCCATCTCAGCCGAGGGAGATTCGCTACCGCCTGTGACGATCGCCCCCTGGTTCAAATTCAGCACATTCTGCACCAGAGGATGAGCAGTGTTGATCATCAGAATGTGCTCTTCGGGGAAGTCCATATTCATCTGCTGGCTCATCATCGCGGTCATATCCCGCAGGCGGCGCATGGCTTCGGGGAGCAGCACCATCGCAGGCGGTGCTGATGCATCATCAGACTTAAGTGCCTGGGTCTTGATATTAAGCTTGGGTTTGTCCAGGGCTTTCTCAAACAGTTCCTTGATGGTGTCGCTGCGAGTCTTATTAGTGGTGGGATCAACGATTTCATTTTCCTTATCCTTATCCACCAGGGTGTCATCTAGCTCCGCATCCACGCGGGAAAACTTCACGTCGGCATATTCTTGCTCCAGGAAGCTGATGAAGTGAGTGTCAATGAAGGAGTCCAGGAACAGCACTTCCAAGCCCTGGTTTTTATGCAGTTCCACGTAGGTCGCCTGGGCAGAGGGATCGTTGCAGTAAAAGACGCGGTTTTCATGCTTCTCCTTATTGCGCTCCAGGTATTCCTTCAGGGTGGTGTAGTAGAAGCCGTTGCCGTCGGTCACTGCTGCTGAGCTAGAGGCGGGAACGTCTGCCCATGCGTCATCCCCTTCGGTTTGTACCTCAACCTTCGGAGCCTCGGTATCTGGCCCCAGCCTAGCAGTGGTGCGGAAGATAAGGATGTCTTCCACCTGCTTCTTGAACTTGTCGTCATTGAGGGTGCCGAACTTGACGAAGGTTCCCAGGTCTTGCCAGCTCTTGATGTACTGCTGACGGTCATCCCGATACAGTTCCTTGAGGCGATCGCCCACTTTCTTCGCAATGTAGTTAGCAATCTGGCGCACTGTCCGATCGTTCTGCAAAAAGCTGCGGGACACGTTCAGTGGAATGTCCACGCTGTCGATCACCCCCTGCAGTGGCAGCAGAAACTTGGGAATCACTTCCTCACAGTTGTCGCTGACGAAGACCTGGTTGCAGAACAGCTTGATATGCCCTTTTGTAACGTCAATGTCGGGACGCAGCTTCGGGAAGTAAAGAATGCCGTTTACCACAAAGGGATAGTCGGTGTTGAGGTGAACCCAGAGCAGTGGCTCCTCTTGGAAGGGGTAGAGGTAGCGGTAGAACGCCAGGTAGTCCTCATCGGACAGGCTAGACGGTGACTCTTTCCAGGGAGCCTTTTGCTTGTTAATCTGCTCCCCATCCAGCTTGATGGGGTAAGGCATGAAGTCGCAATAGGTAGTGATCAACTGCTTGATGCGGGCAGGCTCCAGGTATTCTTCTTCGCCCTCCATCAGCGTTAGCGTGACGGTGGTGCCCCGTTCGGAGCGATCGGAATCGCTCAGCTCAAACTGGGTGGTACCATCACAGCTCCAGTGAACCGCCTGTGCCTCTTCCTGGTAGGACAGGGTATCAATGTCCACCTTCGACGCCACCATAAAGGAGGAGTAAAAGCCCAGACCAAAGTGGCCGATAATTTGCTCGTCCGTGTGGCCTTTGACCTTCTCGACAAATTCCTCGGCGCTGGAAAAGGCGACCTGGTTGATGTACTTCTTCACCTCATCGGCGGTCATGCCGATGCCCGTATCAGAGATGGAGATTTGCTTTTTGTCCTTGTCAATGGAGATGACAATTTCGGGGTCGCCCATGGCTCCCGAAAACTCGCCCGTACGAGACAGCATAGTGAGCTTCTTGATGGCGTCTACGGCGTTGGACACCAGCTCTCGCAAAAAGATTTCGTGGTCAGAATAGAGCCACTTTTTAATAATGGGAAAAATATTCTCAGTATGGATACTGATGTTGCCCTGTTCGAGGATAGTGGTCATGGGTCTACTGTTAACGGTGCAGTTGTTTATGGAAGTGTTTAGCTAATCTTTTTCAAAATTCATTTTGGGCGATCGCCCTCCATCTCATCAGGTGGAGTACCCACCCCTCCCGATTCGGATTTCCCTACCTGGAGAGTTGCGCTCCTCATCATCATAAACATATTCACGGAATCTCGTTCGTCTGCTAGATTTAGCTGTTATGGTTGTGCGACTTAACAGCTGAGCGTAGGTCCTTAACAGCCCGATATTCATAGCCCGATATCTAAATGCACGACAGTTCTGGTTCCCTGGCTCTGCTTGAGGAACCCCATAGGGAGGCTTCGCCTGTGTGCCGGAGGCAGAGCCTCCAGCCTGTTTCCCAGCAGGACACTGAGAAACAGGAATCTAGAATCTAGTTAAATAGTTATCAGATTAAATAAGTAGATCGGTACTAATAAACTCAACTTAAAAACCGGGGGAGCGCCCCGGAGGGACGCTCCCCCGGTTTTTAGGTTTTAGGGTTACTTATGCTGGGCTACTTAGTTATCAGAACACGTCAACAAAGCGAACAAAGCAGTGGAGGGGACAATGATGAGATGGTGGCGTCGAATCAAACGAAGACAATTTGGCATCCTGGTGCTGCTGGGGCTTCTCCTCAGCCTGCTTGTCAACTGTAGCTCCGGCTCCAGCGAGTCCAACGCTGACCAGACCGGGGAAACCCGAGAGGTAGAATTCTGGACGATGCAGCTCCAGCCTGAATTCACCAACCACTTCAACACCCTCATCGCCAACTTTGAGGCCGAAAACCCAGACATTACCATTCGGTGGGTAGATGTGCCCTGGGCTGACATGCAGAGCAAAATTCTCACGGCAGTCTCCGCAGGTACCGCCCCTGACATTGTGAATCTCAACCCCGACTTTGCCTCTCAACTGGCGAGCCGCAACGCATGGCTGACGCTGGATGAGGTGGTTCCTCAAGACGCTCAGCAAGCCTATTTGCCGAAGATCTGGCAGTCCAATGCCCTAGATGGCAACACCTTCGGCCTGCCCTGGTACCTGACCACCAACGTCACCATCTACAACACCAGCCTGCTCGATCAAGCGGGAGTGAGTGAACCGCCCGACACCTACGAAGAACTGGCAGCAGTTGCCAAGCGGGTGAACGATGCCACCGGAAAATATGCGTTCTTCATCACCTTCGTGCCTGACGATGCGGCAGATGTGCTGCAATCTTTTGTAAAAATGGGCGTTCCCCTGGTCAACGATGATGGCTCGGCGGCATTCAATACGCCAGAGGGCAAAGCCGTTTTCCAATATTGGACAGATTTGTTCCAGCAAGGGCTCCTACCCCGTGAAGTGCTCACCCAGGGACACCGTCGCGGCATTGAACTCTATCAGGCAGGCGAAACTGCTCTGCTCTCCACGTCGCCCCAGTTCCTCGATACGGTGTCGAAAAATGCCCCGTCCATCGCGGCGGTGTCGGAAACCGCTCCCCAAATCACGGGCCACACAGGGGCAAAAAACGTGGCGGCGATGAATCTGGTGATTCCCCAGTCCACCGACCAGCCAGAGGCGGCGCTGGACTTCGCTCTCTACGTGACGAACCCTGAAAACCAGCTTGCTTTCTCCAAGTCCGCAAATGTGTTGCCATCCACCAATGACTCCCTCACCGATCCCTACTTTGTGGAGATTCCATTGGATGCTACACCGGGCGATCGCGCTCGCATTGTCAGCGCTAGCCAGATGGACGCCGCCGAGGTGTTAATTCCCGCCATGGAAGACATCAAGGAGCTTCAAAAAATCATCTATACGAACCTACAAGCCGCTATGCTGGAGCAGAAAACCGTAGACGAGGCGATCGCCGACGCAGAACAAGGATGGAACAATCGCTCCTGATGCTCCTGATGCTCCTGATAGCTATTCCTTCGTGCGAGTCGTTCGTGCGAATCATGAGTGCAGCAATTCTCATTTTGGGAAACTTCGCGCCCTATAGGCGCTCACTTGTCTATGTTTAAGGGGCAAAAAGGTCGCCTTAGGCGACCTTTTTGCCCCATTGAATTCCATACTGAGAATTGCTGTCATGAGTGCGCGTGAATTGCGATCGCCCCCTGCACCCCCTAGAATCAATAGAGGTACCCCAAAAATAATCGTTAAATTAGAGAATCTGCAGGAGCGTGGGTTGCACGTCCCTGAACGCCCGTAATCAGATAACCACCATCAAACCAGTCAAACGAATTGGGTTAAGCGAATGAACACAGACAGTCTCGTTCAATTTGTTCAAAAAGGATTTCACGTTACCCTCGGTGCAGCAAATTTCGTCGCTGAAAGCATTCAGAGTCCGCAAAAGCGCGATGAAAACATAGCAAAGCTCAACAGCGATTTCAACGCACTTTCAGAAGAGTGGGCTATGGAGGGTGAAAAGAAAGAGCAGGAAGCTCGTCAATTTGTCGAAACGTTAGTGGGCCAATCCAGTGGCTCGACACAATCGACCGGTTCATCAGGTTTTTCGTCTTCCGTTTCAAGTGACTCAAGTCCTTCAGTACCATCAACGATTACCCAGGATCTGAAAGAGTTGACTGAGCAGCTCGCATCTATTCGTCGAGAGTTGGAAAAAAACAGAGATTCCTAAAGATCAAGGATTAAATAAAATCCAATTTTAGTGGAGCGGCCCGAATCGTCGCTCTACTAAAATTCGGCTCAAATTATTTAGTTCTCTTTCCTAAGGACTAGGATCAAATAGCTCCTGCTGGATCATATAAAACTTACGCATCGGGCATGAAGAAGTAATCGGCTATGTGCCACTGGCTTCTCAAACCCAATGCGCTAGACATGTAAGATTTGTGTAAGTCCTATTGTAAGAACCCTATACGACTTGGCAAGGTTCTCAAATTCACAAGGCAAAAATAGAGGATTGGGGCGCATTCCACGCGCCCCAATCCTCTATTTTTGCGTGAAACTTGCCAAGTCGTGAATCCTATTTGTTTTCTGAAAATATTTCTAAAGGTGGGGGCAGGCTGCGCCCGCCTCCACCTTTAGAAATCAAATAGGATCGCTATAGTAATTGAGATTAGAAGTCTGGTGTGTTTCCTAACAATGAAAGTGTCTGTCTTTGAGGTAAAAAATCCGAACGAGAGACGGACAATACATTGCAACTTAGATTATCTCCGAAAGCTGCAAATATGAATGGCCGGATCGCATCCCGGATTTTTAATGTTGATATCTGAAAAATCAATACCAGAGATGTAAGAAGACAAAATGAGCAAAAAGGTCAGGCAAAATTCCATGTTTCGTAGCTCCAACTGTAGATGCAACCTGCTATTAGAATGGCGTGTACTCGCCGATTTCTCAATCCTAAGGTTCACGGATTTCTATCCAACCTCTTAATGAATATCACCGTATATTCTCGATCAGTGCATGCACGGAATATCATCATTCTGACCTTTATATTTCACCCCCAAACTATTGACTGAACTTGCATTACGCCAACTCTATAGAGAGTATTCTGGCTATTACAAAGTAATCGATTCTGCTTTACTTTATGCATGTGGGAGCGGCTTAGTTCCCATTCATATTGGAATACTTTCAATATACAAATAGCCAACACAGAACATGCTATATTCTGCTAACAGTGCCTCAGCAAATGCTGCTTATTGATACTTAGAATACACATCCAGATCAAAATCTTTTTCCTGAGCAATTAACCTTTGAGGAGAATCGGCAGCATCAGGAGAGCAATGATTAGAACCGTACAAGATACGTTGATCCGTATCAGAATCAAGTTGAATGCACCATGGACGATTAAGTAAATACCATGTAAATGCAGTAGTAGCTAGGGTCGTCGAAACGGCAATCAGCACAATACTTGCTGTTTGGAACGTTAACATTCTCATATCTAATCGTCAGGTTAGATGCACATAAAATTGAGTTACTCTACTCAATAGTTGAGTATTAACGTTATTATGAACTTCACCCCAAAGCAAGAGGGGTATGAGCCTCTAGCGCGATGATTAAAATATGCGATAAAATCAATAAAAAGTAGTGTGCTTCATTGATATGAATATTGATATGAATGGAGCCATACAAATGGAGCCGACAGAGCTTATAGCTTACAGTTCGCTCATTTCTAAGGGGGTTCCCCAGATTCTGGCCCCAACCGAGTGTAAATACTCACTGGAAAATCGAGGGCCTGTAAGATACGCCGTTGCAACAGCGTTAGTTCGCTCAGATGGACATAGGTCTGCCCTCGGACATTCACCATGACTAAGATAATGTCGCGAAAACTGGCCAACAGTCCTTCGGCGGTCGGATGAGCCGTGGCCCGCTTGGGATTACCGGGATAGAGCCCTGGCAGAGTCTCTTGGTGGTCAGCCAATGCTCAGCTCCAGTCCGACCCAATCCTGGAGCAATTCTCGAATCTTGGCCCGAGAGAGCCGATAGCGCACCGACAGACTCGCCAGAAAGCTCCCTAACATCGGACCGACCAAACTATACTCTTGCAATTGCAACTGCCTCTTTCGACCCACCACCTCGAAGCGCTCCCCTTTTTCAGGAGACGCTTGGCTATGGTGGCCACAGCTACAGGTCGCACCAAAGTAACGATGCAACTGGCACTCCACCTTCAGTTCCTGGGGCGCACTGATTAGCTCAAACTGGTAGTCCCCCAAGTAGGCTTTAGTGCCACTCACCCCATCGCCTTCGAACAGAGCATTACAGGCCGCACAACTCTCGGGATGATGTTCTACCACTCGCTCCGCTTTGAGGGGGGAGTTGCGCCACTTCCCTTTCGCTCCTTGTTGTTTTCCCGCACGGCGCGGGCCGAAACCCTTCGCTTTGACAACCTCCTCCTTGACCTGCGCAGCAGACTCAGATGGCTCGGAAGCCTCATCAGGAAGAGCCTCACCCTCGGAAGAGGCTTCGACTACATCGGTGGACTCTCTCTCGCCACTGGGTTCCGATTCAATCGCTTTTAATGAATGATGGGGACTATCCGAGGACGAGGGACGCGAACTCGTTCGAGAGCTTTCCTCTAACTTCTCTAATTGCTCCACCGCCAACTCATATAGGTTCTTCGTCACTTCCACCAAGCGCTCGGGCTCCAAGGACTCAAAATAGTCCTCTCCCATTTGCGCTAAGTCCGATTTGCCCAGTCGAGCCATGTGGATTCTTTTCTATCCCGGAGCACCTTTATTACTTTCCGCCAGTCCTTGGCACTTTGCAGTCTCATAAAGCACTGCAAAATTACACAGAACAGGCACTCATTCGTATCCGGGGGGGATGTGAACGGTTACGTGGCCGGAGCACTACCTGCACAATCCATCGGCAAACATCCATCACCCACATCATGAAGGCTGCTCCATCGAACCCGCCATCGGCCCAAACCGTATGCAGGCGGGAGGCCGATTGTCCCATCTCCTTCACCCGCTTGAGGACATGCTTGCTCCTTCCCGTTCACCCACATCGGCAGCGGTCACTAGAACCCGCAACCTAGTCCCAGAGTATCCACCGTCATGAATCGCTTGCGTCCCTTCGGCAGGTACTCAAAACTGTCAAATTCTGAATTTACAATTGCTGCAAAAATAGGGGTTTGGCGCGCGCTCCGCGCGCGCCAAACCCCTATTTTTGCG
>CAYXJG010000148.1:0-11512 GCA_964465285.1 uncultured bacterium
GCGCTCCGCGCGCCAAACCCCTATTTTTGCGTTGTGAATTTGAGAACTTTGCCAAATCGTGTGTGTATACACGGTAGCCCAAGCAGAGAGAGGAACTTTGAAGTGATTCGGTTCCCCTGCTCCCAAACTTGGGAGCAAGGGCTAGGGGATGAGGGCTGAGCTAAGAGGCTGAGTCGTTATCTTCATTCTTTACGTAAAAATTCTCGGATTATGCCTTTCCACCTATGAAGATATTAACCAGGCTGAATGAACCAAACCGAAAGGAGGCAACGGTGAAGTGTGTCCGTAGAGGCAATGCCGTCATTGGACAAAATCGGGTTTTATTAAATCCTTGAGCCTGGGAGTCATAAGTAGGTGCACACAATTAACTATAAAGCCCGTAAAACCCTGCGCCGCCCGCGCAGGATTTCCCCAATTCAAAAATTAAAGTTGTAGCCTGTGGAAATATAGTATCTATCTATTTTCGTTCCACTCATCGATTCACGGTTGCTTGCATATACGTTAACCATAGGGAGGGTGCCAGAGCAGTGACCCAGGAATTTCATATCTCAATCACACCCATTCGAGCAGATGAATATCTGGTGCGAACGGAAGAAGTGGCACCGGGGGTGCCGCTAGCAGAAGAGCAATTTGTCTGGCCTACGCTAGAGTGGCTGACGCAGGCACGCCAGTTGATGAATGATCCGATTGTGGGGCTCTTACGAGGCGATCGCCGCTTCACTCCTCCGGGTGCCTCCGCGCAGTCGGGCACCAATTCTGACAATGCTCCCATCTCCAATTTGACCACTCTGGGTCAGCATCTCTACGGCAGTTTGTTTCAGGGGCGGTTGCGAGACAGTTGGGTCACGGCTCAGGGCATTGCCCAACATCGTGGTGAGGCTCTGCGACTTCGATTGGGGTTAAAAGGAACCCATCTGCCTTGTCTCCCTTGGGAAGTACTCAACAGTGGCATCAATGACAGCTATCATGGGTCTTCTCAGCATTTGGCAACTGGGGTGAATGTGCTCTTTTCCCGTTACCTGGCTGATGCAGGCATGGGGGGCGTGTTGCCCTTTGCAATGCCACCAAAGCCTCGGCAGACGCTAAACATTTTAATGGCGATCGCCGCTCCTACCGATCAGCAACAGTTAAAGCTTCAGCAAGAAACCCGCTACCTCCAAGATGAGTTGCGGCTGAAGGCCGATGTCTTGCAGTTTGCAATGGCCGATCGGCTGCCGGACATTCGCGTTACTGTTCTTGAGCAACCAGGACGAGAAGAGTTGGCTCAAGCCCTTGAGCAAGGGCAATATCAGGTGTTTCATTATGCAGGACACAGCGACCTGGGCCATGCAGGAGGGCAGCTTTACTTGGTCAACCGCCAAACGGGACTTAGCGAGACCCTGAGCGGCAACGACCTGGCAGGACTGCTGCTTAATAACGACATTCAACTAGCGATATTTAATTCCTGTCGCGGGTCATATACGGCTAATGCTTCATCCCAGACTGCGGCTGGAGGCGGCACACTTGCTGAAGCGCTGGTGAACCGGGGCATTTCTGCGGTGCTAGCAATGGCAGAACAGATTCCCGATGATGTGGCACTGAGCCTCACCCGCTTGTTCTACCGAAACTTGAAGCAAGACTATCCTGTGGATCTCAGCCTCAGCCGAGCACGGCAGGGGCTTCTGTCGGCATACAGTTCCGACCAACTGTATTGGGCGTTGCCTACCCTTTACATGCATCCTGAATTTGATGGCTATTTAACCGATGGCGATCGCACCTTAGACAACCCTGCTGATTCGCTCATCCGGTTACCCAATCTCTATTCGTCGCCGCTTAGCGATGCGATCGCCGCTGCTCGTCACGCGTCTACTCAACCTGCTAGTGAAGTAGCCGTGCAGCCCACAGACGTACCGCCCAGAGAGTTCGATGCTGATTTTGATGACGCGCCCTATGACGAGGCAGAGTCATACCGTCGTGTGGATGACTCCGAATATATTTCATATCGTGTGTCTCATGGCACGGAAGCCGGACGATATGACCCAGATACTGGGGAAATGGAGATTGATGACACCCTCACCCAAGCGTCCCCTACCCAGGACTTTATCGATCAAGATACTCCTGGTCCCCATACTCCAATCAATGCAGCCGCCCATTTAGCGACGTTAGATGCCAATGCCGAGAATGATGCTCTCGCTATGGATGATGACTGGAGCCGGGACAAAGCCGCTATCGACCAACCCATCACCGACAACAGCGGAAGCCAGAACGAAGCCGCCACTGACCAGTCCATTACGGCCAGTGACACCTCTAACGATTCCGCTTTCGACCTATCTACTGTGCCTGACGACTCCATTCAACTTAATGGTGTGGTTCATGACTCTATGGCATCCCTCTCGACGACAGATGGGCAACCAGTGGCTGAGAGCGATGGCGTTCTGGCTACTCCTCAAGAGCAGAGCGGCGTTAATGATGTAGTCGGCAATGCAAGCACCTCATTGGCGTCGGATAGGTCTGATCATCAAGCCGCTGATTTTCAGAACCATGACGACTACATCGAGCCTCAAGATGCGCCTGTACTAGGTGATAATCCTGAGTTGCCTGACGATTTCTTCCTGTCTGAAAAGTATGGGATGGGTGAATCAGACAATATTGCTGATGTCCGTAATTTGATTGAGGAATTGGAAGGACTGGGGGATGAAGGACAGGCGATCGCCGCGACTGATAGCCCCGCGGATGAGGACGCTAACTGCGCGATCGCCAGCGATATGGATGCGTTTGCTGCCCCCCAAGAAAAGTATGCTAATGCACTAGAGCATGCTCAGCCGGTTGAACAGCCCCATGACGCTGGCGATGGCAGAAATGACAGCAGGTCACTTAATGGCGTTTCCACCCAGGGTACTCCTGTGTCTGTGGTACCATCCCATCGGGGAATGAACAAGCCTCCTGAATCATCATCACCAGAGGCGGCCACCCTGCGAAATGGGCGATCGCCCTGGAAGAAAGTCATCTGGCTACCGCTTGCGGGTGTAGCGGGAGCGGCAATAGTTTTCCTGGGCTACCGTCTGGTTCCTGAAATTGAGCTACCCACCGACCCCGACACCGTCGTTGTTGCGCCTGAAAATGTCACGCCTTCTAATCTAGACGATACATCAACAGCAAAGGTAGCAGAATTTGGCATTGCTAGCTTTGAGGACAATCGTCTCGCTGACGGACAAGCTGCCGTTGAGGAACTATTAGATCGGGGAGACTTAGAAGCAGCCAACACTGTGCTCGCCCGCATACCCAATGAGGTAGCAGACACCCCTGTGGTCAATTTCTTACAGGGCCGCCTGGCATGGCAAAATGTTCATCAGGGGGATGCAGCCTTCTCCATTCAAGATGCCAGAGATTTTTGGCAATATGCTGCCCAAAAATCAGAGCAGCCGCAATATTACAACGCTCTGGGATTTTCCCTGTATAGCGAGGGCCGCATGGAAGAGGCCATTGAGACATGGGAAATGGCATTGCTGGCCCTTGGCCAAAGCGGCATTAACATTCTGCCCGACGATACAAGCCAAAGCCTATCTTCTCAGAATGGTCAAATCAGCGTTGGAATTCCCCAGCGCCCGTTGACCAATCAAGATGCCCTAACGGCCTACGCGGGCATTGCCCTAGCAATGGCGCACCTCTCAGCGACATCATCAGCCGAGCAGCCCTATGATCTACTCAGTCAGGCTGTGCAAATTGGGCAGGTCGTATCACAGTCTCCCAAGGGAATAAATCCGGGTGAATCTGACGATTATTGGCTGTGGACAGAATCACTCACGCAGGAATGGGAGCTCTTTAAGGGCATTCATTCCCAGTAATCTATCTTGCCTAAGCCTAGATTATTCATGACTTCCCTGACAAGCTACCTATAATCAACGTCTGCCAGGGCTTTTAGCGATCGCTTGTTTTCGGCAGTATGTTTTTATACGACAGTCAGATCCGTAGGGTGGGCATTGCCCACCACTGCTTCATTGTCTAGGTTGCAAGGCTGAGGTGACGATCATCCACGAGGCGGATGGTCGCCAGCGCTATCACAATGCGTTCATCACCTGACACGCCATCGACGATGCCACCGTGGCCGAGATCTGACGGCGGCACGGTCTCGGTGGAAAAGCGAGAATGAAACACGACTTGGCAAAGTCCTCAAATTCACAACGAAAAAGTAGGGGTTTGGGGCGCGCTGAGCGCGCCCCAAACCCCTATCTTTGTGTGAAACTTGCCAAGTCGTGCTCTCACTCATCGAACATGAGATGCTTTATCGCTGATTGCAACTGATTATCTGACTCAACAAACGCTTGATATTCCTTTACGTGAATCGATAACGTGTTGGAATCACTCGTCAACTCTGCCTGCAAATGAATTGCGGGCTAGTAGAGAAAACATATTGAAATGGGTTAATGCATCATCATGCCAGGATTTGAGCGATTAAGTTCACGTTGAGTGAACTTAATTAGTTAGCCCGCAGTTTACTCGCGGGGCGAGTGTGAAGCGAAGTCCTGAGTGTTTGTCGAACTCACGGTTATTTAGCCGCAGATCCCTTAGCAGATGCCTAGGCTAAGGCAAACCGAAGGATGAAGATCACCGCTAATATCCACATGCCAAGGGTAGTTTCGTGGCTCTTGCCCTGAAACGCTTTGACCAGGGGAAACGCAATCAGTCCCATTGCCAGCCCTTCAGCAATGGAGAAGCTGAGGGGCATCAGCAGAATGGTCAAAAAGCTGGGAATGGACTCAGCAGGGTCATCCCATCGGATATAGCGTACCCCCGTCATCATCAGCACGCCGACGATGACTAATGCCGGAGCCGTAGCAAATGCGGGAATCCCTGCCAGCAGCGGTATAAACAAGATCGCCAGGGCAAAGAGGATAGCGGCGACAACGGCAGTGAAGCCGCTGCGTCCCCCTTCGGAAATGCCCGATGCCGACTCAATGTAGGTGGTCACAGTAGAGGTGCCTAGAACAGCACCTGCCGTCGTGCCAACTGCGTCTGCCATAAACGCTTTTTCTACACCAGGAAATTGGCCCTGCTCATTGATGTACCCCACCTTTGCCCCCAGCCCGGTCAGGGTGCCGATGGTGTCAAACAAGTCCACAAACAGCAGCACGAAGACAATGCCAAACAACTGCCAGATATTCGTAGCCAGGACAGTGCCCAGTCCGACAAATGCTTGTCCCGCCAAATCTGTAGGCAGCGGTGGAACCCCAACAATGCCGCTAGGCCAGGGAGCCGCACCAATAATCCAGCCAAGGAGTGCCGTTGCTAGAATACCCCACAGGAGGGCACCTGTGATGCGCCGCGCGATGAAAGCCGCGCTAATGAGAATACCCAGGGCAGCAACCAGCACCGGAGGCTCTTTTAAGTTTCCTAGGGTGGTAAAAGTGGCCTCAGAAGCTACGATAATGCCCGCATTCTTAAGGGCGATATAGGCAATGAACAGGCCAATGCCAGCCGTGGTGGCGTGCTTGATGCAGTCGGGAATGGTGGCAACGATTTTGCTGCGAAGGTTGCTAATCGTTAGTAAGATAAAAATAACGCCCTCGATGAAGACGGCAGCAAGGGCGACTCTCCAGTCAATGCCTAGGCCCAGAACGACTGTAAAAGCGAAATACGCGTTGATGCCCATGCCGGGAGCTAATACGAAGGGCAGCTTGGCATAGAAGCCCATGACGAGGGTTGCTAGAGCCGCTGAGAGCGCTGTCGCCATAACCAGTTCGCCAAACAGGTCCCCAGATTCCTGAAGGAACACGGCTTCAGAGAGGATGCCGGGATTTACCGCCAGAATGTATGCCATCGTCACGAAGGACGTGAGTCCCGCCAGAACCTCTGTTCGCATGGTGGTCTGGAGTTCTCGAAACCCAAAGAATTTGGCGATCGCCCCTTCAGGTTCCGGCGGCATACCATTATCATTAGTCTGGATTGGGTCGGGTGGATGCGTCAATTTATCAAAGTCTTGTGTCATAAGTAGTATTCAGCAAAAAGAAAAATTCTTAGTCTGAGTCATAGTCCCGCGACCCCCCAAAAAACTGTATTCAATGTGACAGGCATCACATTTTTTATCACTTCAGTAAAAAGTCTTATGGCGGCGTGTAATTGCGTTAAGTACAAAAGTGGTGGTGTAGGGCGCACCGTGCCCCATACGACTGTGCCTAGCCTAAGCGCACAGCATTATTATCAAAGGTCTACGGTTAGGCTTTCTATCCCTGTGCTGTTTCGTCCATGACGATATTTCTTAAAACCATTAGCTCAATTTTTGACCGCCCCCTTATCCGAATTGGCAGCAGTGAATTATCGCTGGGGGCGATCGCCCAATTCTTGCTGGTGTTGTTTATTTCGTTGGTGGTGGCCTTCACCCTTCGGCATCTTTTATCCCAGCAAATCTTCGCGCGGTTGGGGTTTAAGCGGGGAACGCGAGAGGCGATCGCCACCCTGACCAGCTATGGTATAGGCATTCTCCTCTGCATCATGCTTCTGCAAAGCATTGGCATCAATTTTGCTTCATTCGCCTTCATTGCAGGAAGCCTCGGCATTGGCATCGGCTTTGGCCTCCAGGAACTCACCAAAAACTTCACCAGCGGTATCACTATCCTGCTCGAACAAAAGCTTAAGGTCGGCGATTTTATCGAATGGGAGGGGCTATCGGGGTATATCGTCGATATTTCCCTGCGCTCCACAGTCATCTGTACTATCACCCAGCGCCACATCATTCTGCCTAACAGCTATCTCACTACTAACCAGGTGATTAACTGGACCTACAGCGACACCAAAGGCTGGGTTTCTATACCCGTTAGCGTCACCCATGAGAGCGACCCCGTGCTGGTCATCGAAGTGCTGATGGACTCTGCCTATCTGGAAGAAAGTGTATCCTTTGAACATCTCCCCGAAGTCTATTTCACGGGATTCGGGCCAAATTCCCTGGACTTTAGCCTGTGGATCTGGGTCGAGCAAATCGATAAAAAATTCATTACCGAAAGTTCCCTCCGCTTCATTATTGAACAAAATCTACGGCAGCACGGCCTGCGGTTGGCCTCTCCTCGGCTTGACCTGTGGCAACGGAACCCGGCAATCGTTGTGCAGTCATCGCCCAGTAGCTACGAGGAACACGCCGCATTACACCAGCCGCCAGCAGCCCACATGGATCAACTGACGAAGCCCATTCCTGCCCGTGACTTGCTGCGAAAAATCCCGTATTTTCAGGATTGCACCGAACTAGAACTTAAGAAACTCGTTGAAATCGGTCACCGCCGCCATTTGCAACCTTCTGAAGTCCTTTACCAGCAAGGCGATCCAGGAGATGCCTTCTACATCGTTCTGTCCGGTAGCGCCTTCTACTCCATCGACGGTAGTGACCAGGTCACCATCGTCAGAGCCGGACAGTTCATTGGTGAGTTTTCGCTGATGCTGGGCGTGCCGCGTACGGTCACCGTCCAGGCCCAGGAAGCAACCACTGTCTTTGCGATCAATCCCCCTGGCTTTCGCAAATTGCTTAAAGACCAACCCCGTCTCTATGACTTGATTGTGGATGCGATGGGACGTCATCGAAAAGAACTCGAAGCCCAGGGGCGGCAGCTTGAGAAGCTGGGCCTGCTCAACCCTTCCGAGTACGATCGCAATCCCGTCGCCTGGGTTCAAAAACGTCTTGAAAAGCTATTTCAACCTTCTCCTTAAAAAGTGTATGACCTGCGTAATTCCTAAAATCTTCCGAGGAGTGGTCTTCAGCCCCGACGAACACTAATCTTAGAGCCCTAAGGGACTTGCAAGAAAATAAAGTACCCGGAAAAGAGCAGCGGGCTGCGCCCGCTGCTCTTTTCTTCCGGTATCTTTTTTAGCCACAGATCCCTAAGTACAGCGCTCATTGTTTCCTTGCTTTGAAATCAAGCTCTGAGCAGGTTAGACTGAAGAACCTGGAAATCCCTAGGGGTTAGGCAGATGAGCGCAATCAGCTATAAAACCCATGCAGCCCTGCGCCGTCCTTGCAGTTGGCAGCACAGAGCTGCATATTTGGTTTTTAATGGGCTAAGGCCCTTGGGGTGAATGACCAGATAAAGCTCCATATTCCCTGTGACAGACGCAAGTAGTCCATCGAAGCATCATCGCCTAGGCGTTCGCCTGGCAAACGATTCGTGGCAGACTCGTGTCTGTCTTTATGGATGAGATTATGCCCGTTGTAAGAAAGTGAAAGAAAACGTCGTTTTCTCAGGCATTCTTGCAAGAGCACATTCCCAGCGGGGTAAGCTGATGGTTAGGAATGAGAATTAAGTCACTTGAACCAAATTTTGTCAGGACGGCGCGGCGATGCCGCGCCGTCCTGACAAAATTAGATTTTATTTAATCCTTGTTCCTGAATGTCTATATCTTTTAAAAATGCTGAACTAACAAACGCTGAACGGAAATAAGCCTGTATAGGAAATGGGTGATGGATTTCTGCTGAATGATGATGAGGTGCAATAACTCCAGACAGGATGAGAGTGTTTAGAGCATGACTGTGCAAAAAGCGGCGTCCATCTTTGATAAGCGGCTCGTTGCCCTGGGGCGATCGCTCCAATCGCTGCGTGAAGCAGCCAGCGAAACCGCATTGACCGATGCTGCCCTGGACTACCTTCGAGCAGAATTTGACTATGTGCTGATCTGGGTTGGCCTATATGATGCAGTAAAACACTGCATCGTGGGTCAAGGTGGTGTTGCCTCCTCTAGCGACACTTCTTTGCTAAACCAGACCCACACGCTAGAGCCTGGAGACATTTTAGAGCAGGTGGTGATTCAGCAACGACCCGTTGGCGTACCAGACCTCCGAGAAGAAATGCGGGCAGGTCGATGGCGTAAAGCGGCTCAGAAACATAATATCCAGGGGAGCATTATTTTTCCCTTGCGGCATCAGGAGAAGTGCCTGGGAGTCGTCTTGCTGGGATCTGCCCTATGGGGTGTTTCGCCCCAATCTGAGGAGAAATCGCGATTGTCGATTCTGTTTGGAGAATTTGCCTACTGCCTTCATCAGATCCGCCAGGATCGGCAACGGTTGGAAGCCAAGAAGACAACTGACCCGCTGCTGACGTTGCTGAGTAGACTGCGATCGCTCCCGACGATCGACCAGCGCCTGGATACCATCGCCCAGGAAACTCATCAATTCATTGATGTCAACCACACAAATATCTACTGGTTTGAGCCTGAAAACCGCTTTTTCTGGCTGCGCGCCAGCCAAGCCGGTAACCGTGCCAGTGCTCACCATGGAAAGCGCTCGACACACAAAGGCGCTGATATTGCCGTCCAGGAAATCAACAGTTTTTACCAAGCAATGACTGCTGACCAGATCATCTCTATCAGCGAAGTTAACAGCGCCCTTAAAACAGGCATTACAGGCCGCCTGATGCATTACGTCCAGGGTCAGTCTCTCCTGGCAACTCCCATTCTGTTCCAGGATGAATTACTTGGTTTTATTGCGCTTTCGACAGATGGCCCTCGAATCTGGTTAGAGGAGGAAAAAACTTTTATGCGGGCAGCTGCACAGCTCATTGCCCTTGTGGCTCCCCTAGAAGAAACGGAGAAGGCGGTTCATCAGGCAAAGTTAGACCAGGCATTGGTGGGAGAAGTGGCACGCGCCATCTACAGCCACGAAGACTGGAAAAAAGCCCTGGACAGTTGCGCCGAAAACCTCTGCAAACGGCTGAATGTAGAGCGCTTTTTTGTGCTCACTTACAACAGCAATCAGGAAAAATTCTCTGTTGCTTATCAAAATCCAGCATCTCGGCAGCGGATGATTTCCAAACAATTGGATCACCTGAACGATATCGATTGGCAGATGCTAGAGCGGAGCCAGGAAGCCGTCGGTATCGAAGACCTGGAAGATGCGCTTAAGCTTATTGCGTGGCGAGATGACTTTCTAGATTTAGGGTTGCGATCGCTCCTGGTCTGCAATGCATCCATCGGCAATCCGCTGGAGGGGCTCGTCATCGTTGGGCACACCATCGCCCGTACCTGGAGCCGCGCTGAGCGTGACCTCATCCGTGCCGTGGGCCAGCAAATTGGCCTCATCTTACGCCAGTGGCAACTCCACGCAGAAACCCAGCAGCAGGAGGGCTTCTATCAGGCGATTCAGTGGGGGCTACTGGCAATGCAGCAGAGCCATCATCTCGACCAGCTTGAACAAGCAGCCATGCAGCACATTGCCAACTTGCTGGAAGCTCCCCTGGCAACCCTCATCTCCTGGCAGGCAGGGCGTCAGGATGCGCGGGTGGTTGCTGCTGCTGTAACAGACAATAAATTTGCCCTGGCGTCCGATGTGGTAACGTCCATTCATACCGACCTACTCATTCAAGGAACTCTCGACACCGACAGCATTCTGGCACTCAGCGTTGACCATCTCACTCCAGAAACTCGCCACTGGCTGAGCGGGTCTGGTATTGGTCAAATTCTTTCAATGGCTCTGCGTACCGCACCGGAGCATGAGCCTACTGGCATTCTCATCGTGGCGGATACGGCGGATCGCTTCTGGTCAGAGCGGCACCTTAACGTGATGGAAATTCTAGGAAGCCAACTCGCATGGACTCGCCGCTACCTTCTGCTGACTGAAATGCTGTCAATCCATCGGGAAAAGCTCGAACGCCTGAACTGGTATAAGCAACGGCGCATTGAAGAGTTCTGCCGTAGCCTGACGGTGAATGTGCGCCGACTAAATGAACTTAGCCACCAAAAAGATGCCCTTGCCAGCATGCGCTATCACCAAATTATTCGTCAACTTGGGCAAATGCTGGTGACCGCTGCTCCGGTTCTCAAGCGTGAGCAGTGGCGACTCCAGACGGAGTATAGAACAATGCCCCTTGTATCACTCTTAAAACGGGCAATGGAGCGAGTTGAGAGTCTGATTAAACAGCGTCAACTCTGGTCTCAGGTGCATAATGACAGCAATTTGGCGATTGGAGGAGATATTGCGAAAATTGAGTTTGTTCTCCATGAGCTGCTGTCGGCAGCCTGTCGGCGATCGCCCCCCAATGGACGTATCGACATCTGGTGTCGCCCCCTCGATTTTCACTGGCTAGAGCTTTCTATCACCGACCACGGCACCATTGAACCCCGCTTACTTGAAGAATTGCATGAAGGTCGCTCCGAAGACCTGCTGGCTCCCTCTGCCCTAGAGAGCCCACCAGGACTGCATATAGCCATTTGCCAATCCCTCATGCAAGAACTGGGCGGTGAATGTACCCTCTATCGCCTGGAAGATGGACGAACCCTGAGCCGACTGCTACTGGCGATTGCCCCCGACAAAGACGCATCACCCAAACACTCGCCTCACTCATGATGATGGTCTGGAAGCTTCGCATCTATCGCCCCAGTAAAATCGCTCGCAGCATTGAATGAGTGAATCACGCCAAACATTCAGCAGCGGAACCCATCGGAGATAGTCTTGTGCCTGTTGCGCAGATGGCATGGTTTTGCCACAGTAGACTATGTCTTGAGCTTTCCAGATCAACACGACTTGGCAAGTTTCACGAAGAAACAGGGGTTTGGGGCGCGC
>CAYXJG010000149.1:0-11413 GCA_964465285.1 uncultured bacterium
GCCCGCTGCTCTTTTCCGGGTACTTTATTTTCTTGCAAGTCCCTAAGCGCAGCCGGTGGCAGGGTATCCTCTAGCAGTTCGTGAGTCCCATGCGCTCACTCCCAATCAGTATTTTCCGAATCTCGTCCGGAACAGGCTAACGGCTCTGGAAAGGGGTAGATAAGTACATTGAATGCTCTAGGTTTGCACCATTCATGTGAGCACGACTCAGCATGATTTAACGGTGTTGGTCTAGTTAGGAATGAGAATTAAATAATTTGAACCCAATTTTAGTGGCGCGGTATCGCCGCGCCACTAAAATTGGCTTTTATTTAATCTTTGACCCTTAGTCATGGAGGCCAGGAAGGTGACAAAGTCAGCAATATACTGTCTATCAGGGGCTCAAAACTCAAAGCTTGTTATTTCCCATGATGATTTGCGATCGCTCTTTAACCAGGTTGAAGCAGAATTCTGTCAAAGCGAAGTTTATCAAAAAGCATTTGAAGGACTGCAAAAGCGCCTCGGACATGCTCCAAAATGGGTCAACCTTCTCATCAAGGCCATTGGCCGCGAGGCCATTCGATTAACACTGCGCCAAGTTGTGAATCAGTTTCATGCCGAAGAAACGCCGCATCAGTCGGATGCGCTATCTCCTCAGCAGCCCCAGCATCGAGCGGAGCAGCATCACAATCAGGGCCATGCCTTCGATTCCTCTCAGGATAATCGCTTAGATAATTGTCTCAGGAACAAACCTTCTCACGGGGAACACGTGTCTCCTCTCTCCCCCATCGATTATAGAGAGCATCAGCATCGTTCTTCCTGCGATTCAGCATCGACTGGCTCAACGCAAGGCTCATCCACTGGATATCCGTCAGCGGATATGCTGATGGAAACGCCTGCGATGGCCGACCGGAGAACCGATCGGGCGTCTCAGAGTATCGCTGAGCATAGCTCTGACCCTGTGCCTTCCGCGACTCATTCTCCTGCATTACAGAGAAAACCCCAAAAGCAACCCCGGGCGCAATCAAATACAGTATTCAAGCAAAATGCAGAGGCGATCGCCCCCTCTGCTTCCTCTGCTCCTTCAGGCCAAGTCACCCCTCCAGCTCACGTTACCCCCTCAGCTCACGTCACCCCCTTAGATCAAACAACATCCCCTAATGCATCTCTACCGCTTAAATCATCGAATGCATCAGCACAGCCTAGGAGTCCATTCACACAGCGGAAATCACAGAGGCAAACGACCCATGACGCATCGGGGCAGGCGTATCAGGAGATTGGCATCAAGCTGAAGCAAGCACGGTTGGAAAAATCACTGACCCTCCGGCAGGTGCATGAGCAAACCAAAGTCGGGATCCATCAGATAGAAGCCATCGAAAGCGGAAACTTGGAACGATTGCCAGAAGAAATTTATGTCAAAGGGTTTATCCGTCAAGTTGCTCGCGTCGTAGGGGTGGAGTACGACTCCCTGATGGAGTTGCTTCCTCAACAACCAGCAAAGTCAACCGATATTCCTCTGCGTTACACTCGCATTCCCGCAGCCTCGTCTCGTTCTGCCGCATCCCGTAGAAACGTATTTCGTCCGGCTCATCTCTACATCGGATATGCTGCTTTGATGGCAAGCGCTACAGGGGGGCTGATTTGGGCGAGCCATAGCCAGTCGGCAGCCCAGTTGGAATCATTCGATATTCCTTTTGATCTGCCTCTTGATCTTCCCCAAATGTTTGACGACCTCAGATCTATGTTCAACGTTGGCCAATCACTGCCAAATGAATCTCAGCACCAGAAACAGTACGTTGTACCTGAGGCGATTGCCACCCCTGAGGTGATTATGGTCGAGTCGTCGATGCCACCCCATTAAACGTCAGCAGGAGAGTCGAAGAGCGTTGCCGGAGGCAAAGGCGACAGAAAAAACGATGAAGGCTAGAGAGCGGTAGCGGGCGATCGCCAGTCAACATCATCGTCCGTATTTTTTGTGCCCTGAGCGTTTTCATCCTTAGAAACCAAATCCAGCTTCTTACTGAAGGACAGCGCTTTATCTTTGACATCAATAAGAATGGTGTCGCCCTCGACAAACGTGTTTTCGAGAATCTTGGTTGCCAGGGGATTCTCAATTTCCCGCTGAATCGCCCGCTTCAGCGGCCGCGCCCCGAATACCGGATCATATCCTGCATCAGCGATGTAGCTTTGGGCAGCGGGGCTAATGTCGAGGGTCATCTTTTGGTCTGCCAGCAAGCGATGAACGCGCTTGAGCTGGATACCTACAATTTCCCGTAGTTCCGACTTGCCAAGGGGATGGAACAGGATAATATCATCAACCCGGTTGAGAAATTCAGGGCGGAAGTGCGATCGCAGTGCCACCATAACGCGGGAACGCATATCTTCATAACGAGAGTCGTCACCCGCCACATCCAAAATGTGGTCGCTGCCGATGTTGCTAGTCATAACAATGACGGTGTTCCGGAAGTCCACCAGATGGCCCTGGGAATCCGTCAATCGACCATCATCCAATACCTGAAGAAGAATGTTGAACACATCAGCATGGGCTTTTTCAACCTCATCCAGTAGAAGTACCGAATATGGGCGACGGCGGATTGCCTCTGAAAGCTGTCCCCCTTCTTCGTAGCCGATGTAAGCAGGTGGAGCACCAATCATTCTCATGACAGCACTCTTCTCCATATATTCCGACATATCCAACCGAATTAAGGCGTCTTCAGAGTCAAAAAGAGACTCTGCTAGCGTGCGCGCTAATTCTGTCTTGCCGACCCCCGTTGGCCCCATAAACAGGAAAGAACCGATGGGGCGTCCTGGGTCTTTCATTCCCGCCCGTGCTCGACGGATAGCAGCCGCGACGGTAGACACTGCATTCTGCTGTCCCACAACCCGCTGATGGAGGAAGGATTCTAGCTGGAGAAGTTTCTTGCGTTCTGATTCCAGCAGGCGATTTACAGGGATGCCTGTCCACTTCGCCACGATCTCCGCAATATCGGCTTCGATAACTTGCTCTCGTAGGAGGGCTGATCCGCGAGCCTGCAATTCGACTAATGCTGCTTCCTTGTCTTCACGCTCTCGCTGAACCGTTTCGAGCCGCCCATACTTGAGCTGGGCTGCGGTATTCAGATCGTAGTCCCGTTCCGCTTCTCGAATCTGCTGTCCCAGGCGCTCTTCTTCATCCCGAAGGGTTTTAACGGCTTCCAGCATTCCCTTCTCAGATTCCCACTGAGCGTTGAGTTCCTGATGCTGCTCTCGGAGTTGCTGAATCTCCTGCTCTATCGACTCAAGCTTGTCTTTGGGGGGGTGATATCCTCCTGGGAACCCAGCCTGATCGCCTTCTCCTTCGAGGGACAACTTTTCCATTTCAAGCTGCATCAGCCGCCGATCGAGATTTTCCAACTCCTCTGGTTTGGAGGTGCTTTCCATCTTCAGCTTTGCCGCAGCCTCATCAATCAAATCGATGGCTTTATCAGGCAGAAAGCGGTCAGTGATATACCGATCCGACAAAGTTGCGGCTGCGACCAAGGCGGCATCGGTGAATTGGACACCGTGATGAGCTTCATATCGGTTTTTCAATCCCCGCAAAATGGAGATAGTGGCTTCGACGCTGGGCTGGCCTACATAAATTTGCTGAAACCGCCGCTCTAGTGCCGCATCTTTCTCAATGTGCTTGCGATACTCGTCCATGGTCGAAGCGCCAATGCAGCGGAGCTCACCCCTGGCAAGCATAGGCTTGAGCAGGTTGCCGGCATCCATATTGCTCTGCCCTGCCCCCGCCCCAACAACGGTATGCAGCTCGTCGATGAACAAGACGATCTTGCCTTCAGCACTGATCACTTCTCGTAAAACACTGCGGAGACGATCTTCAAACTCGCCCCGATACTTCGCCCCAGCAACCAGAGAACCCATGTCTAGGGAAATCAACTGACGGTTTTTGAGGGACTCAGGAACATCACCATTCACCATTCGCTGGGCCAGCCCTTCGGCGATCGCTGTTTTGCCCACTCCAGGTTCCCCAATCAGCACAGGATTATTTTTGGTGCGACGGGAGAGGACTTGAATAACCCGGCGAATCTCTTCATCTCGCCCAATAACAGGGTCAAGCTTGCCCATCTTTGCCTGTTCGGTCAAGTCCCACCCGTATTTTTCCAGGGCAGTTTCTTCGGGTTCTTCGTCTTGCTGGGGCTTTTTACGGCTTTTGCGGGTGGCTTTCACTGCCGTTTCAAGCTGCATCAGGTCAATGTTGAGGGTGCGACAGAGGCGACGGCCTACCCGTTCATCTTTCGAGAACGCCAGAAGTAAGTGCCCAACAGAGATGTAGGAATTTTTCTCCGTCTGCCGCGTTTCTTCGGCTCGATCAAGCAGGCGATCAAGATAGCGCCCTAGGTATAGTTGATCAACCTCAGATACCTTGGGCTGACGCTGGGTAAACGCCTCAAGCTGTTGCTGGAGTCGATCAGTGGGAGCATTCACTTTTTCCAGAATGACCGAGGCGAGTCCATCCTCCTGTTCCAACAGGGCGATCGCCAGATGCTCGACCTCTAGCTGCTGCTGCTTAAATCGGCGGGTTACATCCTGAGACTCGACGATGGCGTCCCAGGCATCATCGGTAAACTTGCTAGGGTCGGTTGGCTGCATATTGAAACTAAACGTGTCCTAATCAGTTGCACTATCGCGCTTGCACAGGCGTCATCAAATGAAGGAGGGTGGCGATCAGGCTTGCACGCCATGGCGATCAGCTACCATTCATTTGACATGACCTCTTCATTTGAAACTACTATATTATCGATAATCTCGATCATACGTGCTATCCATTCGCACCTTCAGCAATACTCATTTTGGGAAACTTCGCGCCCTGTAGGCGCTCGCCTGTATAGATTTAGGGGCAAAAAGGTCGCCTCAGGCGACCTTTTTGCCCCTAAATTTTCATCATGAGAATTGCTGTCGCACCTTCAACCATACTGCCTCTAGCCACAATGAGTAACAGGGGAATGAGTGATAGGGAGCAATTTTTCAGCGGACCGTAGTTCATCATAGGGAGTAGTCTCTGGAATCCTTCCAATTCGAGGTTTAGATTGCTCTAAAGTAAAGCATTCAGCCCTCAACTGAATTGTGGTCTAGTACTGCTTCAGTGCCCGTTCAACTTCTCGCTTCACCTGCTTCTGCTTCAGCGATTCCCGCTTGTCATGAAGCTTTTTGCCTCGTCCTAGGGCAAGGATTACCTTCACCCACCCCCGTTTGAGATACATTTTCAGAGGCACGAGAGTTAAGCCCTTCTGCTCCGTCTTACCAATGAGTTTACGAATTTCGTCCCGGTGGAGCAGCAACTTGCGGTTGCGGCGGGGATCGTGATTAAAGAACTGGCTAGTATTTTTGCTCGGGGAGATATGGACATTTTGCAGCCAAACCTCAGCATCGCGCACCTGGGCAAAGCCATCCCGCAGGTTCACACGACCTTCCCGGATGGACTTCACCTCTGTGCCCAACAGCTCAATGCCCGCTTCGTAGGTTTCTAAAATTTCGTACTGGTATCGGGCCTGTCGGTTGTCGGCGACAACCTTGTACCCTTGGCTGCTATCACTCATAGATTAATTGGGTGAACTCACAATATCAGCGATTAACATCAGCGACCGACATCAGTGACGGTCAGGATATGCAACGGTCATAAACGGTCATATATGTTCTCGGCGGATGCGTTTGCTGACCTCTTTGAAGGCGTCTCGCCGAAGATAGGGATAGTCACTGACCCAGAGGTTGGCATCTGGCACATACACATCGGTGATTTTCATGATTCTGGAGAGGTCAGGGCGATTGGAGAGCACTAACATCTCTGCCCAGTCGCCAACCCGAATATTTCGATGCTCTCGCTTAAGGGGGACCTTTATTCTAGCGCTGAAGCCTGTTTCGTCGCCGACTTCAAGGGTGAGCCGCCGTTCGCGGTTCTCGATGACCACGAGTTCCCCCTTTTTGTCCACCGTTTCCTGGGTCCCTGTCAGTTCTTCCGTCACAAATTTATCAATCACCTCTCCCGACCAAAAACCGCTAAACTCGTAGCTTCGGTACTCTCGGTTGCGCTGGGTCGCAAAGTAAACGGGTGCCCAAAGCCAGTAGCAAACTATCATCGCTCCAGCAACAAACAAGGGCACATCAAATGACTCCCCGAAGAAAAACCTTAGGAGCAAGATTCCAAAGACCCCGGCGATGGAGATGAGGAGACGCCGCAGGGCATCGGCAGGCTTCCCCCAGCAATATCGGTATTGGCTAGAGGTAGCAGCGAAAGGAACGATATTTTCGAAGGTTTTGCGGCTGAGCGGAATAAGCATACGTTACAAACAATCAGAATGCGGGGGGGTGCCATTGCTGGGTTGTCCTTCTCAAGCTTAAGATAACGGAGCACACGTGAACCATTCTGAACTGGGAAAATTCGGTGCTTTCACTCTCCAGTATCCATAGTTGAAACTGGGTCTGTTGAAAAATTCCGATGCTGTGCCGCAGCTGTGATCGACTCTAGGATGAAATCCAGTCGTTAGCCAGAATGCCAGTCCAGATGTTTTCACTCTATTTCCCGCGTCGCACGGGAACGGAGTCCAATTCATGACCATTACTTCTACTTCTAGTCCAATTCAAGACTTTCAGGAATCGTCTTCATCCTCAATGTTCTCTGGGGGACATTCCGAAGCATCTGATCAAACTGAGAACTTAGACGGGAAAAGTGCTCTGCCGCCCCTGCTGACTCAACGGCCCGTCTTGCTGGTGGGGCATGGGAGCCGTGATGCAGATGGACGACAGCGCTTACTTGACTTTGCCACGGCATATCAGAAACAGGACACGTCACGTCCGGTGGTGCCTTGTTTTCTGGAACTGACGGAACCTACGATTCAACAGGGGGTGGATCGGTGCGTGGAGCAGGGCTACACCGATTTGTCTGTGTTGCCGATTTTGCTGTTCGCTGCCCGCCACAACAAGTTTGATGTGACCAACGAACTCGACCGGGCACGGCAGCGCCATCCGAACGTCACCTTTCACTATGGGCGACATTTCGGCATCACCCCTGCCATTCTGAATCTGTGGCGATCGCGCCTGGATGAGCTCGACCGCCCAGCACACAATCCCAACGGTATTGCTCGGGAAGACACGGTTCTACTCTTTGTCGGTCGGGGAGCTAGCGATCCCGACGCCAATGGAGACGTATACAAGCTAGCTCGGCTTTTGTGGGAAGGCAGTCAATACAACACGGTAGAAGTATGCTTCATTGGCATCACCCATCCCCGGTTAGACGAAGGTTTCCGACGAGCACAGTTCTATAACCCAAAGCGAATCATCGTGCTGCCCTACTTTCTGTTTACCGGGACGCTGATGAAAAAGATTCAGGACATCAGTGCCCAGCATCAGGAGCAGTTGCCTCATATCGACATTACATGTCTGCCTGAGATGGGCGTCCACCCTAAGCTAATGGAAGTGTTACGGGAGCGAGAAATTGAAACTCAGCGGGGCACTGTCCAAATGAACTGTGAGATGTGCAAGTTCCGGCTTTTTGCGGTAAGTCAAGGCAGCCACGGCCATGACCACAGCCATGATCACCCCTCCAGCCACGGTCATAATCATGGACACAACCATGGTCATAATCACGGTCACGATCATAGTCACGGTCACGATCATAGTCACGACCACAATGGACAGGCTCCCGATCCCGATGCTGATGTAGATTATTATCATGGACGAGTATGGCAGGCTCCTTAACAGGGTTTCCTAGAGAGGTGCCCCGTCAAGCAATTCCATAAGGAGGAGCACAATGACCGATGAAGACACGACAGACCAGACGCAGAAGCAGCCATCCACGACCCCCGATGGTTTGCGGCCGCTATCCGTGGGCGATCGCGTCCGCATCGTTGAACGGCCTCCCTATGTGAAAACCGCCGACCCCATGCCGATGCTGCGCCCCCCTGATGTGATCACACTTGGGGAAGAGGGCACTATTTTAGATCGACGCTCGGGCAATGACTGGAATGTTCGGTTGACGAAAGGTGTGTTTTTGCTTGAGAGTCGCTATATGGAGCGCCTTGACTCACTGTCCCAGTAGAAACGTCGCTGAAAGCGACACTAAACCAAAAGGCAGCACGCTTCGCGCGCTGCCTTTTGGTTTCTTAGGGGTTAGGCAAACAGATTTGGTATTACCCTCGGGTACGGCGAACGTGATCCATGACCTGCTGCTTGCGATCGCTACTGCTTGCATTCGCTGACCGCTTGACGAATTGCCCTGTACTCCGGGCTAGATGCTCCATAATTTGCTTCTTGCGCTGATCTTCAGTTGCCATGTTAAATATCTCCTGAGTGAGTGGAACAACGGGGGAACGACTTAGACAAATAATAGATGATTTATGAAGTTTTGCTAAGGAGATTGACCCGGCAACTTGCCCATGTTCAATCTGAGGAATTCAGCCTATGCCTCATAATGTTATAGCGGTGTGCAATTGGTTCAGCACACCCAAATATGTTGAATGGCGGCGCAGAGCGCCGCCATTCAACAAACTGTACTGAATGCGCTTGCACAGCGCTATATATGTTGACGCCTTAGAACCTGTCTGAAACCCTGTGGAGTGGTTTCGGATGCCCCTAATGAACAAAGATTAAATCAAATTCAATTTTAGTGGGGCGGCGCGGCATCGTCGCGCCGCCCCACTAGCATTTGGTTCAAGTTATTTAGTCCTCGTTTCTTAAGGTGTCAGTCGTCAGTCTTAATAGGAACAGGTAATAGGAACAGGTAATAGGAACAGGTACGGAGTGGCAACAGAAATTAAAAAAGACCAGCAACCCCTTTTAAGAACACCGCTATACGGATTGCATCGTCAGCAAAAAGCCCGGATGACGCCATTTTCAGGGTGGGAGATGCCTGTCCAGTACAGCGGCATCAAGCCAGAGCACCATGCAGTCCGTACCCAAGCCGGAATGTTCGATATTTCTCACATGGGAAAGTTCGTGCTGACGGGGGCAGGGGCGATCGCCCAGCTTCAGTCCCTTGTTCCGTCTGACCTGAGCCGTCTCACTCCTGGGAACGCCCAATACACCGTTCTGCTCAATGAAAGGGGGGGGATTGTGGATGACCTCATCGTGTACGACGAAGGCACGAATGATGCTGGCACCGAGCAGGTGAAGCTTATTGTCAATGCTGCGACCACCGTCAAAGACCGGGACTGGCTGCTCAATCACCTCAATGCCGATACGGTCTCCTTTCAGGATGTGTCCCGCGATAACGTGCTGATTGCCGTGCAGGGGCCCGAGGCGATCGCCCGGCTTCAAAAAACTGTGGATGAAGACCTGAGCGCAATCTCCCGGTTTGGGCACCTGATGGGCACTGTGCTAGGCAAGCCTGGCTTTTTGGCACGTACAGGCTACACCGGGGAAGATGGCTTCGAGGTGATGGTCGATCCAGAGACCGGCGAACACCTGTGGCGATCGCTCCTTGATCTGGGCGTCACCCCCTGCGGCCTGGGTGCCCGCGACACCCTCCGGCTGGAGGCTGCAATGGCGCTCTATGGGCACGACATTGATGATGCAACGACTCCCGTTGAAGCAGGGCTGAATTGGTTGATTCACCTGGGGGACAAAGGAGATTTCGTTGGACGGTCAATCATTGAAGCGCAAAAACAAGACGGCGCACCCCGAAAGCTTGTGGGATTACAGATGGAAGGCAGGGCGATCGCCCGCCACGGCTATCCTGTCCTCCACCAGGGAACCCCAGTGGGTAAAGTCACCAGCGGCACCCTATCCCCTACCCTGGGTTATCCAATTGCCCTGGCCTACGTGCCTGCTTCCCTCGGCAAAATTGGGCAATCCCTAGACGTCGAGATTCGGGGCAAAACCTATTCGGCATCCGTCGTGAAAAAGCCGTTTTATAAGCGGCAATAATTGTAAAGCTGAATTGACAGCAATTCTCAATATGGAATTCAATGGGGCAAAAAGGTCGCCTAAGGCGACCTTTTTGCCCCTTAAACATAGACAAGTGAGCGCCTATAGGGCGCGAAGTTTCCCAAAATGAGAATTGCTGCTGAATTGAAGCTTGACTGGGTTTTCGGATTAAGCTGAGATATACTGCCACAGGCGACACCTTTAACTTTCGAACGGGAAAATCCTGTGCTGTGTGCAGGATTCCCCTCACGCAAAACCGAAGTGTACGACCCAATAAGGGATGGGTTACTCGCATCATCCCCACAGCTCATTTCTTCTATTGCTAGCGATTATGTACGACTGTATCGTTGTCGGCTCTGGGCCAGCAGGCGGAGCAGCATCCTACCACTTGGCAAAGCAAGGTCGTTCGGTTCTCATCCTGGAGAAAGAGTCCCTTCCCCGCTACAAGCCCTGCGGAGGGGGCGTATCACCCCAGGTTGCTGAATGGTTTGACTTTGATTTTTCCCCCGCTGTCTCCTTTCAGGCAACCCATCTCCGCTACACCTGGAACATGGGCGACAGTATCGAGGTATCCGTTGGTGATATGCAGCCGATTTGGATGGTGCGCCGGGATCAGTTCGATCATTTCCTGGTGCAGCACGCCCAGTGGCAGGGAGCAGAGCTAAAGGACAGCACCAAGGTCACAGGTATTCGGTTTGAGGGCGATCGCTGGCATGTAGAAACCGCCCACCAGACGTTTGAGGGGCGGTATGTCATTGCTGCTGATGGGGCGAAGGGGCCGATGGCACGGTGGCTAGGATTTACAAAACGCAAGCGACATTTCGCGGGAGCCTTGGAAGCAGAGGCCGCAGTCGAGGTCAACGTCAATGAGCCTGTTCATTTTGAGTTTGGCATGGTTAAGAATGGGTATATCTGGAACTTTCCAAAGGCAGATGGATATTCTCTTGGCATCGGCACCTTCCGAGGAGGACAGCCCCAGGATTTTCGAAAGATTCTCACGGACTATGCGCAGATGTTTGGGGTGTCACTCTCGGAAACACAGCAGTACGGCCATCCCCTCAGCTTGTGGAATGGAAATCAGCGCCTTCACACAGACCATGCTGTGTTGGCCGGAGAAGCAGCCTGCATCGTTGACCCCTTCACGGCTGAAGGTATCCGCCCTTCCCTGTTCAGCGGCATGAAAGCAGCGGAGCATATTGACCAGGCATTAGGAGGCGATATCAATGCCCTTGACGGATACACAAATGCGATCGCCCAGGAATGGGGAGCAGATTTAGTGTGGGCACAGCGGCTCGCCCAAGCCTTCTATCGGTTTCCCAAAGTGGCCTACACCCTCGGTATCAAGCGCCCCTCTGCATCTATGCGGATGCTTCAAATTTTGAGTGGAGAAGTCCGATACGCAGATGTTGCAGAAAGAGCCATCAAACACCTGATAAGCGTTTAGGGATCTGCCAATACACGACTTGGCAAGTTTCACGCAAAAATAGGGGTTTGGGGCGCGCGGAGCGCGCTCCAAACCCCTATTTTTGCGTTG
>CAYXJG010000150.1:0-11389 GCA_964465285.1 uncultured bacterium
AGGAAAGAATAGGGGTTTGAGGCGCGCTCCGCGCGCGCCAAACCCCTATTCTTTCCTTGTGAATTTGAGAACTTTGCCAAGTCGTGTTGGGAGAGGTTTCGAGCTAAAGCGCCATCTCCCCAAAAAATATTTGACCCAGAATCATAAGATTTAGGCAAATTTAATAGGAAACCGTTACGTTAGATTGAATTTTGAAGAGCTACGTGTTATACGTAAATTACAGCAATAAAATTTTTGTAAAGCTCTTAACTAGAGATTTTCTGACGCAACGTTACTGACGCAACGTCACTAATGCAACGTCACAGTCGCAACGTCACAGTCGCAATGTCACAGTCGCAACGTGAGAAAAAGCGCTTTAAAAGATTTTATGTTGATCTTAAAAAAGTTTATGGGTAAATCGAAGGCATTGTTAGCTCTAAATACTTAGAGAGCGTGAAGTATTGAGCTCTTGCCTATGTCATGGTTACTCAACAAGTTCGCATCTACCTGGGAATGTCATCGACTGTCATCTAGCCTCATGAGCATTACCTCTAAAGGTATATTCCAGGGAAACTGCTGGAATCCGGATGTGGTATCAATAAAGTCGCTGAAAAGTCGCTGATATTTCCATTTCCTCTTTTGGGTCAAGGTGGAAGTGTCTTAGCCTCAGGAGTACAGACTCTCTGCACGATTTCTTTTGGGTTGATAGACTAAATCCAATTTGGCATCTGGGTTTTCCCACCGGGAAGCCTTTGATATTTAGCCTGACAAGGTGCAGATGTCAGTTCCAGCGTCGTTCCCGATTCATTCATGCACGGCACTTCGGTTGGGCACTTCGGAGTTGTGAGAACGTTGGTTTAACGTAAATCCGATAACATGCCAGAATTACTCGTCAGTTCCGTCTGCAAATGAATTGCGGGCGAGTAGAGAAGACCATTGAAATGGGTTAACGCATTGTCAAATGAGAATTGCTGCATCAGCGTTATGAGGATTGCTTCAGGTACTCTTAAAGGATAGGATGCTTGTCGGGATGTAATCTCTCCTACACTGTTCACATTTACAAAACTGAAGCAATCGCCTGTGCGCAACATTATCATCGCCGGAAACTGGAAAATGCATAAGACCCAAGCAGAAGCATCGGAGTTTCTGCAAGGGTTTCTGCCTGAATTGACTGAAACCCCAGATAATCGTGAGATTGTCCTGTGCGCTCCATTTACGGCATTACCTGTTTTGTCCAAAAGCCTCCATGGAAGCCGGGTCAAGGTCGGTTCTCAAAATATTCACTGGGACGATTTTGGAGCTTACACCGGAGAAGTTTCGGGTATCATGCTTAAGGAATTTGGCGTTCGCTATGCAGTTGTGGGCCATAGCGAACGCCGTCAGTATTTTGGCGAAACAAACGAAACGGTTAATTTGAGACTAAAAGCAGCGCAAGCCTGTGGCATCGTTCCCATCCTATGCATTGGTGAAACGAAGCAACAGCGAGATGCTGGAGAAACGGAGAGTCATATCATCAGTCAGTTGGAAAAGGCTCTGGTCGAAATTGATCAAAGCCGTTTAGTCATTGCCTATGAACCCATCTGGGCTATTGGTACGGGAGATACCTGTGAACCGAAGGAAGCGAATCGCGTGATTGGATTGATTCGTGACCAGTTGAAGAATGCAGATGTACCCATTCAATATGGGGGATCGGTCAAACCAGGTAATATTGATGAAATTATGGCCCAGCCTGAGATTGATGGAGCACTGGTCGGCGGTGCAAGCCTTGAGCCAGGTGGATTTGCCCGCATTGTGAACTATCAGCCAATTTAGTGGGTCTATTTGATGGTTGGGGGGCCAGTGCAGCATCAAAATTAAAAATTAGGGTAAGTTCCGGAGGGATTTACCTAATTTCAAGGAATGACAGAGCACTAGGAATGTGCATTACTCTAGCCATTGAATGGCATTCGAGAACCTCGTATCCCTACTTTTACAATGCTTCAGCAGCCTCCAAAGGATCATTTGCTCGCGCGTTACACGAGGCTTGTGAATAATGATGAGGCGCTGTGGACAGTATCTCAACAGCCTTTACCGACATGTGTTTGGGTTAATCCCCTAAAAACCCGTTTTGATCACTTAGTCACTGTTCTTACGGGTCAGGAACGTGAGCTTGAAGCTGTGGATTGGTCGATCGGAGGCATCCGCTCCAAAACCTGGAAATCTCCGGGGGATACGATTCCCTATCGAATGGGCTGGTATTTGATTCAGGAAGAAATTGCGATGGCTGCCGTCTGTGCCCTTGATCCACAGCCGGGAGAAACTGTTCTGGACTTGTGTGCAGCGCCAGGCAATAAGACCGCGCAGATGGCCTTACGAATGGCGGATAGGGGCGTAGTGGTTGCCAATGAGTGGAATGCAGGGCGGTTGGGGAGTCTGTGGAGTGCGATCGCTCGCATGGGAGTCTTGAACGTGGCAACTGTGAATGCAGATGGGCGCAGCATCCCTCTACCAAATCACGCCTTTGATCGAGTGCTGGTGGATGTGCCCTGCTCTGGCGAAGGCACCCTGCGGAAACATCCCCATCGGGATTGGTCTGCGGCGCGAACCCTGAAGGCGATCGCCCGTCTAGTTCCTGTTCAGCAACAACTGCTTAACCGCGCCCTTGATCTGGTCAAACCTGGCGGTGTCGCGGTCTATAGCACTTGTACCTTGGCGCCCGAGGAAAATGAAGCAGTCCTGGATGCAGTCCTGGGCGATCGCGCGGTCGTAGAGCCGTTCTCCATTGAAGGGTTGCACCATCATCCGGGAGTGATCCACTGGCACGGCAAAACCTATCGATCAGACCTGACCCATGCCCACCGCTATTTTCCCCATTTGAATGATACGGGGGGGTTTTTTGTCGCCCGGTTGCGTCGCACGGACGCACCAAGCCAGTCATCCCTGATGGACGAACAGCACTCGTTTCATTCTCAAGAAGACACTCCCCACTATCTCGAACGGGAGGATGTACTGGAAGCGTGGGGCGATTGCTTTGGCATTGATGAGGGGGCGATCGCTCCTCTCCGTCTGTGGCAAAGAGGAACCGGAAAATTTTGGCTCGCTCACCAGGACTGTGATCCATCGTCAGCAATTCTTGCTTCTGTCCCAATGCAAACCCTGGGACTGCCCCTCTTTCGCTCTGGCAGTCGGGTACTTAAGCCTACTACTGCCGCCCTCCAGCGGTTTGGTTCAGCTATTACCCGCAATGCCATCCTCCTTGAAACCCCTGAGCAGGTGACGTGTTTCCTCTCTGGCAAGGCCCAACCTCTCTCTCCGGGGCTAGCAGTGAGAGCTGATGAAGGTTACGTGCATGTCCGCTCTGCTACTTATCAACTCGGTTGCGGCCTGTGGAAGCAGAATATTCTGTACTCGCAACTGCCAAAAACACTGCGGTTATCAATGTCTTACGAACGGATAAGCAACGAGAATTAAGTAACTTGAACCAAATTTTGCTGGAGCGGCGCGGCGATGATGCGCTTCCTGTGCCGCTTTTTGGTGAGGCATAGAAACCCATTTGAATGGATTTGGGCACATTACCGCATTACCGCTATTCATTTGCGGGTGAGCAATCGCGCTCAACTCAAGCAACCTGAATAATTCTATCTGCCTGTTGACACGGCTTGGCAATGAAAAAAAATTTGGGGCGCGCGATGCACGCCCCAAACACCTATTTTTTCGTTGCGAATTTGAGAAGCTTACCAAGTCGTGGAGGTCGTGGAGATGGACACAAACTCAATTTTGGTCAGACTAAGCGCCTAGAAGCTCATCTCAGCTGCTTGGACTTTCTCAACCTGCTTCTTCTTCAGAACAAGCATAATCTGAGTGACCATTACTGCGGCCAGGAATGCAATCAGCCCCGTAACGCGAGTAGAGCTTTGAAGAACAATCTCGGTGTCGTGCTGACCAAATCCGCCGACATTTGGGTCAGAGGTCAATGCCGCCCCAGCAGCCACTTCATCACCCTTATTCACAAGGAGTTCTGGCCCAGCGGGAATTGTATCCACCGTAGACTTGCCATCAGGAGATTGAATAGTAACAGCGTAACTCCCATCATCGCCCTTGTCGATGGCCGTGATCATGCCAGCAGTAGAGGCATTATAAACCGCATTGTTGCTCTTTTCACCAGTGGGGTAGACCTGTCCCCGGCCTCGGTTGCCTCCAACGTGAACGGCATACTTCCCAAAGGAAACCCTTTTGTCCGTTGACGGATCAGGTGAGAGCACGGGAAAGACGATTTCCTGATACTGCTCACCAGGGAGAGGGCCAACCAGGAGAATGTTGTCCTGGGTTTCGCTGTATGGCTGAAAGAGATAGCTAGGCCCAACTTCCTCCTTCATGTCGTCAGGAATGCGATCTTCAGGAGCCAGCTTAAAGCCCTCTGGCAGCATCAGAACGGCACCGACATTTAGCCCACCCTTGTCGCCAGTTGCAATCACTTGCTGGGTGTCTAAGTCATAGGGGATCTTGACGACTGCCTTGAAGACGCTATCCGGCAGGACAGACTGAGGAACTTCAATTTCAGTCGGCATGGCTCCCAAATGGCAGTTTGCGCAGACAATGCGCCCCGTTGCTTCGCGGGGAGATTCATAATCTTGCTGGGCCCAGAAGGGATACGCAGCGGCAGGCTGGCAGTCGATGAATGCACCAGAGACGACGACGGAAAATGCCAGAAGCACGACTACAGTGGCATTTACTAGGCTCTTTTTCACAATTGTGTTCACAGTGAACCAGGCGTTGAACTTCATGGATATCACTAATATCTGAATCGTAAGCAGAATCGTAAAAGTAGAACACGTAAAGAAATCACGTGAGGGCGGGCATTCATCTATGCCCACCAGGGATTGTCACCTGTCCGGAAATCGGTTTCCGTCCAGGGAGTCAGCGAAATCTTCCCATCTTCGTTGACGTTGGCGTGGGCGAGGGCCAAAGACAGAGGCGCAGGGCCGCGAACGACTTTGCCTTCTGCGTTGTACTGGGAGCCGTGGCAGGGGCAGATGAACTTGTTCTCTGCATTATTCCAGGGTACGACACAGCCCAGGTGGGTGCAGACTGCGTTGATGCCGTAATCTGCGATCGCCTCGCTGCTCTCAACAACGATGTAGGTAGGGTCGCCCTTCAATCCCTGGGCCAAGACGCGATCGCCCACGGCATGGCTTGCTAAGAAATCATCCACAGCAATATCATTGCCAACGGCATCTTTCGCAAGAACGCCGCCGCCCGCGCCACCTGATGAAGGGGGGATAAAATATTTGACAACCGGATATAGCGCTCCCAGGGCGGTTCCCGCTGCTGCACCCGCTGTCAAGAGGTTCATAAATTGACGCCGCCCTAGGTCGGGCACATCAGGATTTCCAGAAGCTTGAGTCATAATTTCCTGCAAATAGGCTCGTTGATAGTTGATAACAGTTACTTCAAATCAAATACACCCATCCTGAGGCGTATGCAATCAGGCTCAGTTGCATCCATAATTTGTACATTCACAAATTTGTACATGCACAATTTGCGTTCACACTCTTTATGAGTTGCACCTTTTTATGGACATCTTAAGGTTCGATGCCATGCTCGAATTGTTTGCTTGAATTAATGTACTTAAACCAATGTACTTAAACCAATGGGTTCGAACCTTTGGGATGACCTTGCCTGAGAAGTAGCATCCGACGCCGGAAAGTAACAGTCCTTAACCATTCCCTTCAGAAATCTATCTGGACATCTACATCAGAAGTTATTATGACACCAAGGAGTCGCCCGATTGCTTGATAGCCTGGAAATTCTGTGAAATTGTAAATAAGTGTTACCTAAGCTGAGGCAGTTATGACCGGGGATGACTTACATCGCCTCATTTTGAACAAGTGGGGACAATCGTTTGACGTACAGATTCGACGGGTACAAGGACGCCTCTTTGTGCAGGTCATGTGGCGGTTTCTGGAGCAGGCATCGTTTCCTATGACAGAGGATGAATACCTGGAGCAGTTGGGAGCGATCGCCGAATACATCAACGGGTGGGGTTGTGCAGAGCAGGTGGTGGCATTTATTGAAGTCACCAACGAGAAGCCTCGCCTGGGGCGGGCGGTGAGTATTCCAGTCGAGTTAGGAGAAAGGTCATCAGAGTGGATATTGGGCGATCGCTGACCTTGGCGTTTAGGCGATTGCTGGAAGAGTGGAGCATGTCACCAATGACTTAAATTAATGACTTAAATTAATGGCTTAAATTAATGGCTTAAATTAATGGCCTAAATTAATAGCCTCAATTAATGACTTGACCTGCGCCTTGAACCTATGACTTGAACCCATGCCAGAGTAGGCTTTGGAAATGCTGCGCTCCTACCCCAATGAGAAATTCCGAAATTTTCTTGAGGAAATCAGCGCAGTAGCACCTTTGCAGTAGAATGACCCTCGTGCATTCAGCACCGTCCTTGGTTTGCTGTATCGATTAGAACATTCAACACCATTGCTTTATGTCTCACAAGGTTCTTGTCTCTGACCCCATTGACCAATCCGGTATCGATATTTTGCAGCAGGTTGCCCAGGTTGATGTCAATACTAAACTCTCTGAAGAGGATCTCATCAAGCTCATCCCAGATTATGATGCGCTTATGATTCGGTCTGGTACTAAAGTGACAGCCCCTATCATTGATGCTGCGCCCAAGTTGAAGATCATTGGTCGTGCAGGTGTCGGTGTAGACAATGTGGACGTTCCCGCTGCGACTCGCCGGGGCATCCTCGTGGTGAACTCCCCGGAAGGTAATACCATTGCTGCGGCTGAACATGCGATCGCCATGATGCTGGCTCTGTCTCGCCATATTCCAGACGCCAATCACTCCCTTAAAGCAGGCAACTGGGATCGCAAAAAATTTACAGGGGTCGAGGTCTACAAGAAAACGCTCGGCATTGTTGGGCTAGGCAAAATTGGTTCCCACGTGGCGACCATAGCCCGAGCAATGGGTATGCGTTTGTTAGCCTATGATCCGTTTCTCTCGGCAGAGCGGGCCGAGCAGATTGGCTGCCAGCTTGTCGAGCTACAAGTCCTGTTGCAAGAAGCGGACTACGTGACTCTGCACCTCCCTAAAACGCCAGAAACAACTCACATGATCAACGCTGACGTGCTGAAAAAGATGAAGCCAACAGCACGCATTATCAATTGTGCCCGTGGCGGGATCATTAATGAGCTAGACCTTGCTGAAGCGCTGAGAGAGGGGGCGATCGCCGGGGCAGCCCTGGATGTGTATGAAAGTGAACCCCTGGGTGAAAGTCCGTTGACCACCCTTGGCAAAGAGATTGTAATGACCCCACATTTGGGAGCGTCCACTGCGGAAGCCCAGGTCAATGTAGCCGTGGACGTGGCAGAGCAAATTCGGGATGTGCTGCTGGGATTATCTGCCCGGTCAGCGGTCAATATCCCTGGTCTGCGTCCTGAAGTGATGGAGAAGTTGCGACCTTACCTACAGCTTGCTGAAACATTGGGTAATCTGATTAGCCAGCTTGCTGGCGGACGGGTTGAATCAATGAGTATTCGGCTCCAGGGTGAACTCGCAGAGCAGGATACCCAGCCCATTGTTGTGGCGTCCCTCAAGGGGCTGCTTGCCCATGCCTTGCAAGAGCGAGTGAACTACGTGAATGCTTCCATTGAAGCAAAAGAGCGGGGCATCCGAATTATAGAAACCCGAGATGCTACCGTTCGAGACTATGCCGGGTCTATCGTACTCTCAGCCCAAGGTTCAATGGGGAGCCACTCAGTGACGGGTGCTGTGCTCGGCGAAGAAGGAATGCGGATTACCAGCATTGATGGCTTCCCGATTAATGTTCCCCCCAGCCGATATATGCTGTTCACTGTTCACCGAGACATGCCGGGGATTATTGGAAAGATTGGCTCTCTGCTTGGCAGCTTTAACGTCAACATTGCCAGTATGCAGGTAGGTCGAAAAATTGTCCGGGGTGATGCTGTAATGGCACTCAGCATTGACGATCCCCTTCCTGATGGCATTCTGTCAGAAATTACGAAGGTTCCAGGCATTCGTGATGCCTATACGGTGTCGTTATAAGGCTGTATGGAATAAGGCTGTATGGAGCGCGTGTGAATAGCTGGTGGGAGATTCGGGTTCTGTGTGATGTCAACGGGGAAGATCTAGCCTTTTGGCGGCTAGATGATTTTGGTTGCAAGGGGGCATCCAGTGAAGTGCAGGGTGGGTTGTGTTGTGTGACAGGGTATATGCCCCAGCAGCAGGTGCAGCTTCTAGATTTGGGAGCCTTGTCTCTCCTGATTCGGCAAGATGCCTTGTGCTCCCATCTCCCCACCCCAGAAGTTCAGTGGCGGCTGATTGAAGAAGAAGATTGGGCAAGCAGTTGGAAGCGATACTGGCATCCCCAGGAGGTGGGCGATCGCTTCCTCATTAACCCGGCATGGCTTCCGAATCCATCATCACCCGAGCGGCTGGTGTTGAGGCTCGATCCGGGCACCGCCTTTGGCACTGGCAGCCATGCCACCACCCAGCTCTGCCTGGAATCGCTCGAAATGCGGCTCCTTGATCCCCAGAAGGCTGAAGGCATGATTCTGGCAGATATCGGCTGTGGGTCGGGTATTCTGTCCATCGGGGCATTATTGCTCGGTGCGCGGCAGGTTTATGCCGTTGACGTTGATCCCCTGGCCATCCATGCCACAGCAGAAAATCGTGATTTGAACTACATCGCAGCGGAACGGCTGATTGTCCACGAAGGGAGCATCGAAAAGCTCATGGACAGCTTACCCAATCCAGTGGACGGTATTGTTTGCAATATCCTAGCGGAAGTCATCATCGACCTGATTCCTGCCTTGGGGGAAATCTCAAAGACGACGACGTGGGGTATCCTGAGCGGAATTTTGCTAGAGCAAGCCAAGGCTGTCGCTGATACCCTGGAGCAGCACGGATGGGTTGTGGCAACCCTGTGGCGGCGCAAGGACTGGTGCTGTCTCAATATTCGCCGGGGATAAGGAGGGCACTGTAGCGTTCTACCGCTCCACGCATAGTCATAGGGAAGGACTTGCCTAAAATTCAGCTATGCCGTGCTATCCAAGCCTGAGTCATGTGTTGTGCCGTGAGGTGAAGGACGCCCAGCCCCCTCAGAGAGCCCTGGACTAATCGGGCAGCGGCGATGGGTTGTCGCAGAAAACTCCCCGCAAGGGCAAGGGAGCGAATCCTTCCCTCTGGGCCAATGGCGGGGCTGACGTCGGGAATGTCTTCGTCGCTGCGATCGCCCACAACTCTCAAAACAGCTCCTCGCAGCCCTTTTGCCTGGCAGAAATCAAGAACACTATACCCTTCCATGTCTACGATGGCGGCATTAAACTCTTGGCGAAGCCGGGCCTTCTCCTCAGCAGTGCTGACGACATGGGGGCTTGTGACCCCTTGGACAAGGAACACAGGAGGGATCAGCGCCTGATGTATCCACTGGAGGAGAGGGCGATCGCCCGTGAGTCCACCCCGGTTTTTGTCCGTGAAGCAGCGTTCTATCAGGGTCACTGCGCCAAGGTCTAGGGTTGGGGACAGACTACCCCCAAGGCCCATCAGCAAAACCGCATCCTCAGGCTGAAAAGGGGAACATGGGCCACTACTTCCAGCATAGAGCAGCTTTAAACACCGCTCGACAGGTTTAGGGCCTACGGGGATGGGGATCACCACGGGTATAGGCTGACCTGATGCTTGTGAACCTTGGCCAACAGCGCGCTGGACGCCTTTTAGAACGGCCTGGTGTTCGACGCCCTGGGGCACCAGAATCCTTAAGCTGAGCGAGCTCATGACGCTTTAGATACCTACAAATAATCAGGTTTCCGTATGTCTGTGGGTCGAGCAGCAACAGCAATGATCCAATTGAGTTGGTGGCTTTCGCCAATTGAGTTGGTGGCTTTCGGTAGACTGGACAATACGACTTCCCGTCCCCGACCGTAACAGAAAACCCGCTGACTCTCGCTAAAATAGGGAGAAAAACGAAACAGTTTGTAACTCGGTGTGATAGAAAAGAAGCCTGGGAGGAACGTATTCCACCTTTGGAAGTTGATAGATTATGCTTCGTTAGGAACGAGAATTAATAATTTGAATTCAATTTTGGTAGCTCGGTGTTGCATCGCCCTACTGAGCTACCAGAGTTGAGTTTTATCCAATTTTTGAGCACTAGGTGGATTGACAAAGCCGACCTACCCCGTGAATTAAGAGGTGAGCACAATTAATTAAAATCAGATGTAAAGCCCTGCACCGCCCGCGCAATGGGCGGCACAGGGCTTTACGGGGCTTATAGTTGTGCCAGGCTACTTATTCAAGAGGCTGCCTTAAGCGGCTGTCGTCGGTTTTGGCATAGAATTTGAAGCGGCTGGTTAGCTCCGGGCGATTGCCCAGAGATTATGTGCCGATTTCTGCTTGGACTTATCCCCATTGTTGTCGTTGAGATCCTATTCATCGCTCGAAACCTAAACTATGGCTCGTGATCCCTATTCTGCATCTGACGACTTCGATCAATCGCCCCTACCCCCATCAGACAGGGAAGATCCGCCAGTCGATGGCACGGCTGTAGCACCGCTGGATTCATCCCCGGATGTATCAGCTCCTCATCGTCCACCGGGTCATACGACGCTCGGGGTTAAACCATCGCCTCCAGCAGAAAACTTCTGGGTCGAGCTACGGAACATCCTCGTGCTCTCTGTTGTGCTCGCGTTTGGAATTCGACACTTTGTTGCAGAAGCCCGATATATTCCGTCTGAGTCGATGCTGCCTACCCTGGAGATTAACGACCGCCTAATCGTCGAAAAAGTGAGTTATCGATTTCGGGAACCCCAGCGGGGAGATGTGGTCGTCTTTCATCCAACTGACGCCATTCAAAAGGCAAATCCAAACTTCAAAGACGCGCTGATTAAGCGCATCGTCGGCTTGCCGGGTGATACGGTTGAGGTCAGAGACGGTAAAGTTTATGTCAACGACCAACTCTTAGTGGAAAACTACATTGAGGAGGCTCCAAATTATCCCTGGGGGCCAGATATTGTCCCTGACGACTCGTACCTGGTACTGGGCGACAACCGCAACAACAGCTACGACAGCCACTTCTGGGGCTTCGTACCCCGTGAAAATTTGATTGGGCGCGCAGCGGTTCGGGTCTGGCCTCTCGATCGGCTCGGTGTGTTGAATGAAGAGCCTCTGTTCTACTTTGAAGAAGCTCCATCGTCTAGCCAAGACACGTCATCGTCTAACGCCCCAGCCACGACTCTAGGCTCGTCCTCCAATTAACGCCTGCCGTAACTACTCAGCCTCTTAACCCAGCCCTCATCCCCTAGCCCCTGCTTCTCAAGCCCTCCGGTCTACTCTCAAACTGAGGAAAAGGGGAGCCAACACGACTTGGCAAGTTTCACACAAAGATAGGGGTTTGGCGCGCG
>CAYXJG010000151.1:0-11343 GCA_964465285.1 uncultured bacterium
GGGTTTGGGGCGTGCAGAGCGCGCCCCAAACCCCTATTTTGCATGAAACTTGCCAAGTCCTGAGTACAGTTTCTGTGTGGCCTTGATGCCAGCGGCAAGCGCTATTTTTCTTCTGAGTTGGAATTTGTGGCGATCGCCTGATTCCGTGGGAGTGAGTCAGGTAGCGTTTCAGAGGTGTCCAACTCTAGGGGTTTTGCCTCTTGGTTATTCTGCAGGGCAGGGGTTGAATCTGGCGCTCTTGTTGGTTTTCTACCCACTTTTCCATCACCCCTGGACGCTCGGTGATCAGATCGATGAGGGGAGGATGCGTCGGCAGAATCATTCTGCAAGAATTCTGCGTCGTATCCATTTTCCTCAAAGGCGTCTAACAGATCGTCCTGGGAAGGGTTGTATCCTTTGGAAGTTGCAGGGGGGAAATGATCATTCAAGACGCTCTCACCATGCAGAGCATCGCTGGGAACATCCGTATGTTCAATGCGCCGAATCTGAATATGATGCAAACGCGGGCCTTCAGCAGAGACTACAGTCATCTCGAGATTATTGAAAAGCAGAGTTTCTCCAGGCGCTGGTATTTTTTGAAGCTGATGGATGATAAACCCGCCGAGGGTTTGATAATCTTCGGAGTAAGGCAAGTTATAGTTGAGCAGCTCATTAATTTCTTCAATGTCTAGCTGAGCCTGAACAAGCGTCGTTTGCTCATCCAGTAGCTTGACCGATAGTTCATCGTCGTCATCCGGTTCGTGGGTTTCGCCAATAATCTCTGCCGCAATGTCTTGTAGCACCACTAATCCAGCCGTGCCGCCAAATTCGTCTACGACCATGACAATAGGCTGGGCTGAGCGCTGCATGAGATGCAGGAGTTCGCTCAGGAGCACCTGCTCACTGACAAACTTAGCGGGGCGCACCCAGGGCAGGATAGGGCTGTCTAGATCTAACTCGCCTTTTTCGAGGGGTTCTGCCAGGGACTTAAAGCTCATGATGCCGTGAATGTCGTCAAGGGATTCGCCCATGACAGGATAGCGAGAGTGCCCGGTAAGACTGACTTCTTGCAGCAGAGTTCTCACAGTCGCGTCAGAGGGAATCGCCACAATACTCGTTCGAGGCACCATGACTTCACCTGCGGTGACATCCCCGAACTCAAATACGTTGGTCAGTAGTTCCCGCTCGTCAGCTTCCAGTCCTGGGGATTCTGTCGATGTGCTGATGATGAGATGGAGTTCTTCAGGGGTCAGGCGATTGTAGGTTGCATCGTGCCGATACTCCAGGCGACCAAGGCGGAGGAGGAGGCGGGTCGATTGGTTCAAACCCCAAATGAAGGGGTTGAAGAACCGGGCGATCGCCAAACTAGGGGCACCCAGCCATCGGGCAAGCTGTTCTGCATAGATAAGAGCCACGGATTTGGGGCAAAGTTCCCCCAATACGATTTGCAGATAGGCAATCAGGAAAAATGCAATCGGAATGGCGACAGTATGGGATGCAACCCAACTCAAAGATGGAGGGAGGGGCCAGGTCATCATCCATGCAGCTAGAGGTTCGGCAATGGTGGCTTCGCCAATCCATCCCAGAGCAAGACTTGAGAGGGTAATGCCCAACTGGGTAGTAGACAATAGCCGTTCAATGCCCCGCTGCAATTCTTGAACGGTTTTGGCCTGCAGGTCGCCCTCGGATGCCAATTGGTTGATGCGCGATCGCCGAACGGAGACAATTGAAAATTCGGCAGCCACAAAGAATGCATTGATGGCAATCAATACAGCCACTGACAGTAAGCGCCAAAATACATCTGATGGGTTAAATGAGGGCATCAGTATGTGTGTGAGAATACGCAACCTGATAGCACGCAAGGATGAATGCCGGGAACATAGCAAGCGCCAGCGGCGATCGCTCTTCTATAATTATCACCCGATCGCGGGCAAGTCATGCTGCCTAAAGCACTATTGTGCAACTGGAATGTCATTGATTTGTAGTTGAACCTGCTGGTTAGGGTAGTCCGCAAGCCTGAGAGAAAGCGTGTTTGAAGAACCCAGGAGCACCCTGGGAACAACGATAGCCCCCTGAAAGGTTTCGCCCGTGGGAGGAATTTGCTGAGGCAGGCCATCGGTGCTGACACTCAGGGGTTGCCCTTGCTCATCCAGCACATTCATCAGGCTGTAGAGAAACTCTACCGGGCGATCGCCCGTATTTTGTAAACTCACCCCCATCCGCACAACCGTTCCCTGCTGCTGCACTGAATGAACAGCTAGCATTACCTGCTGATGCTGACTGAGGAGGGGAAACTGTTGCTGATTACTGACGAAAGATCCATCAGCTCCGGTCTCTGAGGCTAGGGGACTAGAACTAGGCTCTTCAGAAAGTAACGTGTCGGGGGCGTCGCTGGTGTCTGCTGCTTCTCCTTGAAAATCAGGCCATGCCTCACCCACGGACGATCCTTCTACTTTTGCGGCAACCTGTGCCAGCATTTCCTCTTCCGACTTAAACGCTCTAGGCTCTTGGGACCGCTCTGAATCGGAATTCAGCTCATTGGGCGATCGCCCAGTCCGTCCAATATCGGGTTGGGTGACTCCGCTCAGAGCTTGTCGCCCCAACGAATAGCCCCAAAATGCACTAATCAACGTTGCTCCAGCCATAAGCGCAAAGAGCATCATCACAAGAGCAAGTGCGGGATCGAGTTTCATTACGTTTTGTTTACGCTTCACCAATGAAAAGCCCGTAAAAAATCTGCAAGAAGATGAAAACCTGCCAGAAAACAGCAATTCTCATTTTAGAAAACTTCGCGCCCTATAGGCGCTCGCTTATATCAGTTTAGGGGGCAAAAAGGTCGCCCCGGGCGACCTTTTTGCCCCCTAAATTTCCATAATGAGAATTGATGGCCAGAGAACATAAAGCTTGACAAAGCTCAAACCCCATACGTTAGAGTCCCTTAGCAATTGATGTTGTTGCGTATCTTTCCCTTGCATGAAGCGTAGCACTCAATCAATGAAACCAGCAATTCACCTTTGGGATTACTGTTCAAACTTGACACGATTCCCCTGTCCTCAGAATCAAACTTTAGAATCAACACGACTTGGCAAGCTTCACGAAAAAATAGGGGTTTAGGGTGCGCGGAGCGCGCCCTAAACCCCTATTTTTTATTGTGAATTTGAGAACTTTGCCAAGTCGTGCATCAAGGATTATAGCGGTGTGCAATTGGTTCAGCACACCCAAATGTGTTGAGTGGCGGCGCAGAACGCCGCCACTCAACAAACTGTGCTTAATGCGCTTGCACAGCGCTATAAATAAAGTCCAGTTTTGGTTCAGTTGTGACTCCTCAGCCTCCTAGCTCAGCCCCCATCCCCTATACCAAGCTTGGGAGCAGGGGAGCCGAACCCTTTCAGAGACCCTCCCCCTGCTTGGAAGCTATCCTTTAATCAAAGGAAGGACTTGATTGGGAGGGAGAAGTGTTTTGCTGTCCCAGTCGAGATTCTGTTCCAGCCATAATGCGTTGAATGTTGCGTCGGTGGGTGGCAATGATGTAAGCCGCTGCTGCCACGCCAAACAAGATGAGGGGCAACGGTTCTTTCGCAATGATCATCACAATGGGCACTGATACCGCGCCCAAAATCGACCCCAGGGAAACCATCCGACTGATGGATATGGTCAGAGCAAACACTCCCAGGGCAATGAGTCCCGTTGGCCAGTGCAGCGCAAAAAGAATGCCCAGGGACGTTGCCACCGATTTGCCTCCAGTGAACGCCAGCCAAACAGAACGGCTGTGACCCAAAATTGCCATGAGTGCAGCCGCAATAGCAATCCAGGGAATCCACTGGATAAGGGTGATGGAATCAGGGATGGTCTGGGCAACGAAGGGAGTCGTCAGGAGCGATCGCCCCAGCGTGACCGAGAGCACTCCTTTCAAAATATCAACCGCTAACACTACCAGTCCCGGTAGCTTACCCAGCGTTCGCAAGACATTAGTTGCGCCAGTAGAGCCAGACCCATGCTCACGAATATCAATGCCCTTTAGCCAGCGTCCTGCTAAATATCCGGTTGGCAGTGAACCAACCATGTATGAAAAAATAAGTACGAGTCCAGACCAGCCAAGAACAATCCCCATAGCCTTGTACCCTTATTAGTTCTCTAATATTAGAATGACCCATAATATTAGAATGACTTACCTACTTTTGCAAGGCCGCAACAAACCATAATGCTTAAACTTACCTTATTACTTTTTTAACCTTCAGGTGAGAGTCTTTATTCTAGTGACAATTATGTCCTTTGTGGTCTCACTGCGACTCTACATGGTTTATACCGATAAGCTTTATGTTGATATCGCAGTGTGTTCGATTTAAGGGAGGATGGCGCTGGCTACTTACACTTTTTATTACCTGCATGTTGTCTGCAATTTGCTACTGACATGCAGGTAAAATATTGTGAAAGTTTTTTGACTTTATTCATTGCTTGGGGGCACTGACTGATTAGTTTGTTCCTGGTAGTGCATCAGTCACCAGTTTAGCTAACTACTAGCTTCCGTTTCAACTTAAAGCGTTCCCGAGCATCTTTGAGGCGCTGCAGGGGCGGCATCTTTAACTCTGAGATTCTGCCTGCATCAGCGTACTCTCTGTAAAGACAAATACGTGGCGATGAGAAGAGCTTCTCAAAGGCTTAGGAGATATCCTCCAAAGCTTCTTTATTGTTGGCTCTAGCATGTTTTGCTGCGAAGGGTTTAGCCGTTATTGGTGAACCGTTTGTCAGATGGTTATTTGGGAATCAGGCACGAATCATTTATCACTCGACGAAACGATCTAGAGAGGAATAGAGATGTTCGAACACGATAACGAAGTTGTTAATAAATCAAGTAATCGCCCGTTTAGCGATATTCTTCAGACAAGTATGTCACGGCGCAACCTCCTGAAGCGCAGTGCTGTCTTATCTGCAGCAGGATTTGCTGCATCATTTGTTGGCAAAGACTTAGTGGGTCAGGCTGCCTCTGCTCTGGAAAAACAGGGTATATCTAAGGCGACAAGTGGAAGCTCTGCGATCAACTTCAGACCACTGACTATTGCAGAAGCCACAATCGATAACCGAGTACCTAGCATCTCTGCCGACTACCAGTACGATGTCCTGATCCCTTGGGGGACTCCACTTGAGTCTGGCGTTCCAGAATATGCGGGGGATCCCGTTAACCGGACTAATTCCGTTAACCAAGCGAAGCAAGTGGGCATTGGCCACGATGGGATGACCTTCTTCCCTGAGAATGGCACCAGCAACACAAAGGGTGTGCTGTGTCTGAATCACGAGTTTGGCCGTACCTCCCATGTTTTGGGCAAGGCGCTGCCAGAGTCGCTGGAAGATGTTCGCACGATGGAACATGCCCACGGTGTCACCTGCGTCGAAATCGAAAAGGTGAATGGCAAGTGGCAGGTCGTGACTGACAGCCCCAGGAATCGCCGTATTCACGTCAATACCCCCGTTGACTTCAGTGGTCCTGCGGCAGGCAACTCGTTGCTAGAGAACCCCGCCGGTAACCCTTTCCAGGGAACCCTCAACAACTGTGCAGATGGGGCTACCCCTTGGGGCACTTACCTAACCTGTGAAGAGAACTTTAATGGCTACTTCAACAACTCTGAAGTAGACCAGTCTGACCCGCCGACTGACGCTGCATTAGGCGAAGGTAGCGCCCTTTCAGCATCTGACCCGCGCTATGGTGTTACGGCGGTCGGCTTTGGCTATGCTTGGGGCGGGCAAAACGGCGAGGTCTTCGACCCACGTTTTGATACATCCAACCCTGCCTATGTGAATGAGCGTAACCGCTTCGGCTGGGTGGTCGAGATTGATCCTAACGACCCCAATGCCAAGCCTGTGAAGCGGACGGCTATGGGTCGCTTTAAGCATGAGGGGGTTGGTGGAACCGTCGGTAGAGGGGGTCGTTACGTCGGTTACATGGGTGATGACCAGCGCTTCGACTACTGCTACAAGTTCGTATCTGAGGCAAACTGGCGCTCCATGATGGCCCGTGGCATCAGCCCACTCGATCGGGGTAAACTCTATTGCGCGAAGTTTAACGACGACAACACGGGCGAGTGGTTGGAAATTACCTACGATAATCCTGCTATCCGTAATGCTGTAGATGAACAAGGGCAACCTTGGTTTAGAAACCAGGGAGATGTCCTGATATTTACTCGCTTGGCGGCTGATATCTTGGGCGCAACGCCAATGGATCGTCCGGAGTGGGCAACCGTAGCCCCTGGGGGCGATATCTTCTGGGCGTTGACCAACAACAGCCGACGTGAAACCCCCGATGCCGCGAATCCCCTGGCACCGAACCCTGACGGTGGCATTATGAGAATGACGGATTCCGATAACCATGTGGGAACGACGTTCACCTGGGAATACTTCATCTTGGCTGAAGATACCCACGGTGAAGGTGATGAGCGGACATTCAGCGATCCGGATGGTCTATGGGCTGACCCAGATGGGCGTTTGTTTATTCAAACCGATGGCGGCCAGAAGAAGAATCTCAACAACCAGTGCTTAGTTGCTGATCCTGACACTGGTGAAGTTCGGCGTCTCTTTTCGGGTGTGAACGGTGATGAGGTCACTGGTATCGCCTATACACCCGATCGCAAGACGCTGTTCATCAACGTCCAGCATGCTGGTAACGGTGACCCTTCAGAAACGAACTTCCCAGCGCCAACGGATGGCGTTACGATTCCTCGTGACGCTGCGATTGTCATCACTCGTAAAGATGGCGGCATCGTTGGTTCTTAACTCGCATCGAGCTTTAGCCATTGGCTAGATCTACCGATGTGATGTGTTCTGTGGAAGCTTCACAGTCTTCCACAGAACACTTTTTGTGGGAATTCAGCACAGCATTATCAATTTTGCGGTGGTGAGAAAGTATTGCGACCGTAGACTTTTCTATTAAGTAGCTTGGCACCATTTTATTCGCATCGACCAGGATGGAATCGGTGACGGCGATCGCAATGTAAATTTGGCTGTTGTTGATGAGGTTGGCTTAGACATCACCAACCTTGCACTGAACTAGAAGGCAAGGCTTAGATGATCCTTTTGCGTGGAGGACGGCGATGCATCATCACCGTCTTAACGTTTGCCGTTTTAGTTCTTTAGATCCTTGCGAGCGAGTTATCTCTCTTTTGAACTATCGCTTGAGCAACTTGAGAGCACCACGAGCTGTGAGCACTTTCTTTTGAGGCTTGCCGGACTGTAGTCGTCTTACCGTGTGGGGAAAACCTCGGGTTTGATCAAACGGTTACTGTCCAGCAATACCCTTTCCTTGTTGAGTACACAATTTTTGGAGGAACAGATTTTGGCTACACATTTATTAGACTTTGGCATTCGATACGCCGGCTTCTGGGAAAGTGCTGGTGGCGGCTCCATTCAAGGACTTTTTGCAGCGGCTGAGGACGCTTTATCAGACAGCATTATTTCCATTGATGAGCTGGCATTCTGGAACTGGGAATGGACCGGTAATGATGAGGTGGAGCCCTTCTCTATCTCTTCGGAAGAGGGGGAGGCGATCGCCCTTACGTCACCCGATGGATTGCTACCCGAAGAACAGAACACTGCAATTGGAGCAGATTTTGTCGATCCAGACGGATTAGATCAAGGGATTTATACGTCCGGAGCTGGCAATCAGATTATCGATCTCAATGCAATTTTTGTTGAGGACCTAGAAGCAGGTACGGTAAGTGAGGGCGATGCTGCCGCAGTTGACGCGTCTATCTCAGTTGGAGCCATTAAGGAATTTGACCTCAAGTATGTTAGCTTCTGGGAAGATGGCGGCGCAATTGAAGGCTCGTTCTCTGCCATTGATGCAGATGCTGAGGATGGTATTGTGTCCCCGGATGAGTTGCTGTCTTGGGAACTGTCCTGGACGGGTAATGATGTAGTTGAAGCATTCTCTATCTCTTCCGATGACGGAAGCGTCAGCGCTCTCCTGTCTCCTGGTGGCCTTCTAACCGAAGGCCCCAATACCCCCATTGATGGGGACTTTAATGACCCAGATGGCGTTGACCAGGGAACATATGAATCCGGCGAAGGCGACCAGCTCATCGATCTGGGCGCACTGATCGTTGAGGATTTCGCCAATGGAACGGTTGCTCAAGGGGATGCGGCTGAGGGCACTATTTTTGTCGGTAAGTTTATAGACTTTAGCGTTCTTTATTCTGAATTCTGGAGTAGTGGCGGTTCAGTCACAGGTTCCTTCTCAACTACAGAAGCTGCGGCAGCAGATGGCGTCGTTTCTATTGATGAACTCATTGCCTGGGAGTGGAACTGGACAGGAAATGATGAGGTCGATGCGTTCTCCATCTCATCGGATGAGGGTGAGGCGATCGCCCTACTGCCTCCCGGCGGATTCTTACTTGACGACATGAACACAGCGATTGATGAAGAGTTCACCGATCCGGATGGGCTTGACCAAGGGGTGTATACTTCCGGGCCAGGGGATCAGATTATTGACCTGGGTGCTCTCATCATCCAAGACCTAGAGGCGGGAACCTTTACTGAAGGCGTTTCCTCTGAGGGCAACATCCTTGTAGCAGCGGGAGAAACTGAAACCCTCGACTTTGAAGGCGACGGGATGGCCGCTGGCATGGCTGTTACAGATCAGCTTGAAGAGGTCACGGTTAGTACGGATACTGAATTTGGTGCCATGATCTTTGACACCAGCAACCCCACGGGCGGCGATGCAGATCTGACATCCGATGACTTGGGCAATGTTCTTATCATTTCTGAAGACGGCGATTCATCAGACGCTGACGACAGTGCAGCAGGTGGAACAATTAGCATGGTCTGGGATGATCTGGTCGGTGTATTTAGCGTCGGTTTGCTGGACATTGATGAGCCCGGCAGCGTCGCTACCTTCTATGACGCTGACGATAACGTGCTGGATACATTTGAAATCCTTGATATGGGTGACAACAGCTACCAAACCGTCAACATTGGAGTCAGCAATGTTGCCCGCATGGATCTGGAACTGGCAGGGAGCGGTGCGCTAGCGAATATTGAACTGGTAACAGTTACAGATACCTCTATTGCATAAGCTGGACTGATTCGTATGCGGCTCCGCATTTAGGTAAGATCCACATTTTTTGGGAAAGCCTTGATCCGTGAGGCGTTCCCAAAAAATATCTGTTTCACAACGCAAAAATAGGGATTTAGGGAGCAAATAAGGTCGCCTCAGGCGACCTTATTTGCTCCCTAAATTTGTGCGAGTGAGCGCCTGTAGAGCGCGAAGCTTCCTAAAATGAGAATTGCTGCTATTTTTGCGTGAAAATTGAACTTTATTTAATCTTCGTTCCTAACGCTTCTTGCTGAACCTAGTCAAACTCGCTTAAGTACTCTTGGGCAAGGGCACCCGACAGCCGACCCTGATCGTATGCTGCTTCAATCTGAGGAGGCAACCCTGCCGAAACGGATCGACTAGGTCTGCTCGGACGAGCTGGGGCGATCGCCACTGGCCGTTCCTCATCATGACGCTGAATCAGGGCATAGGAATCATGGTACCGCGTCCATGCGGCAACTCGGGGATCCTGCTGCCACTGCATCCGAGAGACCGTTGTTGTCAAGATTGGAATAATTTCACCGTTGCGATCGCCCAATACGGATACCTGGACGGAAGTAAGATTAGGATTCTGATTAAATCGACTATTGATTGCATCAGTGGCCATCAATTCTGCATCAGTGACCAGATCATTGCGATCCATTTGACTATACAGAGGCATGTAGACGACAACATCACCCGCCTGAGCCTGGGCCGTTTGAGAATAGCTGGCAACAAGCGCAATCACAGTTGCCGTAGCAGTAGATATTAAAATTCTTCTAAAAAAAATCTGGAATTCGCGTTTTGAAAAGTGTATAAAGCGTCTTAGGAGAGGAAGCATCTAAATCAAAATATATTAACGATAGTCAGCCAACAGATAAGCAGTAGAACCGCTAGATTCTACGACCCTGCAATGGTCTCACCCAAGATTTATAGAGAAGTAAACTATAGTTTAAGATGTGGCTAAGGATCGACGATTAAATACAATCCAATTTTAGTAGAGCGGTGCGGCAATGCCATATCCCTCCACCATGAGGATCTCCGGTTGACGGGTCAGGGCAGCAATCGCGGCTAATAAGTAGTTGAGCAAAATTATTTACACATTTTCCCAGGGGCACACCCCGTCGGGGTGTGCCCCTAGGAAACTTGTTTGTAATTAATTCTGCATAGGTACTTAAGTACCTCGGCACAATTAAACCCCAACTACAAAACTTTGCGCTGCCCGCGCAGCAGGCAGCGCAAGGTTTATGGGTTTTATACTTAATTGTGACCACCTACTTATAAACAGAACCGTAAGGCTATTGCCTCTATGAAACTCATTCCTCAAATTAGTATTCCCATAAGGTGAGTCTCTGTCACGGCTCCCACCACTCAACCCAAGTCTCGTGTCGTTTCCGCTGCTGTGCGTCCCATTAGATAAAGCCATGATGAAAGTCCCCCCTTCTCCCCCTAACCCTCTGATGCCATTTTCCATTCTTCGTTTAGGAGCCACGGTCGGGGCGATCGCCCTTACCTGGGCCAGCCTCATGACCCTTCCGGCCTTTGCCCAGAATCCTCCTGACTTCAGCGGTACGGGGCGATCGAGTCGCCGGGTTGGTGCCGCCAGCCGCAGTGGTGGATGTGCGTCGCCGACGATACCCATGATGCCCCTTGCCCCTGCAGATGCAGACTATGGGGGGCGAACGGTGGACGCCCGGCCAACCTTCTGGGTCTATGTGCCCTATGCCCTTGATGCGAATAGTCCCGTGACCTTTGCCATTCTCGACGAGGAAGGGGATGACCTCTACCAGTCCACCTTCACGGCGACAGCTCCTGCGGGCATTTACGGTATTGAGGTACCTGATTCTGTGGAACTGGAAGAGGGACGTTATTACGACTGGTATGTCCTGGTATATTGCGATGATCCAGAACGGCAGGATGTGCCGTCATTTGCAAGTGGGTGGGTGCAGCGGGTTTCACCTCCCGCAACCCTTAACCATGCTGCATTGAGCGAGATGTCCCCGGTTGAACAAAGTCGTCTCTATGCAGAGCACCTGCTCTGGTACGATGCATTGACCCCGTTGGGTGAAACTCTCCAGGTCAATACACACCGCTCTTCTGCCTATTCGGCGATGGTAGAGTTATTTACACTGCCATCTGTGCAGCTTGAGGAGTATGCAGAACGCCCCGTTGTGTCTTGCTGTGAAGTCAGTGAAGCACCCCAGCCCTCCTCTTACTGAGTCCCTCTCTATGTCCCTGAAACGAAAACCTGAAGTGGACCCAGGTCGTTGGACAATTCCGAGGGATCTCTAAGCTCTGAGATG
>CAYXJG010000152.1:0-11342 GCA_964465285.1 uncultured bacterium
GCGCCCCAAACCCCTGTTTCTTCGTTGTGAATTTGAGAACTTTGCCAAGTCGTGACTCAACACATTTGGGTGTGTTTAACCAATTTGCACACCGCTATAAGCTGAGGCTGAGCGGACGAAATCTATCACTGGCAAGACTTGCAGTGGGCTATGGCGCGTTAAAATACGCTATGCATCAGAGAGCATTTTGAGCAGGTCAGATTCTGAAATTTTGGGAATGCCGAGATCTTTAGCTTGATTTAGCTTGACACCGGGCGATCGCCCCACCAGGAGGTAATTTGTCTCGGTGCTGAGGGTGCTGTGAACCCGGCCTCCGGCATCTAAGATGAGATTGAGGGCTTCATCCTGGTTCATCGTGGCAAAGCTTCCAGCGATCGCAAAAATCTTGCCCGCAAGGGGCTTTTTCTGGGCCTGCTTCAACGTGGCAATCGCCTCCTCTTTCTCACGATTCAGAGCATCCAGTTCTTGCTGGAGGGTGGTGATGGTGTCTCGCTCCCGCAAGAGTTCGTGGTGGAGGGTTTCGAGCTTGCGCTCCTGGGAAAGCTCCTGGAACTGTTGGGCGATCGCCGCCACACCGTTCTGCTCTTCGCTGAGCTGCTGCTCAAAGGCTGACTCCTGCTTAAAGAGTCGATCGAGTTGGGCATGGAATGTGCGGAAACTCTCCTTTTCAGCCTGCATCGCCTGCTCAATGCGCTGAATGTTTTCGTTCAAGGCATTCAACTGCGGTTCAAAAGCGTTTACTTTTTGATGTCCGTGGCTTAGCTCGGCTTCGAGCTGAGATTTTCGCCAAGACAAATCATCCAACTGTTGCTGGAGGTGGCGGGTATCGGTACGTTCTTGCTCCAGTTCCGACTCCAAGCGACTCTTTGTTTGAATGAGGCTGTCGAACTGATGCTGCACTTCCAGCACATTGCTTTGCTGCTGGTGAATTAGTGCCCGAATTTGCTCCCTTTCTTTCAGGAACTGCTGGAGCTGTTCCTGATAGGCAAGCGTCTGTTCGTGTTCAATGTTGATGCGCCCGTTGACCTGGGTCGTCTGCTGGCTCATGGCGAGCAACTGCTGATAGAACTGGTCAATCACTTCTCGCTCTTGTTCTAGTTCCTGCTCCATTTGCGATCGCAAATGGCCTAAACTTTTCACCTGAAATTCTAGGGAAGTCACGCGATCGCGCTCTTGCTGAAGGGTCTCATCAATCTGCTTATTTTCGTTAAGAACAGACTCAAATTGCTCTTGCAATCGAGTGTTTTGAACTTGCTCAAGTTCAAGGGCTGCTTCTAGTTTTTCTTTCTCGATTTGAATGGATTGAATGGCTTGCTGGAGAGTCAACACGTTTTGCTGTTCTCGTTCTAGTTCCCGCTCAATTTTTCGCTGTTTTCGCAGTAACTCATCTACATATCGCTGAATCTCAAACCGTTTCCCCTGTTCTTCCTTCACCTGGCCTGTCACCTGGTTGAACTGGGATTCAAGATGAGCCAATCTTTCTTTTGTTTGGGTTAACTCGCCATTTGCAGCAGTGTTTTGTTCAGAAATAGTCTCAAGCTGATACTGTAAATCCTCAGCACGTTTTTGCTGATACTGAAGCTCAGATTCGACTCTTTCTTTGGTCTGTTTGAGGTCTTCTAATTCGGTTTCGAGACGTTGGCGATAGTCCTGTTCCTGGTTTAATTCAAGCTGAATTCGCTGAACGTCCCGCAAGGTTTCTTGGAGGTGCTGATGCTGGTCAGCGGACTCCGATTGCTCCTCAGCAAGCGCTACTTCGAGTTGGGCTTGCTGATGTTTTAGAGTTTGAAGCTGGTTCTGGAGGGTCTGAATTTGATCCGTTTGACTGCGAATGTGCTCATTGAAGTGCTGCACCTGTTGCTCAAGGACAGCATTGCGTTCATGCAGTGAAAGAATCTGATTTTGTTCACGGGCAAGCTGGTTTTCTAGCTGCGATTTTCGCAGAGTCAACCCATCATAATCCTGCTGAATGGAGAGCAGGTGTTTTTTCTCCTGATGGAGGTCGGCTTTAAGGCGATCGCGCTCCTGAGTAACGCTGGCAATCTCAGTTTCGAGGTGGGCGATCGCCCCTTTTTTCTCCTCTAACTCGTGCTCAATCTCCTGCTTTTGCTGGGCTAATCGTTCCTGGGTTTGCTGAGCGAGATCCGCATCTTTTTTGAGTAGAATATTGCGGTTCAGCAGCCGATGATTTTCATCTTCCAGTAGTTTTTGAGAATTCTGGGCTTGACTCATCTGAGTCAACAGGGCGTGCTTTTCTTGCTCAAGCTGAACCTGCTTTGCCTGGTGCTCGTTTAACCGCTTTCGAGACCAGGCCCGTAGACGCCAGTACGCAAGGGTGGCAGCAAGTACGACTGTTGTTCCGGTCAGTCCGCCAATAAGCTCGTACTTCATGGTGTGTTTGATGTAAGGGGCGATCGCTATTGAATATTCTCAGCCCACTTTTCAGAAACATCCCTGAATGATCACAAAACTTTTTGTCAGCGTTGCATAACCCCAGAACACAGCAGGAGGAATGCTCTGCCCGCTCCTCCTAAACGTTGCGCCCTGACACACCCCTTGGCACACCTCTAAACCCTACTTCGATTAAAAAATAAGGGAGTAGGGCACGCCCTACCCCCTGTGCTTCTATAAACCTTGGGACAGCTTCCAATTCAGGGATTTAGCTCTGAAGCACCTGATCGCTGCCAGTGGGTGCAGTCGCGTCTTGCTCTTTCCGCTCTCTGTCAAGGCGACGCTTGCGGGCGTAAAGCTGAATGGTCGCCGCCATCAATATCACCAGTCCGACAACAAGGTAGGACGTGGCATTGGTGGGAAAATTGTTCTTAAAGGTGGCGAGGAGGACAATGACCACCAGCAGTAACGTCGGAAACTCGTTGAGTGCCCGGAGTTGTTTACTGCTCCAGCCGCATTCGCCCGCCTCTAATTTTTTCATCAAGCGACGGCAGTAAAAGTGATAGCCCAAGAGAACCGCCACCAGCGTAAGTTTGATGTGGAGCCACCAGTCATGCAGTACAGCAGGGTTCTGCCAGAGGAGACCGATCGCCATTGCGACGGTGACCAGCATCCCTGGTGTGGTGATAATGCCGTACAGCCGCTTCTCCATGAGGGTGTACTGATTTTTGAGGATGCTCTGGGCGGGTTCGGGTTGCTCGTCGGCTTCCACGTGGTAGATGAATAGCCGCACAAGGTAGAACAGCCCCGCGAACCACACCACAACACCGATGATATGAAACGCTTTGAACCAGAGATAGGGCATTGGTGTTTAGTCCTCTAGGGTAATTCGATAGAAGAAAAGAAAGGAGGGATGAGGATTTTTGAATCGCTCATGCCGGTTACTGTTGAATAACAGTCAGCAAATCCTGTCACACGTACCTCATTGACAGAAGCAAGGCAGTATCTTGCCCAAAAGACCGGCTGGTTACTGGGCGTTGAGCCAGCGGGCAATGTCTTTGGCGTGGTAGGTGAGGATGAGATCGGTGCCTGCTCGCTTGAAGCTCATCATGGTTTCTAGAACGACTTTTTGCTCATCAATCCAGCCATTTAGGGCTGCTGCTTTGACCATGGAATATTCACCGGACACGTTGTAGGCGGCGACGGGAAGATTGCTTGCCTGTTTCACTTGCCAAATAATGTCCATATACGCTAAAGCAGGCTTCACCATGAGCATATCCGCCCCTTCCGCAATGTCGAGGGCAATTTCCTTCAGAGCTTCGCGGGAGTTGGGAGGGTCCATCTGGTAGGTGCGGCGATCGCCAAACTGTGGGGCAGAGTCAGCGGCATCCCGGAATGGTCCATAGTAGGAAGACGCGTATTTTGCAGCGTAGGAGAGGATGGGAATATGGTCAAATCCCCCTTCATCGAGTCCTTGCCGAATCGCCTGCACGAAGCCATCCATCATGCCCGAGGGCGCAATGATATCGGCTCCCGCTTCTGCCTGGGACACGGCTGTTTTCTTCAGCAGTTCCAGAGTAGGGTCGTTCAACACTCGCCCAGTTAGGTCGCCCGTTTCCAGGTATCCGCAGTGGCCGTGGGAAGTGTACTCGCATAGGCAGGTGTCTACTACCACCACCAGATCGGGCAGAGCCTCTTTGACTGCCCGTGATGCCTCCTGCACAATGCCGTGGTCGTGCCATGCTCCGGTTGCTTCGTCATCCTTCGTTTCTGGGATGCCGAAGAGGATGATCGCCGGAATACCCAGGTCATACACCTCTTTCGCCTCTTCCACAATCTTGTCCACGGAGAGCTGGTACACACCCGGCATGGACTTCACCTCATCCGCAATGCCCTCACCGGGGACAGCAAACAGCGGGTAGATGAGGTCGCTGGTGGTGACGACATTTTCTTGCACCATGCGGCGCAGTTGGGGATGGCTGCGGAGGCGACGAGGACGATGGGCTGGAAACATAGGACTGACAGTAACTAAATTGACAGCGAGTATCAGCAGGTACAGTGACGGCTAGCCGTTTTGACATCATGGGCACGCCATGGGGCGTATGCGTGTCGAGATATAAACAAGTTCTAAAAAATGAAAGCCCTCAAGTAAGCCAGCATCAGTAACCTCAAAGCTTCAAAACCGGGGGAGTACCCCGCCGGGGTGCTCCCCCGGTTTTGAAGTTGAACTTATTAATACCGACCTACTTAGTGATTCTCATTGAGGGCGAAGCGCTCTTGGCGCTTGATATATCAGTCTCGATATATCAATCTCGATATATCAGTCTAGACCGTTGACTGTCGCTTACCCTGGAGAAGCGTTACGATGAGCCGCAAAACTTAACATTTTGTCTTAGAACGGTACGGACTGAGTATCTCTACGACATGACTTGGTAAGTTTCACGCAAGAATAAGGGTTTGGGGTGCGCCTCGCGCGCGCCAAACCCTTATTCTTGCGTTGTGAATTTGAGAACTTTGCCAAGTCGTATCTACGACAGACATTCAGCGAGCGATCGCCCCATGAGCACACCCGTCACATGGCAACGGTACTCGGCACTGGCAGTCTCGTCATCAATAAAAACATCGAGGGAAATTGTCTGGATTAGCGCAGCATCCATCTCATCTGGGGAGGGAAGATGGTCAAAGGTAAGAAGCTGAGGAGCAGGGATGCAGCTTCCAATGCCAAACCGGACATGGCCTGTTTGAGGATGATGGGCAGCAACGACAATGGCGATCGCAATCCCAGCAGTTGCTACGCAGATGCGCCGATAGCTCACCTGCCACTCCAGAAATTCTGCCGGAATATGGATGGAGCGCAACACATCCCCCGGTTGCAGAATCGTTTGCCGTGCCCCTGTTTGAAAGCTTGGTGCCGCAACGCTGTAAGCACCGCCCCGCAGCGGCTGGATATGGTACGCGGCGTTGAGCAACAGCATCACCGAGGCAAAGGTACTGCCAGGTAGCGCCAGACAGAGATTGCCCGCAATGGTCGCCGTGTTTTGTACTTTGAAGGACGCCAGTTCATGGACAGCACTGCGGAGTGCTTTGAATCCTGTCCAGGCGTCGGGAACCTTAAGGTCTAGCAGTTGGGACATGGTGCAGGTTGCGCCGATGGTCAACCCGTCTGGGGCGACCTCCAGCTCATTCCAGCCCATATCCTGCATGTCCACCAGGGTTGTAACCTGAGGCTGCGGTTCGGTGAATAGCCATGTGCCGCCTGCCAGCCACGCCCATCCCTTTTGCCAATCAGCGATATCCTGAGGCTGTCGGGGACGCAGATAGGTCTGAACGGTATACAAATCCATAGATTTTTCTGTATCAGTGCAGTGATTGATCGAATATAGCGTTCCTATTTGATTTCTAAAGGTGGGGGCCGGCCCAGCCCGCCTCCACCTTTAGATACGACTTGGCAAGTTTCACGCAAGAATAAGGGTTTGGGGCGCGCTCCGCGCGCCAAACCCTTATTCTTGTGTGGTGAATTTGAGAACTTTGCCAAGTCGTGTGGCTGTTAACTGGGGGCAGAGGATGAGGATTGGGACGCAATGTTTTGGGATTCGATTGCAATCTCAGCGACTGTCATAGCCCCGTGGTGTGATGAGCCAGTGGTGTCGCTGGCGCGTGCTAGCATTGCCCACTAGAATCACGGTCAGCATGTCGATGGGATACTCCAGAAACCTGTCCAGGGTAGACAGGATCACCTGTTCATCGTCCCGGTAGGCAGACCGGACGATCGCCACAGGAGTGTCAGGAGCCTTATGCTTCAGGAGAATGGCCTGGGCGATCGCAATCTGTTCGATGCGGGTCTTGGACTTGGGGTTGTAAATGCCGATGACGAAATCTCCCTGAGCAGCGGCGTTCAGCCGTGTTTCAATGACAGGCCAAGGGGTGAGCAAATCGCTGAGGCTGATGGTGCAGAAGTCGTGCATCAACGGTGCGCCCACGCGGGCAGCAGCGGCTTGCAGTGCAGACACCCCCGGAAACACCTGCACCGATGGGGTGTGTCCATCCCAGTGCAGGGCGCTCAACTGCTCCATCACCAGTCCTGCCATGCCATAGATGCCCGCATCCCCAGAGGAGATGACCGCCACTGACAGGCCCCAATCTGCCAGTTGAATAGCGCGATCTGCCCGCTGTCGTTCCTGGGTAATAGGGAAGGCTTCGACAATTTGTCCCGGCCTGAGCAACGGGTTCACCAAATTCAGATAGAGGGAATACCCAATCACCGCATCTGCCAGGGCGATCGCTCCCTGGGCCGCTGGCGTCATCTGATCCAGGTGTCCCGGCCCCGTACCCACCAGGGAAAGCTGCCCCGTGCGTCCGGTGTACTCCTGGGGAGCCAGGGCGATCGCCACCGTCATCGCTCCCGGATGACCCTCCAGCCGGAAAATCTGCTTGGAAATCTGGAGGCGCACATCATCAGAGATAGTCGTTCTCCCAGAAGCGTCGAGCGACGATTTGCCATTGGCCAATGACGATACCGGGTGTGATGCCGCCAGTAAGGCTGCCGCTTCCGCCACGCTAGGGGTTCCCACCTCGTGCTCCACCACTGATGACGGTGTGGGGACGGCGACCCCCTTTAGTTCCTTCGATGAGAAGCAGCGGAGAGGCCAGCGGCGATCGCCACACAGTTCCACCAGCCCCGCTTCATCTGCCTTGAGATCAATGGTGGCAAGTCCGGCGATCGCCCCCTCCGCATAGTGCGCCGCCCGACACACCTGCTGAATGCCCTGTTCAATCACCCGACGAGGCGTGCCCCGTTCGCAGCCCACCCCCACCCACAGCACCCGAGGGTGCCACTGGGCTTTGGGCAGTCCGCTCGGATGTGCCCCCGATTCGGCAACCCGTCGCTGAACGGGACTAATCCACACCCGTGCTGTCGCCTTTAGAGCCGGAGGTGACGCCACCTCCGACCCCCCCCACTGAAACGAATGCCCTGCCGGAAGATGCTGTTGCCAGAGACCACTTCCCGCCTCCTGAATCACCTGCACAGGCTCCTGACGGGCGATCGCCCCACTCACCCCCGTCCAGTCTCCGTCCCCCTTTGTCCAGCCAAAGGGAATACCCAGCACATCCACCCCCGGCACCCCTAACTGATGGGACGCCCCCGTCACCACTGCTGTGCCGTTCAGGAGCCGCGCCACCCGCTGCGCCAGCACATCCGCGCCCCCCTGATGTCCCCCACACAAACTAATGACCGACTGCCCCCCATCGTCTATCACCAGCACCGCCGGATCCGTCGCCTTATCTCGAAGCAGCGGTGCAATTAGCCGCACCACTGCCCCCGCCGCCATCGCAAACAGAATTGCAGACGGGTCTGCCCACAGCCGAGCGATGTGATCCTTGAGGGATTCTGAGTAAACCTTCACCGTGGGCGATCGCCCAGCACCATCAGCCAGCTTCGGCGGAATCCAGATGGTGACGGGAAGCGAAGGAACCAGCCGCTGAAGAGTCTGGAGTCCGTTGGGTGTGAGGGCGATCGCTGCCATCGGCTGCGCGTCAAAACAAGTCAAAGCAGTGTCCAGAATTATCATTAATGAGTATAAAAAATAATGAGGATGAATTCTGGACAGCGCGCAGGACTGCCCCATTCAACAAATCAGTTCATGGCGTGGCAGGGCATCACAGACCTAGACAAAATCGTTTCTACCGATTCAATTTTCGTAGAATGCTTTCAAAGAGTATGGGGTATTGTGACCTGACTTTCAAGCATGGCCTGGGAGTTTTTGGACCGAATTGGGAAAACCGTCAACCGAGAGATAACCTAGCACTATACGCTTTGGTTAGGCATGACTGAGTAGGGAGCGGTGCGCCCCACTCAACCCCATCTATCGGCCTATGCTTTCCTAAACTCACACCCATATGCCTGGTCTATTTGGATTTTCGAGTGCAGTTCCTATCAGGGCCTCTATCGAGTGGAGCCTGTAAGCTGAGCAATGACTGCATGAACAGCGCTGCGACTTAGTTTCTCAGCCCCATGATTTAACACATCAATAGTGGCATGGGCGAGCGCCAGGGGAATCTGGCAAAAATCGCGGGCAGGGCCTTTAGGCAATGCTTTTGTATAGTCATCGGCCAGGGCAAGATTGCGCTTAGCATAGGCACGGATATCGTCATCCCCCCAGCCATCAGGATAGAAGTCAACCCCCCGTTTCATATCTTCAGCGTGGTTACGGGCAATGTTCACTGCCTGTAGCCCTCGCCCAAACCCAATCGCCTGCATCCGGTTCGTTTGGGTATTGTCATACCATGCCCACAGATCAGATAGCATGAGGCCAACGGCTCCTGCCACGCTAAATGTATAGCGGTCTAGGTCATTTTCGCTGTGAATTGCCCAGTTGCACTCTGCCCAGATTGCCATGCGATCCGCCATTGCAGCAGTGGCATCCCACAGCCGAGGGGCGATGTCAGGGGGGGCCAGCAGTGCCCATTCGCCAACGCGAAGCGTAACTTCAGGTAACACATCGCTATAGCTGCCTAGCCCTTCGGCAAAGCTTTCGACTGTAGCGTGTGCTGTTCCGCCCTGTAAATTTAAGCTCATTTGCCGCAGCAGCCGAGCTTTGGTGTCAAGGTCTAATTGTTCATGATCTTCCACTTCATCAATGGCACGCATTAGCAAGTAGCCTGATGCTACAGCTTCCAGTAATCCGGACGGTAACCGACTAATTGGAATATAAAATGTTCGGCTCGTTTCCTTTAGAATATCTAGGGCATTTTTGCGAAAATCCATCCAGTCAACTCCTCTCACCAATCTTGAGCCATAGCATAATACGGAGCAGGCAAGAACACCACCGCACACCAGTATCTTTGAGATGCAGTCATCAATTTTTCCTGGGTCTTGCCACTCCCGGAGGAAGCCAGGAAAATAATTTGTAATTCATGCTGCATTGATACTGATGGCATTACGCCCAAATTATGCACTTAAAAAAATGAATGGGAAATGATGTCCCGTGACAGTTTTCCATCCGTAAGTAGCTTGGCACAATTTAAAAACCAGATGTAAAGCTCTGCGCCGCTGGCTGTGTGAACGGCGCAGGGTTTTACGGGTTTTACAACTAATTGTGCTCACCTGCTCACCCGATACGCACTCAGGGATCTACGGCTAAAAAAGATATCGGAAGAAAAGAGCAGCGGGCGCAGCCCGCTGCTCTTTTCCGAGTACTTTATTTTCTTGCAAGTCTCTTAAGATCGAGAATGGGGGCCAGGATAGCGATGACCATGCTGTTATTTCTCTGAATTAGGACGGCTGACTACCCTAGAATAAAGTTGAACTCGAAATACATGCACAGGACTAACATTAGTTTTTCATATCTCTTGCAGTGTTAAGGGGGGATGGAGGCGGCGGCTGCCACTCTCTATGACAATGCGACAGTCCTAATAAAATTCGATTTAGTGAGCAAAGGGGCGTTATGCGATGGAACCTGCAATTCTGATTGAAAAGCTTCAGAAGCGATACGGCAGCGTGGAAGCGATTAAAGATATATCGCTGACGGTTCAGCCCGGCGAAATTTACGGGCTGCTGGGGCCAAACGGAGCGGGGAAAACCACGACCCTCCGCTGCCTGTGTACCCTTGCCTATCCCGATGCTGGAACCATTCAGGTCTCCGGCATTTCAGTACTCGACCATCCAAAACTAGCACGGCAAAAGCTGGGTTACGTTGCCCAGGAGGTTGCTCTGGACAAAGTGCTGACCGGAGGAGAACTCTTGCAGCTGCAAGCATCTCTTTACCATATTCCCCCCAAAGAGGCGATCGCCCGCATTGAGAAGATGGTAGAAACTCTGGGAATGCAGGAGTGGGTCGATAAGAAGACGGGATCCTATTCTGGCGGTATGCGAAAGCGGCTGGACTTGGCGGCAGGGCTGCTGCATCAGCCAGATGTGCTGGTGCTGGACGAACCGACCGTTGGGCTGGACATTGAAAGCCGTTTTGTAGTCTGGGATTTTCTGCGGCAGCTCCGCGCTGAAGGAACCACCGTTCTCATTACCAGCCACTATCTGGAAGAAGTCGATGTTCTTGCAGATCGCGTTGCCATCATCGACAGAGGAAAAGTGATTGCCACCGGAACCTCATCCGATTTAAAGGACAAGGTTGGGGGCGATCGCATCACTCTGCGGATTCGGGAGTTTACGCCAGACGAGGAAGCCGACCAGGCAAAGTCAATGCTGCAAGACTTACCTTTCGTACAGGAAATTATCATCAACGAGTCCCAGGGCAACTCCATCAACCTAGTGGTCGATCCCCAAAGCGATGCTTTACTGACCATTCAACACGCCCTGAAGGACGCAGATTTGCCCACCTTCGGCATTTCCCAGTCGCGCCCTAGCCTTGATGACGTTTACCTGGCTGCGACTGGACAAACGTTGATGGATGCGGAGCTTGCGGCTGCGGGCAGCCGGGATCTTAAAAAAGAGCGCAAAGAGAATATGCGGTAGTGCCAAAGAGTATCGAGGGCCAAAGAGATTATCGAGGGCCAAAGAGATTATCGAGGGCCAAAGAGATTATCAAGGGATGCAGAATGATGCGTAACGGCCATGTTGGCTTGCCGGTTTTCTGATGTAGTGCTGACTGCAGTAGGCGTTTGACGCTTCCTGGTTCCCCTACTGCTAAAACTTCTGCGCTTCTGCGCAGCGGACAAGCGCAGTTTTATAGTTATAGCAGTTTTATAGTTATAGTGGTGTGCAAGTTGATTAAGCACAGGTGAGGGGCGGCGCGCCGCGCCGCCCCTCACCTGTGCTGTACTTAATGCACCTGCAAAGCGCCATAAAGGTGCTTACACGACTTGGCAGGTTTCACGAAAAAATAGGGGTTTGGGTGCGCGGAGCGCGCCCAAACCCCTATTTTTCATTCCCTTTCCCTGCCTGGGCTACTGTGTACACACATCTCGGCTCGGATCCAAAACTCTGCGAGATCCCC
>CAYXJG010000153.1:0-11314 GCA_964465285.1 uncultured bacterium
CCCGCCCCTCTTCTCACTTAACAGGTCACGAGCAATTTAGTATCGCTATAGAAGAAATCTATCAATCCGCTCTGATATAGCTGCAGCCACGCCGCTTAGGATAAAGACATTATTATGGGGCAGCTTCACCGCCTCGTAACAATGTCCTAACCAAGATGGCTAGCACTATACTATTTCGCATAGTGAATGCACTCGATTGGACTGTGACAACATTGAGCGATGGCATTCGTCCGCTGGGCGAATTCACCTCATGAAAACTTGTAAGGCAGTCTGGAATTGGTATTTAGCCCATGCTACACACATATCATCAATCGTAGGCATCACCGACAAACGTCTCCTAATCAAAGTTGTAGATGGCGACCTTAGCCCATGACAAACTCACCCTTTGATGCCCAGAACATCCTTGAGAGCGCCCGGCAGATTCGCCCAGAGTTGTCTATGTTACTCCCTCCTGGTCAGGCACAGTCAATGGATCAGCAGCTTGCTCATCTACTAGCCAGGGCAAAATCCGGCGAAGCTGTTGACACTGCAATTCTAGACCTACTTAAGGCAAATCCTCAGACCTATGACTGGCTCGTTGAATTTCTAAGTCCAGGTCGCTTGTCTAAGGGGCCGGGTCTCCTAGGCCGCCCTGGCAATGTTTCTGTGCCTCGATATGTATGCCCTGAAGGAGATTATGTATGGTTCCGGCGTACCAGCGGTCAACCCGTTCCTCGCTGTCCGTCCCACGGTGAGTTAGTGCTTGATGAAGCAAACCGCGATGCCAATTAAATTTCTTGAAAATCTAGGCAGTCAAGTGACTGAGCAGTGGGCTGTAAATCTTCTTACACCAGCATTTGTTTTTTGGTTTGGCGGTGTGCTGGCATGGCTCGATCGGTGGGGGTGGCATGGTGTGCAAGACACATTGGTGGAACTGGATGATCCCTTGCAACTTGTCGTTCTAATCGGGGGATTGATCGTGATTGTGGCATCGGGGTTTGTTATCCAGCGCTTTGATTTAGCAGTACTGCGTTTTTTTGAAGGATATTGGCCTACCTGGATGGATCTCTTACGAACTCGATTGCAGCAGCGATCGCACGCCTGGGCCAAACGGCAGGACGACCGCTGGCAGGCTCTACAGCTAAAGCAAGAAACGCAGCCGTTAACGCCCCAGGAATTGGAAGAGTTGAGTACAATCGATTGGCGACTTCGCCAAGTCCCGACTCGGCCTGAACGGATGATGCCGACTCGTCTGGGCAATATCTTGCGAGCAGCCGAGAGTTTACCAGAGACGAAGTATGGTTTGGATGCTGTGATCTGCTGGCCCCGGCTATGGATGGTGCTTCCAGATAAGGTGAAAGAAGAATTGCAGGGTGGACGCTCTCAGCTAAATCAGGCTGCACGGGTCTGGCTCTGGAGTTTTTTATTTTTGATTTGGGGGATCTGGGCTTGGTGGGCTATTCCGGCTGGGATCATGGGCATGTGGTTTACGTACGGCTGGATGATACAAGCTGCAGAAGTCTATGGAGACTTGGTTGAATCTACGTTTGATTTACATCGAATAAAGCTATATCAAGGGCTTAACTGGCCGCTTCCTCAGAATCCCCAAGAGGAGGCTGCATTGGGGCGATCGCTCACCGAGTACCTGTGGCGGGGCAGCAGGCAATCCAGCCCAATGTTTGTTTACCCTGACGACCATTAGACTTATCCGGAAATTGGCGTTGCTTAATCTGGGTATGAATGTGTGTAGGAGTCGCGCGATGCATGACTCCTACACACACACGACTTGGCAAGTTTCATGAAAAAATAAGAATTTGGGGCGCGCTTAGCGCGCCCCAAATTCTTATTTTTTCGTTGTGAATTTGAGAACTTTGCCAAGTCCATAACACACATTCATACCAAAAATAAGCAATCTCCGAAAATTAATGCTCTTTCACGTATCGCAGTATGCAAATCACGTCAGTGCTCCTAAGATTTGTTGTATAGTGGCGTTCAGCACTGCCACACAGCGAATTGTACTTAAAGCGGTACCTTAAAGCGTTACTCAAACAGTACTCATCGGGGTACTGCCCGGAATGGGTGTATTGCCTCAGGATGTAATCAGTACAGATCAGTACAGAGCATTGTGGGACATGGGAACAGAAGGAAGAATGAAAGAGGTGAAATACCGCGACCAGCAATCCATTACAAAACGCTTTGAGGAACTTGCCAATGAGCCGAGACGCGCTAGTTGTTGGAATCAATCAGTATCATCATCTTTACTCACTCAATTCTGCCGCTCAAGATGCTCAGGACGTTGCCGAGTTGTTGAGTCAATACGGTAGGTTTCGGATTCAGCGGTTACCGGAGCAAGTCGATCCATTTGACGGAAGCCTGCGAGTCAGCCGTAGACAGAATGTGACACTGACAACATTCAAAGAAGCCCTGGTTAAGTTATTCAAACCAGAAGGTCAGCATATTCCTGATACTGCGTTACTCTTTTTTTCGGGACATGGACTTCGGGAAGATCAAGGTATTCAAGAAGGGTTTTTGGCAACCAGTGATGCTAATCCTGACATGGGGTTTTATGGGGTGTCTCTACAGTGGCTACGGCGACTGATGGAGGAGAGTCCGATCAAGCAACAGGTGGTGTGGCTCGACTGCTGCTATAGTGGTGAGCTGATGAATTTTAAGCAGATCTTGGCAGACACTCACCCTGCTACCGGCGAAGAGCACGATTGCAGCTTTATTTCTGCCTGCCGAGAGTTTGAATTGTCTTATGAGCAACAGCAAGGAAGTCATGGAATCCTGACCGATGTGTTACTCCAGGGACTTGATCCGACTCACCGTTCTGACGGGTGGGTGACCAACTATACGCTGACTGACCGCATCAAGGAGCAGTTGAGTACGGAAGTTCAGTGCCCCATTTTTCAAAACCAAGGGAAAGCCATTGTTCTCGCGAATGCAACCAATATTCGCTATAGTGCTCGACACGCTGATGATGTCCCTAAAACGTTTCCCTACAAAGCCTTAAATTTCTTCCAGGAAACCGATGCCGATTTCTTCTATGGCCGCACCCGTTTTACCGACGAGCTGATTCAATCAGTGGCAAAGAATAATTTTGTGGCAGTGATTGGCCCATCGGGTAGTGGTAAATCATCGGCTGTGCGGGCGGGCCTTTTGCATCAGCTAAAGCTGGGCCAGAAGTTGACAGGCAGCCATGCCTGGAAATACTTACCGATTATGACCCCAGGTGAGCACCCAGCCACCAGCCTCGAACAAATGACAGGCATAACTCTGTCTGCCCTGCAATCGTCTGTGGTGATGGCTCCGACCCAGCGTGTGGTGATAGTAATCGATCAGTTTGAGGAATGCTTTACCCTGTGCCAGAGCCATGAGGAACGACAGGCGTTTTTCGGGAGCCTCCTCAGCACGCTCAACCATGCCAGCCCTAAGTTTTGCCTAATCATTGCCATGCGGGCTGATTTTCTGGGGCACTGCACTGAATATTCGACGCTAGCTCAACTCATGGATCGCCCCATGACTATTAAACCTATGAATGAACTGGAGTTGAGGGAGGCGATTACCCAACCGGCAACAAAAGTCGGGCTTGAGGTTGAGCCGCAACTGGTCACCCACATGGTTGACGATGTAATCCGTTCCCCCGGTAGTCTACCCCTCCTACAATTTGCATTAACCATCCTTTGGGAGACGCGGCAGGAACCTTACAAAAATACTCTGACGCTTTATGCCTATGATCAACTGGGGGGTATTAAAGGTGCGCTGGAACAGGTTGCTAACAATGCCTATGACGCGCTCTCAGATAAGGAAAAAGCGATCGCCAAGCGGCTCTTTCTAGAACTAACGCAGTTGGGTGTTGGAACCGAAGACACCCGGCGACGAGTACTGAAACAAGACCTTGTAGCACCCGAACAACCAGAAGCCGTCTTAGACCCGGTGATTCAAAAACTCGTCACAGAGCGACTCATCATCACCGATAAGGCTCATGTAAAAGGCTCGGTAACTTCATCGTCTAGTGATGTGGTGATCGATGTTGCCCATGAGGCTTTGATTCGCCATTGGAGTAAGTTGCGCCGATGGATTGATCAAAACCAGGTGGCACTGAAGCAACAGCGAGACATTCAAGATGCTGCAAAAAAATGGGAAGATCGGGGCAAACCATTAGATGGCGCTTTTCTGCTCAGGGGATCTCAGTTAGAGTTAGCCAGGGCGTATGTTGAAACTCACGGGGCAGTGTTGCCCCTGTCTGCATTGGCGCAAGATTATCTTAAGACAAGTCACCGGGTTGAACAGAGAACCCGTCGCATTCGCATTGGGGCGATCGCCACTGGAGTCACAGGCATTTGTATTGCTGCTCTGATTGCCATGTTTCAGGCAGTCCGCGCCATTGACCAGGCGATTCTTTCAACCGCAAATTCATCGGTCAAGCTCCTCCGCAGTGGCAATCAGCTCGAAGCACTGTACGAAGGGGTCAAAGCCGGAACCCTACAACGAGATGCTGTCTGGACAAGCTCCCGTACTCAGCTACAGACCCTTGCAGCCCTGCAGCAAGCCATCCAGGGGCTGCAAGAAATCAACCGCCTGGACAACCACACGGACGTCGTTCGTAGCGTCGATATTGCTGCCGATGACGACATCATGGTGACTGGCAGTTGGGATCAGAGCGTCAAGCTCTGGCAAACGGACGGAACCCTGCTCTGGTCGCAGAACCACGATGCTCAGGTCATGAGTGTTCGCTTTAGTCCCGATGGGCAAGTCATTATCGCTAGTGACCTGGCTGGCACTATCCGCCGCTGGGATCGGGATGGCAATTCCCTGGGAAGCACGACGTTTCCGGTTCGAGTCGCCAGCGTTGCGGTGAGTCCGACCGGAACGATAATGGCGATCGCCGGTGGAAAAAGCCGAGAAGTAGTGCAGCTCTTAGATAGGGAGACCAACAGCATTATCTTAACCTTAACGGGCCACCAGGACACGGTAACAGATGTCCAGTTCAGCCCAGACGGAGCAGTTTTGGCCTCTGCTAGTGAAGACGGCACGGTCAAGTTATGGGATGTAGAAACGGGGTCTTTGCAAGCCACCTATGATCAACACCAGGACGCTGTGACCAGCGTTAGCTTTCATGGGGATGGTGACCTGATTGCATCGGGCGATCGCTGGGGTGACCTGCACCTCTGGAAATTTGATGGGCAGTCCATTCAACCTACAGCCTACCAGGTCGATCCAATCCTGGAGCCTATTTCAGAGGTAGCGTTTAGCCCGAATGGTCAGTTGCTTGCCGTCGCTACCGTTAATGGCCCCATTTATTTGTTTCCCCTGGGGAGTGGAGAATTTTTATTCCCCCTTGAAACATTTCAAGGCCACGAGGGAATGGTGCAGGATTTGGATTTTGATACCGACGGTCACATGCTCGCCTCTGTTGGCGATGATGGCACTGTCAGACTTTGGCAGATCCGCTCGACCTGGCATGAGGGCATCATCAATGACATTGCCTTCAGCCCAGATGGGTCGATGTATGCCTCGGTTGGCAGCGATCGCACTATTCGCCTATGGAATGCCCACGATCAGTCCTTAATCACAACGCTGGAAAATGAAACGTATCCTGTCCGGAAAAGCCTTGTGTTTAATTGGGATCAGCAGTATTTATGGACATCTAACCACAACCAAATCGAACGTTGGAATTTGACCACTGGCGTCCAAGATAAAACTCTCACCGAGCACGAGGGCTATATTAACGCTGCTGCTATCAGTGTCGATGGAGACCTGCTGGCATCGGTCGGACAAGACAGCATGGTAAAGCTTTGGGACACCTCTGATGGTTCACTGCTCCACACCGTTGAGGGACACACGGATGAAATCCTCACGGTAGAGTTCAGCCCTGATGGACAATGGTTCGCAACTGGAGGATGGGACAACACGATTCGCCTGTGGAACGTGGAGACTCAGGAGTTGGTGCAAATCCTGACTCGGCCTGGTCAGGAGCAAAGTCATGATCATGCGGTGTATGACGTAGCCTTTCATCCAAACGGCAGACAGTTAGCTTCTGTGGGCCTCGATGGGGTGATCCAGCACTGGTCGATTCCGAATGGACAATGGCTAGACCAGTGGCCTATGCCACAAACAGATATGGCACGCATTGCGTTCAGCCCGGATGGCAAGACCCTGGCCTCTACTAGTAACACCAACATTGTCCTCTGGGATGTGGAGAGTGGTACAGCGATCGCCACCTATGCCGGGCACAGTAGAGGGTTGACGAGTTTGGCCTTTAGTCCCGATGGCTCTCTGCTGTTAAGTGGGGGGAGCGATCGCCGCATCATGCAATGGGCGTTTGATCTGGATCAGCTTCTGCACAATGCCTGTTATTATTTGCAGGACTATTTGCAGAGCAGTGTTGAGAATGCAGCAACGGTAGAGCGCAATCGATCGCTTTGTCGGTCATGAGGGGGTTAGCTAATGAATAAAAACCTGATCATCATGGTGTCATCAGTGCTGCGTCACAACTAAATACGACTTGGCAAAGTTCTCAAATTCACAACGCAAAAATAGGGGTTTGGGGCGCGCTCAGCGCGCCCCAAACCCCTATTTTTGCCTGAAACTTGCCAAGTCGTGGCTAAAAATACATCACAACTAAAAATAAGAGTAAACCCCTGCAGGATTTGCCCTTATTTTTAGAATTAACAGAACACTAGAACTGCAAGGTCGTTCGCAGGACACCGACGACAATATCATCGTTCTCTTCAATGTTCCCCGGATCAGTTATGTAAAATACCCCTGGGGTCAATGAGATATGGTCACTCAACCGAAAGCGATAGAATACCTCGAAATGGTGCGATCGCCCCTCATCAACTCGTTCAATGCGATCGCCCACAAATAGCCGCAGTGGCCGCCCATAGAAAAAGGCCAGTAGATCCCCCTCAGCCATCACATCCTCAAGCTTGAGAGAAGCCGCATAGGTCGATGATCCGGCACGGGCATCTGATTCCATTGAACTGGTGTATACAAGTCCACCCCAGCCTCCCAGGATGAGGCGATCGGTCACTTGCCACTGAAGCGTACCACTAACGGCGTGGATGCGAGCATATTCGTTGAAGTTCCCAGATGTATCAGCGTTAAAACTGCCTGTGCCCGTGTCGAGTCGCCCATCTCTGGAAAAGCCATTGATATAGCCAATACCTGCAACAATTTCATTCACAGGAGACACCAACACCTGTGCGCCCAGAGCATTGTGATCATTGCCCGCAAAACCACCAAAGTCACGGGTGCTGTTGAAGCTCGTCAGAGTGCCGGGATTACTGGCGTTGCGACTACCGTAGGCAGCCTGGACACGAACCCGGTTGCTAGCTAGCCAGTCAAACCCGACCCCTGCATCCAGTCCCCCAATTCGAAATAGGGGACTCTCTTCTGCAAACCGCGAGATTGCCTCCTGGGTTGAACTTGATAAGGGCGAATTAGGACTCAAGACACTGCCCAGGTCAAAGCCCACCGGCTGCACTGTAAACACGATGCGATCGCCCAACGCCGAAAAACGATATTCCAGGGAGCTTAGTTCAATGTCATTATCGGTATCTGACTGAAATGAAAGCAAGGCCATATTGGTGTTCAGAGAGCTGGAGCCAGCGAATCCACCATTATCAAAATTGGCTGCCGATAGCCCAACCCGCAACAGATCTCGCCCTTCCGTCAAACTTCCGAGCAGGTTGAGCTGCGTCTGGTGGGCAAAGATAGGGCCGCCATCCCCCGTCCCCGGAGGATCGCCACCACCAGCCACAGCAACTGCCATAGTCGATGCACCAAACAACCTCATTGTGGTTGAAAACTGCTGAGCCTCTAGCTGTGCCGCTCGCTCTTCCAGATTAGCGACCTGACCTTGGAGTACTGTCAGCTCTGCGGCAAATTCTTCCTGGAGTCGGGCCATCACATCCAGATCATCACGGTTTACCATGTCTGCAAGCCCCGCCTGGATCAACTCACTGACTCGATCCAGGCAGGCATTTAACCCCGCTGCAAATTCATAACGAGAGAGCGAACGGTTGCCCCGATAGGTTTCATCTGGATACCCCGCTACACAACCATAGCGCTCCAACAGGGTTTGTAACGCCTGGTACGCCCAATCAGTTGGCGCAACATCCGACAGTTGAGATACAGAGGTTACCTGGCCTAAATTGCCACTAGAAAAGATAGGACTGGCATCTGTCAGGTTGCGGTGGGGCAGCGTTAGTGGCAACGACGACCGTGCAGATGATGGCGCAGAGAATTGTGCCGAGGGTAAGTCTGCGTGAGAGGACTGGCCTTGAAAAAGATCCGGGGATTGCGAGGGAAGCTGTTGAGCAGGAAGATCCTGGAACGACGAAGACAACTCGGTTTGCCCATTACTCTGAGGATCTGATGCCGTTTGGAGAATACGGGGGGAATTGGGCTGGGGCGAGGGGTGACTTGCGGTGATCACAGGCGACTGAACGGTGGACTGGGCGATCGCCAACCAGTGGTGATAGTCAGTTCTGGGGAATCGAAGCGTGTATATCAGTTCTCCGTCCTGCCACATCAGCGATGTAATGGCGTGATTGTCTGTTCCTTGACTCAGTGCATATGCTTGAATTCTCTCAGATAAGGAAACGGTCTGACCCGACTGGTGCTGTTGCAAGGCGTGTTGAATGTCTGGAGCCTCAGCGCTATCCACCGAGAAGCTCCCCGCCAGACAAGACAAACCAACGCTCTCGCACCGAAACAGGCCAATCGCAAGGCCAGGCGGTGTATCAAAGGCAAACACGCGCACATCGTAGGAGATCGCATCTGGGTTTGGCAGCCTGCCCGGAAGGTCGGCAGGTAGACGAATAGCCCAGTCAGGAGGTAAGTGTTGCTGAATGGTGTCTAGAAAATGTGGTGGAGAGGGCTGTGCCGATATCTCAGGGGCAGGTGTAGCAGATGCAGCAGTGGGTATACTTGATGACTGTGCTGCATGGAGGGAAGGGGCGATCGCTATCGCCTGGGCTATCCTAAGAGGGTGAGTACGATATCGAGCAGGTACCCGAACGGTATAGAACAGCCCATCCTGTTGCCACATTATTGAGGCGATCGCCTGTCCATTATGATGCGTATCAAGCCAATATCCGACCAGAGAGTCTGAGAGTTGCAGGGGTGTTCCAGATCGGTGTTGATGAAACATCTCTTGTGCCTCTTCAGAGTCCAAACTGTCCAGCGTGATGCTTGCCAGGGTACATTCTGGCAGCCCCGTATCACACTGGAAAAACTTGAGGACTAAACTCGATGGATTTGCAAAAGAAAAGATATGCAATGACAGCTCATTCTGAAGACTGGTCATCATTGGGGTAAGAGAACTAACCTCTGGCAATCGAATTGTCCAGTCAGGGGGTAATTGCTGCCGAATGTCTTCAACCTGAAACTGAAAGCGTGAGGGGCGATCGCGACTTACTTGAATATTGGCTGATGCATAGAATAAGTTTTGCTGATCAGATGCACCGGGAAATGCAGCCATTCGCCCTACTGGAGTTGATATTCCATGTAGAGTCAATAGACAAAGGATTAACAGAGAAGATTTCGCACCCATATTCGTTACCTTAAATAATTGAGGAAATAATTGATGTATTTTTTAATGCCAAGTGCCAGTTGCTCTATAGCTGTAGCTACGCAGCTATCACTATAAAAAGTATTTCTTGTGTAGAATCTTCAACCATTCCGAATTGAAAGGGGGGATATAGCTTGTCTAAATTGTTTCTGACTATAGGTGTGATGTAAGGACAGACTTTTCTGTCCTTACATCACAACCTTATATGGTGAGAGTTATCTCCGTTAGAATATTTCTATGGGTAGCAAAGTTGTCTACAAAAATGTTGTTGTTCTAGCCTGAATGGCTACAGCCATAGCCGAGATTTAATATTTCTTATAACTAAAAAATTTGTGGTAAACAAATTAATATCCTCTTACTTAACAAAAATTCATTCTTTCTGCATCTATCGTAATTTGGATATTACTTAAATCTGGAGATGACTTTGGTATGCGAGTCGCGCTAGGCGGGACTCGCATACCAAAGTCATTTCTCAAATCCGCAATACTGTAATTTGTAATCGCTTATAGGAATCCTGTTTGATTCTTGAAAATATTTCTGAAGGTGGGGGCGGGTTCAGCCCGCCCCCACCCTCAGAAATCAGATAGGATTGCTATATATCCTGGTTAGTTTTATGAGAGCCACGCTTCAGGTTGCTCTCGAACAGCGCTAGTTATCATGGTTCGGATACTTTTATGGGGCAGCAAAGCTACCCCAAGCATGTACTTTACTTAATGCGCTTGTAAAGCGCTATAAAACTAAGGGATCTGCGGCTAAAGAAGATACCGGAAGAAAAGAGCAGCGGGCGCAGCCCGCTGCTCTTTTCCGGGTACTTTATTTTCTTGCAAGTCCCTAACCAGGGTTCATGCAAGTGAGAAGCACTTAGAGTATAAAGATTGTACAAGGAAACCACAGATATCTGGATGCGCACAAGAATTGTCTGTAGCTAATAAGACAATTTGAGTCCAATAAACAACAGTCCGGGCTGATGAGTTGATTTTGTGTAGACAAAACCCACGCAAATTAACGTTTCAAACAGCGTCTTAGACTCACTAATGAATCAGAGGAGCATCCCACGGTTTGAGGACTTACCCACTGCGTGCGAAAATCCACGAGATCGAGTGATTTTTGAGACATAGAGTACTCTAAACATCACTTAAGTAAGTCCCATATTTGATTTCCTGATGATGTGTTTCTATGGATTGGATATCAAAATGAGATACTCCTTGTTTGGCATCGTGGCAATCGCAAGCTCTCTCTGTTGGATGTATCCGGCGATCGCCGTAAACCCATCCCATCTTCAGCAGTTGCAAAATACTAGTACGTGCCGCAATTGTAATCTTGAAAATGCGAATCTTCGAGGGGTGAATCTTCAAGGCGCAGATTTAATATCTTCAAATCTGCGCGGTGCCGATTTACGTAATACCGTTCTTGACGGGGCAAATCTTCAAGGAGTTGACTTGCGGAGGGCTAACTTAGATGGATGCAGTCTTGTTGGGGCTGATTTACGAGGGGCTATTGTAAATCAGAGCCAGCTGATCAACGCTGATTTGCGAGGGGCTTCTTGGTAGCATTTACCGATTAGCTTACTCCCTATTAAGTAACACGACTTGGCAAGCTTCATGAAAAAATAGGGGTTTGGGGCGCGCTCCGCGCGCCCCAAACCCCTATTTTTTCATTGTGAATTTGAGAACTTTGCCAAGTCGTGAAGTAACCCAGCATAAGCCCAGATATCTCACAAAGATATAGAAAAAGGGGTCAATAAACTGCCAGAAT
>CAYXJG010000154.1:0-5408 GCA_964465285.1 uncultured bacterium
GCGCTCACCCAAGTTGGGGACGACCTGGCAATCACCTTCGAAGACGTTGTGGGTAGCGCCCTTGTCTTAGAAGATTTCTTGCTTGAAAATCTAGACAATCTCTCCAAAGAGACCGGAGCTAGCCTTACCATCGGCAACATCCTGTTCGACGGTCAAGCCGAAATAGAGGACAGCTTTGACGTCTTCAACGCTGATGCGACACAAGGCCGCATCTTCAACCGTGACACCGTCACATTCCTGAATGCCCTCGACAACAACGTTTCAGGCTTTCAGCTATCGGACGACACCATAAATGGCCAAGAAGGTGACGACGTCATAAATGGGCTCAGCGGTAACGATCTGCTGCGGGGAGGCGTGGGCAACGATACAATCATCGGCGGCGACGGCGATGACATCCTCGTCGGTGGAACGGGCATGGACCAGTTTCAGCTCAACGCCGCTAGTTCGGGTGTCGATATCATTGAAGACTTCTCGACTCTGGAAGGCGATCGCCTTTTAATTTCTCTCCAAAATTTTGACAGCCTGGCGCTAGATGGCCTGGCGCTAGGAGCACTGAGCGCCGATCGCTTTACTCTGGGCAGCTCAGCAGGCGACGACAGCGATCGCTTCATTTATGACATAGCCTTAGGGGAGCTCTATTTTGACGGTGACGGAACAGGCGTAGGGGAACAAGTCCGAATTGCTCAAATTTCAGGAGGTGTAACTATAAATGCGTCTGATATTTTTATCGTCTGAGGTTAATCAAGATCAGGCTCCGCGGGCTTAAGAACGTCGTCCTGCTTGAGAGGCAAAAGCTCTTTGCCGTTCATCTTCAGGCAGTAGAAAAGTAGGCTCAATATGGTTTTTGGAGAGCTAGCGCAACAACGTCTCCAACAGGTTGCCCAGCAATGCTTTGCCTCGCTTACGCGCATTGTACACGAACTCAAAGAACCCCAGATAGAGGATGGGTGACAAGTTAAGCTGAGCGCTCATTTGTCAAGAGGAGTTGGAGAGGATCAGCAATTATAAATCCAAAAATAGTTAGGATGTATTATACCAATTCTCTAAATTCCGGCTACAGATAAAGCCTCCAATATGGAGGCTCTGCCGGTGATCGAGGCAACCGTGTCTGAGGTCAACACCAGCAACTGCTCCTTAATCAGTTGGCGCAATTCATCTAAGGTTTTGAGACATTTCCAGCGCAACCGCTTTTTGAGGTATTGCCAAACTTGCTCAATGGGATTGCATTCTGGTGAATGAGCGGGTTGAAACATCAAGATGATGTTGTCTGGCACCTGTAGTCGTTTCGCTTTATGCCATCCGGCTTGATCTAACTGAATGACCAAAATGCTCTGGGGGTATTGCTGCGCGACTCGCTGGAGAAAGTGTTGAAAGCAATCAGTATTACAGTGGGTGAATTCGTAGAAAAAATGTTCCCCTGTAGCAGGTTCGACTACTCCATAGAGATACGTCGCCTTAAAAGTCCATCGGACTTTGCCGACCGGTTTTACCCCCCGGGCGGTAATCCTCCGTCCCGTCAGAGTTTTCAAGCCAAACCGACTTTCATCCTGGCAGAAGAATCGCACCGTCCCCTGCCAGTCTAAGACCGTGAGGGCAAAGAAGGTCAGCATCGCCAAGTTCTCAGCGAGTTTTTTTATATGCGCTTAACTGCGCTTCATCCTGCTTATCACTTTTTGGCCGCACTACTTTGGGGGAGGCCCCAAGTCGATAGTACACCCACTTATGGACCGTTTTGTAAGGGGCTTCAATGCCCAGTTCGGTGGCCATCCATTGCTGAATCGCACCATAGCTCTCAAACCCTTCTGATTGTGCTAAGCGATCGCTCAAGGCCGTTTCAGCCCACTGCGGCAGGGTTGATTTAGCGCCTGAACGAGGCGGGTGGCTTAACAACTGCTTTAAGCCTCCTTGGCGGTAACGTTTCGCCCATTTCTGTACAGTCACCCGATGACGTCCTAACAAGGCGGCGGCTTGCTGGATTGTCTGAGCTTGCTCGCTTTTGAGCAAGTAGAGCAATTGAATCCGTTCCTTGGCAGAGGCCGTTTTTTGAGTTCCTAAAAGAGTTTTAAGCTCGGTTTCGCTTTCGGTTATTTCGAGGTGGTAGATGCCTGACATTACTCAGAGTGAATGCTGCATTCCCTTTATAGCATCTGTAGCCTTTCCTTGCAGAATTGGTATTATCTGTGGTTGCTGGCGTTGCCCCGTCGAGCATGAAGTCAATCAGATGCTGCCAGGAGTCAAAGAGCAAATACTTCGTTAGGGTCTGAAGGTCTTGAAAGAAGCCCTTGCGGGTGCCTCGCTGCTGTCGGATCCGCTGGTAAGACGCATCGACGAGGTGCAAGACGGTGTGAAATAAGAATGCCACACGACTTGGCAAAGTTCGGGGAAACAGGCTGAACAGGATAGCCACTTGCGATTGAAAAGCGGGATGATTCCCACAGCAGAGTGATGCACCCGGACAACCATGCTTCCATTTATTGGCATACCCCCTACGATTCAATCAGGGATGGCAGCTTACCGAGATCTGTTTCCTCGTCAAGCTAGCTTTGAGCATGTCAGCCGATATGTGAGCGGGTTACTGCTAAGTGAGAACAAAACGCTGCAAGGGATTCATAGCCAGTGTGTTTCGATGGAGGAACACTCCGTCTGTGGACGCCGAGCAATGCACGCCGGGGTCTTTGAGTCACCGTGGGAGTGGCAGGAGGTCATGAGTCGCCATCGCCAGCAGGTGTCCCAGCAGTATGAGCCCAAAGAGCGGATGGTCATCAGCCTAGATTGGACGTTGGGGCATCATGAACGAGGCAAACAGATTTATGGGGTCAAACGCCAGTACGATTATGTGGACAACTGCATGAGCAGCTATCAAACCATTCTCACAGCAGTGGTGGCGAATCGAGTCCGACAAGATGGCGTATGCGTCACGGTGCAAGCGGCAAAGTGGGAAGCCGAAGAACTGGAGTATCTGAAGATGAGCCGTCAAGACGAGTATGAAAGCATCGCCGCAGTGATGGAGCGATTGAGTGAGTTGGTGGCCTACCAGCGTAATCGTGATGCGTATCAAACGCGCACGGAGTTGCTGATTGAGATGATTCAGCACATCGAAGCAGAAGGGCAATTTCCTACAGCAGATTATGCCTTTGATGCAGGGGTGTGCGCCGCAGAGTTAACGACCGTCATTGAGGGATTTGGCAAGCATTGGGTGAGTGAGCTCGCGTGTAATCGCTCGGTGCTCTGGCACAACCAATGGACTCGCATTGACGAAGTTGCCCAACAGCTTCGCAGCACCTCTGCCCAGTCGTTTCGGCACTACCCTATTCGTCAACGCAATGGCGAGGTCAAGGAGATTTGGGCCTTTAGCAAAGTCGTGCGGCTCAAGAAAATCGGTCGCAAACGGATTGTCATTGTTCATGAGATGGAGGATTTGAGTGATCCTCCTCGTTTTTTAGTCACCGATGCCCTGCACTGGGATGTTTCACGGATTGCCATCACCTGGAGCTATCGCTGGCCCTGTGAGATTTTTCATGAGTTTACCAAAACCATCTGTGGCCTGGAATCGGCTCAGCTGCGTAACGAGGATGCGGTCAAACGCCACGTCTGTTTAAGTTGCCTCGCGCAGTCGTTCCTCCAGAATGCTCCTGTGGCAGGGGAAACATCTGAAAAATTTAGCTTTGCAAGGAAAACGCCAAGCATTGGCCAGAAGCTCTATGGATTAGCTCGTGAAGCGTTGCATCCTCTGGTGCAGTTGTGTCACTCTCTCTTTGCCCAAGGTCAATCGGTCGAGCAAATTGTGGAGGTCATGATGCCTGCCTAAGCCATTATTATCCCTTGAAACAAAAATATTCGAGAACTTTGCCAAGTCGTGAAAGTCATGGATTCTTCATTAAAAACGAAATAAATCCTTGCCGATGTGGATATTACGGACAGGTGTGGGCACTCTTTAATGTGGTGCTAAATAGGCACTATTGCTCCCACCAGAGATTATTCTCACTATGACCACATGGGCAATTTCTGTTGCAGATACCTTCCTGAACGAACTGCTCAACCTGCCTCAAAAGGTCAGTAAACGAGTCAGTAAAGTCATCAAAGTTTTGGAGGATGATCCCATCTCCGCCAATGGGGATGCGAAAAAAATCAAAGGTTACACCAACAATATCTATCGGGTACGCATCGGCGATTACCGCCTGTTCTACAGCTTTGGGCAAGGATGGGTCAAACTCCTGAGCGTTCGCAAACGGGATGATCGCACCTACGAAACTGAGATCCCAGACTTCGAGGTTCCCACACCACCCCCCGAAGACAGTGTTCTCGACCCCCGAACTCCCGAACCTGAAGACACCTGGGAACCCACCGCACCGCACCGCATCGTTCAGCCTGCTCCCCCCACTCCCGACTCCCGACTCCCCACTCCCCACTCTCCACTCCCCACTCCCCACTCTCCTTCCATCACCACTGCCCTCCCCTTCACTCTCACCGAAGCTCTACTCAAGCAGTGGCAAATTCCTGCGGACTACTGGGCAGATATTCTTCAGGCTCAAAACGCCGAAGCCTTGCTGGAACTATCTATTCCTGATCGTTGGGTGAGCCGCGTACTCGATAACCTCTATCCCCGCCCGATTGAGGAAATTGCCACCCAGAGAGAATATGTCTTACAACAAGCAGAAGACCTGGATCGGTTTGTAGAGGGTAGCCTCAGTGATTTTCTGCTGAAGCTCAGTCCCGAACAGGAAAAACTCAAAGACTTTGGGAACAGTGGCCCGGTTCTTGTCAAAGGTGGCCCCGGCACGGGCAAATCGACCCTAGCCATCTACCGGGTGCAAAAGCTGTTGGATTTGGGGTTCAAGCCCATCCTGTTCACCACCTACACCAAAGCCCTGGTTGCATACTCTGAGCAACTGCTGGAGCAACTCTTACAGCAACCGCCTGCGGCTGCCGGAGTCACCGTCAGCACCGTAGACTCGCTGACCTTCCAGTACTACCGTCAAGCCTTTGGGCGTCCCGGCTTTGCCAAGCCAGAACAGGTTCTAAGTTGCCTGGACACTGCCCTCAAAACTGCCAATATTCCAGCAAAGAACAGCTTCGATCGCCAGGTACGCCGCCAAACTCTGGAGCGGTTAGGGTTGCCGTATCTGCTGCAAGAATTTTGCGATGTCATCGACGCCTGGGGCATTTCTAAGCTGGATGACTATTTGGCGATCGCCCGCCGGGGACGAGGGGTGCCCCTCAAAGCCAACCTGAGAGAGGCGCTCTGGTCGGTCTATGAAACCTGGAACACCATCATGGCAGACAAGGGCTATGTTACCTGGGAAAAGCTCCGGCTCAAAGCTTTGGACGCGGTGCAGCAATTACCCCATGCCCCCTATCAAGCCGTTGTCATTGATGAGGCTCAAGACCTGTCTCCCACCTCCCTGCGC
>CAYXJG010000154.1:5418-11272 GCA_964465285.1 uncultured bacterium
CATTGGATGGCGTTTACCTCACAGCCGATGCCTCCCAGTCCCTTTACCAGCGAGGTTTTAGCTGGAAACAGGTGCATACCGACCTCAAAGTTGCAGGGCGAACCCTGATTCTCAAACGCAACTACCGCAACACGGAGCAGATTGCAACGGCCTGTGCCTCCATTCTGGAGGGAACTGAGGCAGGCGATACCGAGTGCGTGATTCAAGAACCTTCCCCCTACCAGGGCGACCCTCCATCGGTCGTGCTCACAGACAGCACTGACCAGGAGATGCAACTGATTCAAGAGTTTCTGGTGCAGTCTGCCCAGCAATTTCGCTTGCCCGTTCACGGAGGGGCTGTGCTGTGCCCCACCATCAATAGCGGACGGGCGATCGCCAAACGGTTAAATGAGCGAGGCTTGATCGCCAAATTCGTCTCCGGCGACAAAATCGACATCAACGCTCCGTACATCAAAGTCTTGACCCTCCACTCGGCCAAAGGATTGGAGTTTCCTTTTGTGGTGGTGGTGGGCTTACAGGAAAGCCAATTCCCCTATATCAGTGCTGATCTACCACCAGACGAAATTCCCATCGTCACCGATGAGCAACGGCGATTGTTCTATGTGGGTTGTTCACGAGCCATGCGATCGCTCATGGTCTGTGGCTCCCGCTCTCGTCCCTCCCCATTTCTCGACTCTCTGACTGCTCCCTCCTGGAAACGCTAGAGGCTGCTATGAAAATCCCTGTCAAACTGCACGATTTACTGCAAGAGTCCAGCCAAAGCATCGCATCCATCAGCACTCTGATGGGGCAAAAGAATGCGCTGGTGGACTGTTCCGGCGTCGAAACCATCCCCGCTGACAAACTGGCGCTCCTGCTATCGGGCATTCCCACCGAATGGGATTTTGTGGAACTAGCCGAGGTCTTCGATGCCGAAACCCTCACCGAAGACTTCGCCATGCAACTGAGCGAAGAAATTGATCGGCGACAAGGGCGATCGCCCTCCCCCACTCCCGACTCCCCACTCCCGACTCACCCATCCCGCCTCGACATCTTTCAGCTCCGCGACGAGGTACTGCACGATTACCGTAACTACATCGAGAGCTTCTTGAAGATTCGAGATCAAACCGTCGAGGATTTCGTCAACCACGAACTGGAGCAGGGCGAACTCTGGCCTGATCCGTTGGTGCAGCTCAATCCGTCCTACAAAAAGGGCGCAACCGTCACTGAGCTTGCTAATCAGGGCATTCTCCACCCAGATTGTGTGCGCTATTTTTCCACCGATGAGGGCGCACCGTTTACCTTTCACTACCACCAGGAACAAGCGTTTCGCATTGCCCACCGTCAAGAACCCTACGTGTTGACCACGGGTACCGGGTCGGGCAAGAGCATGACCTATGTGGTGCCCATCTTTGATGACCTCTTGCGACATCCAGACATCCAAGGGGTTCGAGCCATTCTTGTCTATCCCATGAATGCCCTGATTAATTCCCAGAAGCAGGAATTCGACAAGTTTCTCAAAGATCAGGTGCCCAATTCGCACATCCGCGTGGAGCAATACACCGGGCAGGAGAGCTTACAGAAGAAAACAGAAATTCAAAACAACCCGCCTCAAATTCTGTTGACCAACTACGTCATGTTGGAACTGATGCTGAGCCGCAATCAGGAAGAAAAGCTGGTGGCCTCCCCTGACCTCAAGTTTCTCGTGTTGGACGAACTCCACACCTACCGGGGACGCCAAGGGGCTGATGTTGCCATCCTGATTCGGAAACTGCGGCAGCGCTGTGGCAAAGACCTGCTCTGCATTGGCACCAGTGCCACCATGTCCACCGAGGGCACCCGTGAAAACCGTCGTCAAACCGTGGCAGGAGTCGCCAGCAAGCTCTTTGGGGTGGAGGTGAGGGGCGAGAACGTCGTCGATGAAACCCTGGAACGCTCCCTTGGGCGATCGCTCCCCGACGCTGACGAACTGCGAACAGCCATTGAGGCAGGCTTTCCCCTTGAAGAGGAGCAGACCAAAGACGCCTTTCAAGCCCATCCTCTGAGTGCCTGGATTGAGATGACCTTTGGGCTAGAGGAGAAAGACGGGCACTTAACCCGGCGCACCCCCATTGCTCTGACCACGGGTGCAGACATGCTCCAAGAGCAAACAAACTTATCTGATGAGGTGTGCCTGGATGCCCTGAAGCAGATGTTTCTCTGGGGCAGCAAAACCCAGGGGCTAGCCTTCCGGCTGCACCAGTTTATTTCCCAGGGGGGTAGCGTTTATACCACCCTGGAACCCAAAGACCAGCGGGAACTGACCCTGGAAGGGCAGTACGCCACTACCAACGATCGGCTGCTGTATCCCCTCGTCTTTTGCCGGGACTGTGGGCAGGACTATTACATGGTGCAGTTCGACACCAACAAGATGGAAATCCGCCCCACCTTACCCATCGCCCTGGATGCTGATTTGGAGGATGATACGGTCTGGACAGGTTATCTGACTCTAAACGAACCGGGACTCTGGAGTGAAGGGGAAGAAGACCGTTTACCCGATAGCTGGTTCAAGGTTTTGAAATCTAAGGGGCGAGTTCCCAAGAAAGACTACGCCCCGTTCATTCCCCGTCGAGTGCAGGTGATGCCCAACGGACAGGTCACCAATTCTCTCGTTGAAGGGGTATCGGCGTGGTTTATGCCCAAGCCCTTCCTGACCTGCTTGAACTGTGGGGTTGTTCACGAAAAGCGGAAAAACGAGTTCACAAAGTTATCTCGTCTCAGCAGTGAGGGACGCAGCACCGCTACGACCCTACTCTGCCTCTCCACCGTCAGCCGCCTGAAGGAAGTGCTACACGGGAAGCAAGCAAAGGCCGCAAAAATTCTTAGCTTTACCGATAACCGCCAGGATGCCTCTCTCCAGGCAGGCCACTTCAATGATTTTGTACAAACCAGTTTGCTCCGGTCATCCCTCAGCAGTGCGTTGCAGTCGCGGCAAACCCTGAACCATGCCGAACTGGCTCGCCAGGTGGTGGAGCACATGGGAATTTCGCAGCAAAACTATGCGAAGGAACCCTCAGAATTTGATGGGCCGGGGAAAAAACGGAATGAGCGGATCTTCTGCGATTTGATTGAGTACCGCCTCTATGAAGATCTGCGGCGGGGATGGCGAATTGTGCAGCCCAACCTGGAGCAGTGTGGCTTACTTACCATTGAGTATGACCAGTTGGAATCGGTCTGCCAGCGTCAAGACCTTTGGGAAAAACACAGCCATCCAGTATTACTCAGAGCCACCCCAGATGAGAGGCTCATCGCCGCTAAAGCCCTGCTGGATCAGCTTCGTAAAGAACTGGCAATCGACGCAGCCCTCCTGCAACACGACCGTCTGGATCAACTCAAGCGGGAAGTCAGACAGGCGATCGCCGATCCGTGGGCTTTTGACCCCTATGAGTATCTTCCAGAGGCACGCTGGGCAACCACCGCCACCGGGGACTCAAGCAAAGCCCAGGTGAAACTCACCGCACGAAGTAATGTGGGGCGCTTCCTCCGCTCAAACCGAGCTTGGCCTTGGTTGATGCAGTCTCTCTCTGAGCCGGACTATGATTTGCTGCTGAATGCCCTAATTGGTGCCTTGCGGGAAGGAGGCTGTTTACGCAAAGAGAAAACTAACGTTCAGCTTCGCATTGATGCTATGGTCTGGCGATCGCAACGGTTAAAAGCGATCGCCCCTGATCCTCTCTCATCGCGTCAACTTCAGGGAACTGAAGACCGACAGATGACCGTCAATCAATTCTTTCAGGACTTCTACGACCGAGGCAGTCGCAGTATCCAGAGTATGGAAGGGCGAGAACACACGGGACAGGTCAGCAATCATGACCGCCAAAACCGGGAAGAAAAATTTCGGGCGGGAGAACTATCAGCACTGTTCTGCTCCCCCACGATGGAGTTGGGCATCGACATTTCTGACCTGAACGTGGTTCACATGCGAAATGTACCCCCCAACCCGGCGAACTACGCCCAGCGCAGTGGTCGTGCCGGACGCAGTGGGCAGGAGGCACTGGTCATCACCTATGCCTCCGTAGGCAGCGGGCACGACCAGTATTTTTTCAAGCGGCCTCAGCAGATGGTGGCAGGGGTGGTGGTGCCGCCCAAGCTAGAACTGGGAAACCAGGATTTGATTCAATCCCATGTTTGCTCGATTTGGTTGGCACACACAGGGCTGTACCTGGGTGAGTCCATGAACCAAATTCTTGACCTGGATTTGGATGGCTATCCCCTCAAAGACAGTGTGCGATCGCAACTGACACTCACACCCGACACTCTGGCATCTTGCTACAAAGCAGCCCAGGCCATTTTGGTTGACCTCTTTTGTCAACAGGATCTCTCCCGCACCTCCTGGTATTCCAATGATTGGTTGCACTACACCCTCGATAATGCCCTGATTGAGTTTGATCAGGCGGGCGATCGCTGGCGACGCTTGTATGGCGATGCGGTGATCCAACTGCAAGCCTCTCGACAGGTGATCGACCGTGCGGCGAAGGGCACTGTCTCTCAGGAGGAGAAGAATACTGCCGAAGCCCAGGAACGGGAAGCACGACGGCAGATTGACCTTCTGGTGGGGCAAGCCAGTAAGGGCAGTCATTCTCAACTAGAGTTCTATCCTTATCGATACTATGCGTCTGAAGGGTTCTTGCCTGGGTACAACTTCCCCCGGTTGCCCATCCGTGCCTTCATCAAGGCATCGGACGATGGCGAATTTATCTCTCGCCCCAGAGTGGTGGCAATCCGAGAGTTTGCCCCCAGCAACATCATCTATTACGAAGGAAGTAAGTTTCAGGTTTCCAAGACTCGCGTTGCCGTTGGCGGCATTGAAAAGAGCTATCAACGGGTGGCGGTTTGCCCGACCTGTGGCTACTTCCACGATGGCGACAATGCCCTGCGGGATACCTGCGAGCACTGTGGTAGTAAGCTCGCCCCTGATTCTCGTGGGAACCTTGTCCGCATGAACCGGGTGCTGCCGATGGATACCATGCTGACCCGCAGGCGGGAGCGCATTACCTGCGACGAGGAAGAACGGCTGAAGTATGGCTACAATGTCACCACCCATTTTCGTTTTGCCAACCAGAAGCGGCAATGTGCGGTCGTCAGAGCCGATGATGGCACCGAACTACTGAAGATGACCTACGGCGAAACCGCTGATATTCGGCGCATTAACCGTGGCCCACGCCGCAGCACAGATCAGGGCTTTAAGCTGAATGCCGCAACAGGCGAGTGGGGTGACCTCCGCAGCGACCAACCAATTGAGGCACTGCAAACCGAGGTTCACCTGATGGTGAAAGATACCTGTAATGTGCTGCTCATTGAACCTGCAAACATTCCGGCAGAGGGAGCAGAAGATTTCCTGGCGACGTTGCAATATGCTCTGGAACGTGCCATTCAAGCGGTTTACACCCTGGAGGAAGATGAGCTGGCCTCTGAGCGGTTAGGCCAGGGGCGATATCTGCTATTTTGGGAAGCCGCAGAAGGGGGAGCAGGGGTGCTCTCTCAAATTCTTGAAAATCCCCAGTCGTTCCAGCGGTTGGCTCAAGAAGCATTGGAGATCTGCCACTTCCACCATGAGAAGGAAAGCTGTACAAAGGCTTGCTACGAGTGCTTGCTCTCCTATCGCAACCAGTTTGATCATCCCCTGTTGGATCGCTACCTGATTCGCCAGTGGCTCGATAAACTCACCGGAAGCACTCTCACTCGCGAAGAACCTGAAATTCCTCGTGATGAGCACTACCAACAGTTACGGGCACAAACTGACCCGGATTCAGACTTTGAGCGAATCGTGCTGGATGCCATTTACACCCAAGGCATTCAGTTGCCGGACAGCGCCCAAACGCTAATTCCAGAAGCC
>CAYXJG010000155.1:0-11204 GCA_964465285.1 uncultured bacterium
ATTTAGGGGGATCAGTATTGTTCCAGCGTGTTATCAAATACTTTTCAAACATTCTGTGAAACTGGCCAAGTCGTGTTGCTATGTATAGTTGGCATAGGTTACGGGTTAACTATCTGTAGCTCTACTTTCAAGAATTGGTATTACAGGTCTGACTCTAGGACTAACTTCTCGGATTCACAAATCACCTGGCTGGGATAGTCTTCCAATGCTCGGGGGGGTTCTGTATCTCGCCCTAGAATTGAGGAAAGGCCCTCTTCAAGCGCACCCCGGATGCCGTCAAGGGACGTTCTGCCCTCTTCTTCACTAGACTCGGTGGACGATTCATTGTCAATGCCGAGAAAGCCCAACAGCCAGTTCCATAGCCGTTCTGCCAGCGATCGAGACTCTACGCTGCCAGGGTCATCCGTACCGTCTGCTGCATCGTTTGGTGTTTCCTGGGGCAGTGATGATGGTAGCGATATCTCCAGTTTCGCCAAAAATGCCTCGAACTGCTCCGATCGAGTTGCTAGCTCATTTAGGGAGAGTTCCGAAGTGGGTCGAAGTTGACACAAGCGCTCTAGCCCGATGCGATCGCCCTCCTCTCCACCATTGCCGCTATTGTCAGCTTCAAGCTCGGAGTCAGACTCACTGCTAAATTCGTCCAATATACTTTCACGTGAAGGCTCTACCTCCGGCACAGGCATATTCTGCGATCGCCCATCATCCCGATTATCCATGGCTGGAGCAACAGATTCCAATGCTAAACGGGTCTCCGAACTAGGCAAAATCTGAAGCGCAAATGTCGGATCTGAAATTTTCGTGGCGCTTAAGGCAAGTTCCCACGCTACTGTTTCTTCGACATCTTGTAAATTCTGTTGAAACTGATCGTTCAGTTCCGAGACGTTCTCATCAACATTGCGGAACCACCAGCGCGCCTCTGGAATTGGCAAAATTCCCAGCTCCCTTTGTAATGTCCACTGGGCAATGTCTAAGGTGGGCGGCGATTCCCCCACTTGAACCACAAATGCGTTGTCGCGAAAATCAACAAGCTGAAGAACAGCGTAGTCTTCAAAGATCCATTGCTGCACCACAAAGTGAAACCGGAACCAGCAACTCATCATCAGGCAGATCAGTGCCGTTAGAATCATCTGCTGACGCACGTCTACCTCAGGCATGATGAAGCGATTATCAGAAATGACGAAGACTTTGGCTAGGGCTGCATAGGCGGCAAAGATGAGGGGCCAACTAATCAGTACCAATGAAAATGTTTCGGGATTCCAAATTTCAAATAAAAAGGCACTGGTCAGGGCACTGGTCACCCAAATGGCAGGCTTGATAGTGACATCCAGGATAGGAATTTTGACTTTCTCTTTTGCCAGTAGCCACCCCACCGAGATAATCAGAAAAATCCAGCCCATCGTGAAGAGGGCTCGCGTCACGGGCATCATGCTATCCACAACGCTAGCAGGTTCCTCTGCTGGATTGTCGGCAGGCAGCAGTTCACCTAATCCTTCGTTCAGGTTCTCGACGCTAGCCCATGCCATTGCCCACGAGAACAGACATAAAAATAACGCCGTCTGCCACGAAAATGTCTGCTTGGGCCGGAAAATGTCGATCAGGCCACGGACAGCATCATCGAGCAGCTTGAGCAGGTATCTCACGGGGATAGCTAACCTTTACTTGTCCATCACTTATCCACAATTCCCAAGCGCATTTGGGCTAAGCGCTGCTGCACCGTGGGATCAATGGTGTTCGAAAGAAGCCGTCGCGTAGGCTGTCGGGCCTTTCGGAGCTTATGTTTAACCTTTTTGTCAGAAAACTCAATGTCTGAGAGGAGTTGAGCTGCCGATCGCCATTCGGCACCGTAACCTGTTACGGTCAGCCGTTGGGCGTAATCCGACGTTGCCACGATTAACCGCCGCTTGAGATTCTTGATGTCGGTATGAAATTTTGCGCAGGCTTTCTCAATGTAGGTATCTGCGGTCTGGTTAGGAGCGGTGTAGCACACCCAAATGTGATCGTTAACGGGTTCACGGGAACCTGCGATGGAATTGTACTGCGCATCGAAAACAATTTCAGTCGCAAACCCCTGAAATGCTGAGTAGCCCGACAGAGCTTCAATTAAATCGTGGCGCGCCGTTTCCATGCTGTGGCGATCGCGCGAATGCCGCAAAGAGGGCCATGCCCCAATTATGTTGTAGCCATCGACTAATAAGTAAGCATCAGGGGTGGAGGATGGCATGTTCTTTACACAGGAATCAGCTTGACAGCATTCAATCTCTACACAGAATCTATACCTGGGAGCATCCAACTTTTGCAAATTGATTAATTTCGTTTTGCTTGGGTGGGCGGGCGCAGTCCGCCTGCCCAACAAAAATGGGATGAACCCTTTATACCTTGCCCAACTGGGAATTTGATAAACAGCAATTCCCGAACTGGGTTTAGCTTATGATCGAATATCTTATAATTTTATAACGATCTTAAATATATAACGATCTTAAATATATATGGCATATATGTGGCATGAAGTTTCCCAAAATAAGAACTGCTGCGCACAAATTGCGAATGAATTGTGAATGCTGCCAAGAACGCTAAACAGCCGATAATATAGTGAAGGTTCTTGTGATGCCGTTCTTAAGCGGTTTTTGGTTTGGAAATCTATGCATATTCTTGAAATTACGCTGAAAGGTTCTCCCATCGCCCTCTCTATCCAGAAAAAGGAAGCAGCGGATGCAAAAACCGCTTACAGCCAGGTGGTGGATGCAATGAAGACGGGAAATGCCGTGACCCTGGAGCTAACCTGCGAACATCAGGCAGGGAAAACTTTGTGTGTTCTCGCTAATGAAATTTCATCGGTTCAGCTCTCTGAGAAGTCGGGTACCTCAGCGTCATCCGGCAGACCGCCCGGTTTTTTTGCGCTGACCTGATGACGGAGAAGGAGTGATAGCGCTACGCGCTGATGTACAGCCAACTTTCTCCAGGAAAGCCGTTTTCCGTGCGGCTTTCCCAGAGAGGTTGTTTTCCATCTAAGTACCTCGGCACAAGTAAAACCCAACTACAAAACCTTGCGCTGCCCGCGCAGCGGGCAGCGCAAGGTTTATGGGTTTTATACTTAATCGTGACCACCTGCTTATGAGGGTCATGCCCTACCAGAGCCTATGTCAGAGTCTGCGATCGCCATTCGAGAGTTATCCTTTGGGTGGTCGCCTCAAAACACCATCCTTGACACCTGTAGCTTAGAGATTCCCCGAGGGGAATTTTGGATGCTTTTGGGTACCAATGGCAGCGGCAAATCAACCTTGCTAAAGCTGCTGAGTGGCCTGATCTCACCTCGGCAAGGTCGCGTAGAAGTCTCTGGCCCCGTGGGATTTGTGTTTCAAAATCCCGATCATCAACTGGTGATGCCAACGGTGGGTGCTGATGTCGCTTTTGGGTTGGTAGACGAAAAGTTGCCGATGCCCGAAATTCATCAGCGTGTTGATGATGCGCTGGCATCGGTAAAGCTGCTGCACCTGAAGCGGCGACCTATTTATGCCCTGAGTGGGGGGCAAAAGCAGCGAGTTGCCATTGCAGGGGCGATCGCTCGCCACTGCCAGGTGCTGTTGCTCGACGAGCCGACCGCTCTGCTCGATCCCACCAGTCAAATTGATCTAGTCAAGCAAGTTCAGAATCTAGTGAAGACGCAAAACATCACCGCCCTGTGGGTCACCCATCGGCTAGATGAACTAGACTACTGCGATGGAGCAGTTCTACTAGAACGGGGGCGTGTGGTTGACCAGGGCGACCCCATCCGGTTGAAGGAAAAAATTAAGCATTAGGGACTAGCAACAAACACGACTTGGTAAGTTTCACGCAAAAATAGGGGTTTGGGCGCGCGGTGCGCGCCCAAACCCCTATTTTTGCGTTGTGAATTTGAGAACTTTGCCAGGTCGTGAACAAATCAACGCCCAACGAGCGGGGCAGCAAATCGCTCTGCTGCCCCGCCTATTAAGCCTCCCGTTGGCCGCAGTTCCCTTGGCGTTGTTATACCTGTCCGTCCCAGCGGATGCGAGTCGTTGGATAGCTGGAACGATAGGGATGTAGTTCCGCGTCCTTCGTTTCATCATCCAGTACGCGGACTACCTGGTTATGAATCGCCTGGGCTTGCTCAGGAGAATTGCCGATGCTGGTCAGCCCCACCTTCCCAAACTCGGAGAGGCACCCCATTAGGTGAAAGGTGGTACCTGTTTCCGTGGCACTGTTGAAATGGAGGCGATGGTGGGTAATGATGTCCATCAGGTCACTGGGCAGTAACCCTCGGTAGGAGGGCTTGTGCAGGTTATCAGAGGCGATGTAATACTTGGGGTTACCCTCAAAATCGTGAAAGAGCCCTGTTTGCTCATCGTAGCGGCCATTGGTCAACAGTTTTAGGGTCATGAAGGGGTGGGTTGTGCCTCCCTTTCGCAGGTTAATTTCGATCGCCTCTAGCCTCCAGGGTTCACCCTCACTCTCTCGATTGCGGACGGCAATGAAATCAACGCTGTAGCGTTCGAGTGCGCCTTTTTCTGCCAGACATTCACCAATGCGGCGTCCATATTCCTGAATTTGAACACGATACGCATCATCTGCAGGAAATCGGCAGCCCAGAAAAATCTGCCCGTCTGGGCCACCCAGGATTTGGTCATGGGTAGAAAGAATTTCGACCTCGCCATTGGGATTGATGCGCCCCTGGACGCTGGGCGATCGCTTGTCCTCACCTTCCACAAACCCTTCGGCGATCGCCCCCAGTTTCGGAACCCCTTCCCGAAAATGCTCCCAAGTTTCATTAGGCGCTTGGAACCGGAGATACTGGAAATGACGGCAAATGGCACCCACTCGCTGGGCATGGTTGGCGTTATCTGGTGCTACAGATTGAATGGCCCGTAAATCGAGCAGAGCATTGCCCTCCCCAGAGAATCCTTCGTTGAGCTTAATCACGATACACCGGAGATGGGGCTGCCGTTCCCAGAGCTCAGCCGCTACCACAGCCAGATCTTCGGCGTTGTGCACCAGGTCGCTGCCATCAGGATGGGGAACATCACACTCCTGAAAAATGCTGCGGCTTCCACTTTTTGTCCCCCAGTAAAGTAACGCTGGATCTAGCCCTAAGAGAGGAACGCCCAGTTGGAGGGCTAGCTCCCGTTCCAGGGGCGTTGAGTTGAAGCAGGTCATGTAAGACTGCCCAGGGCGGAGAGCCTGCCGAATGCGTTCAATCAAGCGGGGGCGATCGAGCACCTTTTCAGTGAGGGGCTTGAGGGAAGAATCGTAGGTGCTCACGAGCAATAGGCGATCACGAGCATGGGAAAACGGCACTCCTGGCAATAGCTGCAGATAGTAATCGGCAACGGTGGGGTGGAGAGGCTGAGACGTAACGTAGATTAAGCGTGTGCGGGGATTGCGCAGGCGAATCACCGTGTAGAGCAGGCGTTCTTCATAGTGGTGAATGCCCTTAATTTTCTCTAGTTCCCGTGTGTCGAGGCTCAGCGAAGGAATAACCAGAATATCGTGAGGGGCACGGTCATAGGTGTCGATGGACGACCATCGGTCAACCAACTGGGTCTGCAGTTGCCGAAATTGGTGCGATCGTTCGTCCTGGGATGCCGCAATGTGGTGCAACTCTGTTTGAACTTGAAGCATTGTGGTCTGTTTCCTAGCTGATTCCTAACTGGGCGGTCGGATAGCGGGCTATCCCAATTCTCGATTTTGGATTTTCGATTTTGGATTGGCAAACCTATAGTTGGCATAGGCTACAGGTTAGCTATCGGTAGTTCTACTTTCAAGAATTGGGATTAAATGTTCAGTTTGGCATAGGCTGGGCCAGTCGCTTGGCACCATTAAAAACTAGATATAAAACCCTGTGCCGCCTGCTGCGCGGTCGGCGCAGGGTTTTACAGGGTTTGCAATTAATTGTGCTCACCTACTTATCTGTAACAGCCCTGGTCAGTGCCTAGTGGCTGGCCAATCGCAATGGTGGGATACTACCCCGTCGAACAAGATATGGACTATAGGTGTCATGACATCGCAAAAGGCATCTTGGGCGATCGCATGAGACCTTTGTCTTGTGGGCAATGCCGCCGGGCATCATTTATACTATTCCATCAAGTTAAGTGTGCCACGCCACGAGGATGACATAGGGTACGACTTGGCAAAGTTCTCAAATTCAAAACGCAAAAACAGGGGTTTAGGGCGCGCGGATCGCGCCCTAAACCCCTGTTTTTGTCTAAAATTTGCCAAGTTGGGAAAGAACTGGCAATGATTGTGCTGACTTTTGATTAGAGGATAGATGCTCTGGCAAGGGATCGTCGTAATCCTAATGATTTGCGTGTCTTATCTGCTGGCGCCAGCGGTTAAGCATGGGCACGACTGGACAAGGGAGGCGCTCTTCTAGGCGATCGGGTTTATTCCAAGTGAAGGGGGCATGCTTTTCTGCCGCCATCCACAGCAGACGCTTCGCACGGGTCATCGCAACATAGAGGAGGCGAAATTCCTCAGCAGTTTTCAACTGTTGGGCTTGTTCCCAGGCGATTGCCTGGTTAGGGAGTTCAGCCTGTCCGTGGACGCAGGCGCGAATGTGCGATCGCCCGATTTCCGCGACGTTCACCATGCCTAGAAAATGTCGCTGGGGCGGAATCCATGTACTGCCGGGAATGCTTTGCTCCTGCAAGAATGGAATAAATACGTAGTCCCAGTCCAGTCCCTTGGCTTTGTGCATGGTGATAATGGTGATTTGCCCGCTGCGGGTATAGCGAGTGTCTTGGTCGTCGGGGTCTACAGGCTCAAATTGCTCAGAGCGGACAATTTCGCTCAGTACTTCCAGAATAGAGGTGAGAGTCTGCTCAGTGGCAGTGCGGTAGGCGATGCGTTCTGCCAGTTTATCGGCAGTCGCCAGCTCCGCAGGGTCGTAGCGCAGGGTGAGGGCAAGGAATGGAATGAGCTGGTAATGAGGCAGTTCCGTTCGGGCCTTGAGTAAACTAGCACAGTACCGTCGTGCTTCAGCGACCCCCTTTGACTGGGGTGGATCAAGGGGGCCAGGATAGAGAAACTGCTCAGGGTAAGCGGTGAGGAGATTGAGGTCCTGGGTCGGAATTCGCTTGCGCTGCATTAGGACATTGAGTGCTGCCTTCAGATAGTCAGGAGAATGGGGACGGTTAAGGAATTGCAGCATAGGCAATAGTTCTGCGGGAACGTGGGAATGGCGATCGCGCTGGCCCACGTCATAGACATCAATGCCCAATGCTTCCAGATCCACATCAAGGCCATAGTCTTTGGGATGGCGCAACTGATTTGCGATGTATGTTCCCTGTTTATTCTCCCGCACCAGGATGGCAGCATTGTGGCCAGGGTGGTCGGCTAGCAGTCGGGCAATTCGCGTCGCCATGAGCTGAATAGAATGAGTCGGGGTGTTCGGAACGTACAGTTCCAGGCCATTTCCCTCCGGTGCTGGATTGGCATCGGGCTGCGGATCATCGACATCCACTGGCTCAATACGTTGGGGACGAAACGGCGTTTTCCGGAAGTGATACTGCTGGTTGACCCAGGTGAGCATGGTATTCGCTGCCTCTATGATGAGGGGAGTGCTGCGACCCGCTTGGGTCATTTCCGCGAGGCGTCCCTGTTGGCGACAGCTTTCGCAAAAGTCTCGGAAGAAGAGGGGGTCAGCCGGGGTGAAAGTAGAGTTGATCGCCTGGTTGGGATCGCCTACTCGGAGGAGGTTGGGTGAGGAAGTGAGGGAGCGAGCAGGAAGAGGGGTAGAAGTGGGGCTAGCTCCGGCAAGGAGGTGGAGGAGGTGAGTTTGGAGGGGAGTGGAGTCTTGGGCCTCGTCTTCAAAGACACCGAGTACGCGAGATTGCCAGAGGCGGCGAGTATCGTCGTTGTCAAGGACACGGAGGGCAGCGAGGATCATGTCGTCATAGTCGATGAAGCCCCGCTGCTTGAGGAGGTGCTGATAGCTTTCGTAGAGGCCAGCGGCGATCGCCAACACGTCGTAGCCTTCTTCTCCGCCTCCTGCATCCATCCCCTGTCCACCGCTAGAATTGTCGCTGGGAAACTGCTGCGACATCATCCGGCTGAGGCGTGACAGATCACCAGGAGTCAGGCCAGAACTTTTGGCTTCATGGATAGTAGTTTGAGCTAGCTCTGGCAAGACTTCCGTTCTCAACACCGACTGGCGACGCAGGCGCTCCGTTTCTTCACCGTCAAACTGTTGCCCTTCTAATAACCGCTGATAAAGGTCGGGATGAGCCGCAATCCACTGCTCTACACAGGTGCGAATGAGGCGATGGTTCTGGCTAGCAGAGACCAGTGCCATCTGATCCAGGTTGAGGTGGGACAGGTCAGGGTGGCGAGTGGCGATGTTGAGGGCAAGGCTATGCAGAGTATAAACAGCAAAACCTATGGCAGGCAAAGATAGCTCCCGTAAGTAGTCCCGGATCTTTGCTCGCAGGTTGGATGCTGCCGATCGGGTGAAGGTGACGAGAATAAGTTGCTGGGATGGGTTAATGGACCGCTCACCCTCTGCTTGGTTCATAAACCGCTCCGCAAGCAGAATAGCAGCGGCGATCGCCATTCCTGTCGATTTTCCCGATCCCGGCACTGCCGACACCGCTAGCGGTCCACCCGTCCAGTCCGCCATCTGCCGCTGCCCCGGACGCAGTTGCCGCCGCCAGGTGGCAATCCGTTCCCTACGAGTTAGTGCGGGTGTTCTATTTTGCAGGGCACTCGACCGTGCCACATCGGTTTGAACCACGTCGTCTTGACTATCATTTTGTTGCGAAACTTCGTCTGGGGTTTCCTTCCTATCAGCCACATTATTCACCTGCCGCTTTTCTTCTCGCCAGGACTCGCGCAAGTCCCTCATATAGAGCGGTGTGCAATTGGTTCAGCACACCCAAATGTGTTGGGCGGCGGCGCAGAGCGCCGCCACTCAACACACTGCACTTAATGCGCTTGCGCAGCGCTATACGTCCACAGGCTTCAATTTTATAGCGCGCACACGGAGCCAAGGAGCACACAAACATTCCATGTTAAAAATTTTACGCCAGCAGACGCACGCCGACAGCGGTTATCCCCCTCTTTCCCTCCCTGCTAACGCCCTCGACGATGCTTCGCGGTTTTTGAATGCCAAAGGCGCTACATTCCCTTACTCCCACAAACTTCCGCCAACTCTTTATCACCGGTGCATCACAGTGTCACAATAGGCAGAGCGAATGAACTTGACCCCATAATTGCCGTGAAGTACTTCTTTTTATCCGATGGTTGGATCGTTGGCCGAGTGTGGGAACTTGGTGGACTTTGGGATGAAGTAGCCTGGCGTCGCCCCCCCGACATTCAGCGTTTGAATCTCTACCTTCAAGAGAAAGGAGAAAAGCTCTGGCTATACTCCGTAGAAGATTCTGTACTCATGGTTGAAGTTAAGCCCGAGAAGGTAGACAGTAAAGCGGCATTCAACAGCCCTATCGGGCAGGTCGTGCTCAAACGGTTGATTAGCGCAGAACAGGTCATCGAACTTCTGTGCTCAGAAAGCGTCGTAGACATCGGGCTTACTCATCCCTCTCCTGCCTTAGCAGATTCTTGAGTCCTGGATGTCCTGCTCGGGCTATGACTTCAAAGCCCTCTTTATTGCTGAATTGATGTATTTGTGGTCAGTTGCCGCACTTCATAGCCCTGGCTAGACAGCATCTGTATCAGGCTGCCATCGCCAACTAGATGAGCTGCACCAACTACCACTAGATAATCATCCGGTTGATTGACTAGGGCTTCTACTGCTGGAAGCCAGTTTTGGTTGCGCTGGGTCAGCAGAGCGTCGTAGACCTCAGGATAGTCACTGAACGATTCTAGAATGAGGCGTTCAAAAGCCTCTATATCTCCCGATTTCCAGGCGTCAATCAGGGCATTAAAGGACGACTCCAGCAGATCGAGCTTTAGAACGGTCTGTTCTACCAATTCCGACTGAACAGTGATGGGGAGAGTATCGAAGACTTGCATCTGTTCCTCAACAGTTTCGAGGGCAGCAATAGGCTTAGCAGCGGCTTGGGCATCATTGAAGAGTGAGAAATCAACGCCATAGCTGGGGTCAAACCCAAGTTGCATCAGTCTCAAGGAGGTGAGGGAGATGGAAAAAAACCACGGCTCAAAGGTGTTGAAAGCGGCGATGGGGAGGCCAAGGTCGGCGATCGCCCGTTCTGCCGTCTCATAGGCATCCGGGGTCAACGCCTCAGGTAAGCTCTCACCGGGACTATCCGGTAATGCAGCCTGTAGGATAGTTCGCTGAGTTTCTAGGGTCTCGGCATTAGCCAGATCGATTTCGAACACCAGACGCTCAGCATCATCAAAGGCGTCAAGCATCGTCTGGGGTAACGGATAATCGGTTTCCCTTAGGGTATGGATTGACCCAAGTAAATACACTGAATTTTGCAGCGATTCGATTTCCCATAGGAAAATAGGGTTGCCCTCACTGCGTCCGGGTTTTGCAAAACTGCAGGACAGAGTTAACGTTGTCAATCCAAGGGTGACAATTTTTGGAACTAGGGCTGGGATTTTCATGGCGCTCCTTCTAAATCGCTCCCTCTATGCCCGATAATAGAGGGTGTTGTGCGGAATTAGATCAATCATGCCCATACCCAGCAATTTGACAACCCTTGATGGAACTTCTCTGGCCCCAGAGATGCTTGAAAACAAAGTCGTTCTATTTGTAAACGTAGCGAGCAAGTGCGGCTTGACGCCCCAGTACAATGGATTGGTTGCCCTGCACAAAGAATTTGGCGATCGCGGCCTGGTGATTATTGGTGTTCCCTGTAACCAGTTTGGCGATCAGGAGCCTGGCACCCCTGAAGAAATCAAGTCCTTCACTCAGGACAACTATGCGGTGGACTTCACTCTGCTTGAAAAGCAGGATGTCAACGGGGCAAGCCGCAGCCCCCTCTACCAGTTTCTCATTGGTGATGGCCCTGATATTGCTTGGAACTTTGGTAAGTTCCTGGTCGGCAAGAATGGTGAAGTACTGGCTCGCTTTGAGCCTCAAACAGCACCCGATGATCCCGCCCTGCGTTCTGCCATCGAAAAGGCACTCGCCTAGTCGGTTTTCACGCAAGCGAAAGGCGCAGGCACTGCCTGCGCCTTTCGCGCTTGGAGCATCTCACTAGCTACGGATTTTATAACGCATTGATATCTCATAACGCATTGATATCTCATAACGCATTGATATCTCA
>CAYXJG010000156.1:0-11149 GCA_964465285.1 uncultured bacterium
CCTGGACATCGACGCGGATGATGACGGCATTCCCGACAACATCGAAGCCCAGCCCACCGATAGCTATGTCGCGCCGGATGGCACTGACACCGATGGCGATGGCCTTGATGATGCCTACGACTCAGACAATAGCGGCACCCCCATCACCACTCCTGAAAACACCGATGGTATCGATACCCCCGATTACCTCGATACCGATGCTGATAACGATGGGCTGACGGATAGTGAGGAAAATGGCTGGCCTGACAGCTCACCTTCTGGCACCGACACCGATGGCGATGGCCTTGATGATGCCTTTGAAGGCGGCGACGCTAACGATGGTTTCGATGTCAACGACGAAATTGATGACCCTACCAGTTCAGTCCTTCCAGATACCGATGGTGACCTGGGCAGCGGTGACCTCAACTACCGCGATGTCACCGACACTGACGGGGATGGAGTGCCCGACCCCGTTGATCTAGATGACGACAACGACGGCATCCTCGACACCGATGAAATCGCCATTGACCCGAATTTAGACAGCGACGGGGATGGTGCTCCTGACTGGCACGATCCAGACCCAGCAAATGATCTCAATAGCGACGGTATCGACGATCGCTTCGACACCGACGGAGACGGCACACCCGATCATCTTGACCTGGATGCCGATGATGACGGTATCCCCGATGTGACTGAAGCAGGTCACGACGCAGCCGACGCTGACCAGGATGGACGGGTTGATGGCAGTCCGGCTGACTTTGGCGCTAACGGACTGCTCGACAGTCTGGAAGACGCGCCAGACTCCGGTACCCCTACCTACACCCCGGTGGATACCGATGGGGACACGGTTGCTGACTTCCAGGAATTGGACAGCGATAACGATGGCATTAACGATGTTGTTGAGGGGGGGGGCACCGACCTGGATGGTAATGGCCTGATTGACGGAGCCGGAACGGATACCGATGGTGATGGCCTTGCTGATTCAGCAGACAATTCTCCCTTACCTGTGCCGGACACCGATGGAGATCAGCGCCCTGACTATCAAGACCTGGATGCCGACAATGATGGCATTCCTGATCTGATTGAGGGTGGGCTTGATCCATCAATAGTAGACACTAATGGCGATAGCGTCATTGATGGCCCGGACTCCGATGGGGATGGGATTCAAGATCCCACCGATGGCGCACCGTCGGCCTATGGCGATAGTGATGGCCCTGCCAGCAACGCCCTTCCTGATGCCGATACGGACGACATTCCGGACTATCAAGAACTAGATAGCGATAATAACGGTACCCCCGATCGCCAGGAAGCTGGTTTGCCCTCCGGCGCTAACACCCCGGACGCGAATGCAGACGGAAAGATCGATGATCCAACCGATCTTGATAAAGATGGCATTGCCGATACCATCGACAGTGCGCCCAGCACCTATGGCAGCGTTGAAGACACCGATGGGGATGGTGTTCCGAACGTGATCGACATTGATGATGACAACGATGGCATCCTCGATGATGACGAAGCGCTGGGCGACCCGACCCGCGACACCGACAACGATGGTATTATCGACAGCCTGGATCTGGATGCCGATGATGATGGTATCCCTGACCTCTATGAAAGTGGCCTGAAACCTGATGAGATTCAGGTGCTTGATGCAGATGCGGATGGCGTCATTGACCCGAGCCAAATTTTTGGCAACAACGGGTTTGCGGATGGCGTTGAAACCACCCCTGAGTCCGGCCAGCCTGACTACGATAACAATGGTGTTGCTGATCAACCTGTCGATACAGATAAGGATGGCATTGGCGACTTCCAAGACCTGGATAGCGACAGCGATGGTATCACCGATTCCATTGAGGCAGATAGTCCCGATGTCGATGGGGATGGTCGGGTTGATGGTGCAGGTGTGGATGGCGATCGCGACGGTCTGGCAGATACCGTTGACCCCGACAATGGCGGACAGCTACCGACCATTCCCGATACCGATGGAGATGCGATCGCCGATTTCCGCGACCTGGACAGCGACGACGACGGCTTGAACGATGTCGTAGAAGGGGGTGGAACAGACACTGATGGCAACGGCCTGATTGATGGCGTTGGCACTGACACAAACACCGATGGCCTGGCGGATTCTGTCAACACCGTTCCATTACCCGTTCCCGATACCGACAATGACGACCGACCAGACTTCCGCGACCTAGACGCCGATAACGATGGCCTCGCAGATCTAATCGAAGGGGGACTGAAGACCTTTGATGTGGATAAGGATGGCAATGGCGTTGTCGATGGTGTTGATACTGACGGTGACGGCATTCGTAACTCTGTTGATGGAACGCAGACGGTCTTCGGAGACAATAATGGCCCCAGTAGCAATGTCTTACCCAATGCTGATGGCGATGCATTACCGGACTATCGAGAAATCGATAGCGACAGCGATGGCATTCCTGACCGCAGGGAAGGAGGGCTACCGACTGGCCCAGGCACACCGGACGCCAACCAAGACGGTGTGGTTGATAATCCAACCGACATAGATAAGGACGGGATTGCAGACACCATTGATATCCAACTCGGCATCTATGGGGGGATTGACTCCAAAGATACTGATCGAGATGGAGTACCTGACTTACTTGATCTGGATGACGACAACGATGGCATTCCTGATCAGGTTGAGCAGGAGGGCGATCCTCAAAGAGATACTGATGGCGATGGCGTAATCGACAGCCTGGATCTCGATAGCGATAACGACGGTATTACCGACGTGATTGAGGCGGGACATGGGGCATTAGACCCGGATCAAGACGGTCAATTAAGCGGGCCTGTTGGACAGAACGGCTTTGCGGATTCCCTGGAAACTACTCCTGAAAGCGGTATTCCCAATTACACCCCCATCGACACCGATGCTGATGGCGTGGCAGACTTCCGTGATTTGGACAGTGACAACGATGGCATCACTGACGTGATTGAAGCGGGTGGCTCTGACCCTGACGGGGACGGTATTATCGGGACTGGCCCCATTCCCGATGTGAATGAAAACGGCTTGTCGGACTCAATCGATAGTAGTCAGGGTGGCACACCGCTCTCCATTCCCGATCAAGATCAAGACGGGATGCCAGACTTTCGTGACCTAGATTCTGACAACGATGGCATCACTGACCTGCAAGAGCGGGGTAGTGACTTACCGGATGCCAATGGTGATGGTCAAGTTGACAGTGGCGACACCGATGGCGATGGTCTGGTTGACTTGATTGATGGAAACCCAAGCGGCTTTGGCAGCAGTGGTGTTCCTATTTCTGGTCCTAAAGATTCAGATGGCGACGGAGTTTCTGATTTTCGTGAGTTGCCCACCCCAAATAACAGCGGATCTCAAGGGTCAGATAACATTACCGGAACCGACGGCAATGATATTCTCAATGGGTTCAGCGATCTCGACATCCTGGACGGGGGTGCGGGCGATGACATCATCAACGGCGGTAGCAGCAAAGATATCCTGGTTGGAGGCACAGGGAATGACACGCTCAATGGTGGTAGCAATAATGACCGTATGGATGCAGGCCCTGGCAATGACATTCTGAATGGCGGTAGCGGCAATGACAAAATGTATGGTCGTGGCGGCAACGACATTTTGAATGGTGGCTCCGGTAAGGATAAGCTTTGGGGTGGTAGGGGTAAGGACATTATCAACGGCGGCGGGTCGCGCGATCGCCTCTTCGGTGAGCGAGGCAAGGATAAGATTCGCGGCAACGGGGGTAACGACATCATTGTGGGCGGCTTCCAGAAAGACAAACTCACGGGTGGACGAGGGAAAGATAAATTCCGCTACACCTCCATTAAGGACTTTAAAGACACCATCACTGACTTTGAGATTCTCAAAGATAAGCTAGATGTCCGCAAGATTAAAGGAGTAAGTTCAATGGATGATGTGGTTTTCAAGCAGCGGGGCGATGACCTGCTGATTAAGCTAGACACCAACAAAGGGATGAAGAGGTTCGTTACGCTTCTAGACGTGGATGCTGAGACGATGGGCGATCGCCACTTCATGGGGTTGTAATACCAATTATCGATTTTGGATTTTCGATTTTGGATTGGCAAACCTATATTCCCACCATCACAAGCGCAGGCTCAGCCTGCGCTTTTTTTTCCCGCAACCGATTGCAACCAATGTTCTGTCTCCCAAGCTCTGTCTAGGAAATCGGCAGGGAGGCTCTACCTCCGGCAGTCAGGAGGCAGAGCCTCCAGCGGGGTTTCCCATACGACTTGGCAAGTTCCAAGAAAAAACAGGGGTTTGGGGCGCGCGGAGCGCGCCCCAAACCCTTATTCCTGTGTTGTGAATTTGAGAACTTTGCCAAGTCGTGTTTCCCAGCGTGACGCTGGGAAACAGTCAATAACAGTTAACAATTAATTAACAGTTAATTAGGTGAAAATATTTTTAGCTGTGGAGAAAACGAGCTGCGCCTGTTTTTCCCCGCAACCGATTTAGGATTGCTATATCGTCGTACTGGTTTAATGTGAATGTGACGGTTCACACAACAGCTCACAAAGGAAAGCCATGATTGAAGTCGAGCATCTGAGCAAAACCTACGGGTCTACCGCCGCTATCAGCGATGTGACCTTTGCCGTGGAACCTGGAGAAATTCTGGGGTTCCTGGGGCCAAACGGAGCGGGCAAAACCACCACTATGCGGATTTTGACGGGATATCTGCCTGCCAGTGAAGGGACTGCAAAAGTGGCGGGCTTCGACGTTCACAAGGACTCTATGGCGGTGCGGCAGCGGATCGGCTATTTGCCAGAAACGCCCCCCCTCTATCCAGAGATGACCGTTGAGGGGTTCCTCACCTTCGTGGCGCGAATTAAGGGGGTGTCAGCGGGCGATCGCCCCTCCCGTGTAGAATCCGCCATGAAGCGCTGCAATATTGAGGACAAGAGCCACACGCTGATCCGCAAGCTCTCTAAAGGCTATCGGCAGCGGGTGGGCATTGCCCAGGCGATCGTCCATGATCCCCCGGTGATTATTCTGGACGAACCGACCGTCGGCCTTGACCCGCGCCAGATCATTGAGGTGCGGAACCTCATTAAGTCTCTGGCGGGTGACCACACCATCGTCCTCTCTACCCACATCTTGCCGGAGGTCAGCATGACCTGTAGTCGGGTGGCGATTATCAACCGGGGGCGCGTAGTGGCGACCAACACCCCGAATGAATTAGTGGCTCAGTTACAGGGCGGCATTACCTATGAGATGGTCGTGGCGGGAGCCTTTGACCCCGTTGGCCCGAACTTGCTCCAGATTTCTGGCGTCAAGGCGATCGAAACCCTGGACGGTAGTAATGGCTTGCCGGAGGGCTGTTATCGGGTGAAAGCGACCCTTGATTCGGGCAAGGACGTAGGGCCAGATATTGCTGCCACTGCGATTCAGGGCGGACTGCGCCTGTTTGAGATGACCCGCAACCAGGTCAGTTTAGAAGATGTCTTTCTAGAACTCACCACCACGGAGAAAACCGTCAGCAAGGATGAGGTGGCTGATCCCTGGGATGAATCGGCTACGGAACCGACGATGCACTAGGTTACCCCTCTCGGCTGGGCAATGCATGAGCAACCGGGTAACATGGAGCGTTGTTGGCTATAGAGTGGACGAATGCTGACAAATACTTCACAATCGTTCATTGTGAACAGACCTGGAAGGGAATGCGATCGCCAGCACCATCGCTGCGCACCCAATCCTTCTAGTCAATTGCTTGTGTGAACATTAACACCTAGACTGCCGATGCAAATTCTCTTCAGTAGCATGGTTGCGATATACCGGAAGGAGCTTCAGAGCTACTTTGCGTCCCCTTTTGCCTACATCATTTCGGGGGTATTTTGGCTGCTGAGCGGCGTCCTCTTCCTGCGAATTTTGCAGGGCATTATTGCCGAAGCCGCTTTCCGAGATCAGTTGGGCATCACCGATGCGCCTGTGGACGTTCCCTACGAGGTGCTGGTGAATTTCCTAGGGTGGCTGTCTATCATCTCCCTGTTCCTCCTACCCATGCTGTCCATGGGGCTGTATTCTGAGGAACGGAAGCGGGGCACTCTGGAATTGCTGGCTACGTCCCCGGTGACGAACTGGGCAGTGGCGTTGGGCAAACTGCTGGGTGTGCTGACCTTTTTCCTGACAATGGTGCTGCCCCTGGTGGTATATGAGGCGATCGCCCTCAACACCGCTGACCCACCTGTGCAGCCCACCATTCTGCTCTTGGGCCACGTGGGACTCATTCTCATGGCGGCAGCGGTGCTCTCCATCGGCATGTTTATCTCTTCCCTCACTGATAGCACCATCCTTGCGGCCATTCTCACCTTTGTCGTCATGGCGTTTTTGCTGATCGTGAACTGGCTGGCGGAAAACATCACCGGCCCTCTGGGGGATGCCCTCAGCCACCTGTCTCTGCTGCGCCACTATGGAAATCTGGTGCAGGGCGTTCTCGATTCCAGCAGTATCATTTTGTTTCTTAGCTACGTGGTGTTGGGCTTGTTTCTCACGGCCCAGGCCATCGAAGCCTTCCGGTTCCAACGCTCCTAACCCATTTCCATCACAATCCCCGGTTTCTATGGACCGCTAATCAACCGGACAGACAGCAACCCATAAACCGGGAATTTGAGCATCCCTTAACGATCCCCGGTCTCTATAGGACACGAATCAATCGGACAGACAGCAACCCACAAACCGGGGATCTGAGTACACCCCCTTTTACCCCCCTGGCCTTCCACTCCCCTTCTGCCTCCATCCTTCTGCCTTTTTCTGCCTTCTGCCTTCTAACTTTAGATAACGACCATGAAGAAATTTTCTATGAAGCTAGACTGGCTGAAATATTTGGGTTGGCTCGCCCCCGTGCTGATTATCATGGGTATTTCCGCAGGAGTTGTGGCGGGTTCCTGGGGAACCTTGCCTGTGGGCTTGATGATTGCAGGAGGGGTGGTGTTGCTGCTGTGGCTGCTGGCAGAGTGGCGATCGCTTCCCACGTTCTTCGGCAAACGCTCTACTCAGGCAGGTACCAATGCGGTGGTGGCAACCCTAGCGGTACTGGTGATTCTTGGCCTAGTGAATGTTCTGGCGGTGCGCTATGTCAATCGGATTGACCTAACAGAGAACCAGATTTTCACCCTCGCTCCCCAGACCCAGGAGGTAGTAGAAAATCTGGAGGAACCCGCGAAGGTATGGATCTTCTGGGACGGGGAGACGGCACCCAATCCCATCGACCGGGAGTTGCTGGACAACTATCGTCGGGAAAGCGACAATTTCAGCTACGAATATGTTGACCCACAACTGAGGCCGGGGCTGGCCCGCGAATTTGGTGCCCAGAGCATTGGGGATGTGTACCTGGAAATAGGGGAGAATCGGCGGCAGGTGCAGACCATCAGCCCCCAGGAGCGCCTGTCAGAGCGTCAGTTGACCAATGCGCTGTTGCAAGCGGGGAGCGATCGCCAGCCGACTGCATATCTCCTCCAAGGACACGGGGAGCGCCCCCTGGAAGATGGGCAGGGAGGACTGTCTGAAAGTCTCCGCCTGCTCGAAGGGGAAAACTATCGGGTCGAGCCGATGAACCTTACGGCATCTGGTGAAGTGCCCCCGGATGCTGACGTGGTCATCCTGGCTGGCCCCCGCCGCTCCCTGCTAGAAGGGGAAGTCCAGGCGTTGCAGGACTACCTCCAAGGGGAAAGCGGTCTCATGCTGCTCATCGACCCCGAAACCGATCCGGGACTGACGCCCCTGCTGGACGAGTGGGGCGTGAACCTGGATAACCTGCTGGTCATCGACCCTACCGGGGAAGCCTTGGGACTGGGCTTGACTACGCCCCTGGTGCAGACCTACGGCGACCACCCCATCACTGAGGAATTTGCAGGCGGCATTTCTTTCTTCCCCGAAGCTCAGGTGGTGGAATTGGAGGAGTCCCAACCCGACATCGAAACCGCTCCCCTGCTGATCACCAACGAGCAGACCCAGGCAGTGGCCATTCCCGAAAGCGGCGAAATTCAACTGGATACCGCCGAAATCGACGTGCAGGGTTCCGTGGTGCTAGGGGTTGCCCTCAGCCGTCCGGTCGAGGATGGCGAAAATCCTGCCGATGCCACAGTTGGGCGCTCCACTGGGGACGAGGCAGAGGGTTCTATAGAGGGTTCTATAGAGGATTCTGCTGAGAATGAGGGGGAGGATGCAGCAGCCGAAGACGCAGAGGAAGACGAGGATGCCTCTGAAGCCCGCATGGTGGTCATCGGCAACTCCAGCTTTATGGTGAATGGCTTAGTCAGCCAGCAGTTGAACGGCGATGTGCTGCTGAACTCCGTGGCATGGCTGAGCCAGCAAGACGACCAGGCTCTCTCCATTCGCCCACGGGATGTGACCAACCGACGGCTGGTACTGGACACCCAGCAGTGGATCATTATTGCCCTAACTGCCATTGTGATTTTGCCGCTGATTGGATTTGGAGGGGCGATCGCCCTCTGGCTAAAACGTCGATAGGGGGAGAAAAAGCGATGAAACTGAACACGCCAACGGTTTTTCTAGTCGGCATTGCCGCCATCCTGGGCATTGTTGTCTTTGCCGACCTCCAGGGCGGCGACCCCACTGATTCCGCTGAAGAATCCAGACAGCCGCTTTTTGACTTTACCGAAGAGGAGGTGCAGTCCTTCACGATTGAAAATTTCCAGGGAACTCTTGCCTTCGAGCGGGATGATGAGGGCACCTGGCAGATGGTCGAGCCGGAGCCACTTCCTGCCAGTGATGCCTCGGTCGCCTTCCTGCTCAACCTGCTAGCGACAGGAGAGGGCGATCGCACCCTCACCGTTTCCCCTGAAGAACTGAGCGAATTTGGCCTGGAACCGCCCCAGGCTACTATAGATGTTGTCTTAGAAAACAGCGCCACCCATAAACTGTACCTGGGCGACTTCGACTTTAGCCAGCAGTCTATTTATGCACAGGTTGATCCTGATGGAGCCAGTGCCAGTGTTTCTGGGCCAGAAAGCACCGCCGAAACCGAAAAAAACGCTGAGGTGATGCTCGTTTCTGCATCATTTGACACAGCCCTTAACCGACCCGTCGAAGAATGGCAGCAGGTCGAGCTGCTTCCCGAAGAAGACGCAGCAGAGGAGCTTGATCCAGACGAATCACCTGAAAATTCTGAAGATGCAGAGATGGATGCCGCTCCCCCTGACGGGGAAAATTAGGATCAAGTCAGTACCTCGACACAATTAAAAATCAATTATGAAACCATGTATTGTCCACTGAGCGGGCAATACACGGCTTGGCAAGTTTCACACAAAGATAGGGGTTTGGCGCGCGCCCCAAACCCCTATCTTTGTGTTGTGAATTTGAGAACTTTGCCACGTCGTGAGTCCAGTCTGTCAGATACGCCACATCAAATCTTCAGACTCTTGGTAGTATTTAAATACTTAGAAATGAGGGCTTGTCATTTAAGCTGGGAAATCCTGGATGGGCAAGGAGCCAGAATCTAGGAGTCAGAATTCAGGAGGGAGCTGGCTCCTGTCTCCTGAATTCTATCCTTGGGAAAACTTCCCGCCTTGAAGAATACGCCCTCGCAGGAAAATCAAATACCAGGAGAGGGGCGGCGGGCACGGCCCGCCGCCCCTCTCCTCCGGTACCTTTACTTAGCCGCAGATCCCTAGCTTGAGCCAGACTATTAACACTTTTTTGCCCATGATGAATGACTTTTCTACGGCTGACGAGTCTGCTGTGCCTCCAATGGCAGACAACACTCACCCGACTAATGCTCCTCCGGCAGCGGTTTCCCCACGTTCCCCTAAGCCCTCCAAACCTCGACACATTGTTCTCACTTCCCATCCCACCCGCTTTGGCTTAAAGCCAACGCCAATCCAATGGGGAGCCGCCGATCCGATTCAGCGTGGCCCGATCATCGCTACCTTGAATAATCCTGCCCACCGTAATGCCATCGGCACCCACTCTGGGTCCTATGCGGTGTATCGCGCCCTAGCCGTTGCCAGCGGAGGTCTCCAGGCCGATCACCGGGCTGATTTGACCAACACCTCACCCGTAGTGCATGTCGGCCCTCATCCCAGTTGGTTTGATGCCACGAAGATCGTATCTCTCGATCCCTTTGGAGCCTCAGTCGGAGAGCACTATACGAAATTTTACAAAAAAGGCTACGACATTCTTCCCACGATTGCCATTACCCAAGCCCATATCAGCATGCCCGAACTACATGAAGCTGTGGCAGCAGGGCGGTTGCCTGTTGATGGGAAGGTGATGAAAACCAGCAAAAATCTGGTTGTGACGAAGGCTGCCATTGAGCCCGTCTGGTACCTTCCGGGAATTGCCAATCGCCTGGGTATTGAAGAAGGAGAGCTGCGCTACGCCCTGTTTGAGCAAACGGGGGGAATGTTCCCTGAGCTAGTGACGCGCCCTGACTTGCATGTATTTTTGCCTCCCATCGGCAACGTGACGGTATACATCATGGGCGAGCTTGAGGCGATCGCCGACCCCACTCGTCCTGTAGCCGTCAGAGTCCACGATGAGTGCAACGGGTCTGATGTGTTTGGTTCTGACATCTGCACCTGTCGCCCCTATCTGGTTCATGGCATTGAGGAGTGCGTCCGCACGGCTCAGCAAGGAGGGACAGGGGTCATTGTTTACTTTCGCAAGGAAGGCCGTGCCCTGGGTGAAGTCACCAAGTTTCTCGTGTACAACGCCCGGAAGCGACAGGAAGGGGGCGATCGCGCCGACGCCTACTTCACGCGCACGGAATGTGTGGCAGGTGTTCAAGATATGCGGTTTCAAGAACTCATGCCCGATGTCCTCCATTGGCTGGGCATCACCCGCATTGACCGCTTCATTTCCATGAGCGATCTGAAATTCAACTCCATTGTTCACTCTGGCATCGACATCGCTGAGCGGGTTCCCATTCCCGATGATTTGGTTCCAGAAGACGCTCGCGTTGAAATTGAAGCCAAGAAAGCCGCTGGCTACTTTACACAGGGCAATGTGCTGTCAACGGATTTGCTGGCTCAAGTCAAAGGCAGAAACTTAGCTGAATAAATGCTGAACAAGAATAATGTCTAGTGCTCTGTCATTTCTTGAAATCAGGGTGAATCCCTCCGGGATTTACCCTGATTTTTAATTTTGACGCTGCACTAGGCTTAGGGTAACGACTTGGCAAGTTTCAGGCAAAATAGG
>CAYXJG010000157.1:0-11147 GCA_964465285.1 uncultured bacterium
CGCCAACCAGGACGCTGCTTGATTCTTCCGCATACACCAAATTTGACAATAACTCCTAAGAGCCTCATGCTCTGCTACGTCGATCATCATGACGATGCCTACAACTGGGCCAGTCGCCGCAAAATCGAGCGCCATCCCAGAACCGGAGCTGCCCAACTGGTCGAAGTGCGCGAACGAGTGGAGGTCATTGATAGTGGTGAGTGGTTTGTGGATAGTGGTGAGTGGCGAGTGGCGAGTGCTGCGTCTAGCCACCAACCACCAGCCACCAATCACCAACCACTCTTCACCCACATCTCCAACGACGAACTGCTCAACTACGGCATCCCCTCAGAGTGGATAGACTCCGTTCAGCAAGCTACCGAAGATACCCTCTTTGACATTGCCGAACACCTTCCCCAAGAAGCCGCAGAAGCTTTACTTGAACTCGCTACCGGAGGCAAACCTCAACCTCCAGTCTCTGTACCTGACGAGACTGACCCCTTCAACCACCCCGACGCCCAACGCCGATTCCGCGTCATGGGTAACACTGAAGAATTGGAACGGGCACTCGATTACCCTTGGGAAAAATGGACAGTCTTCCTGCACCCTGCCCAGCGGTATCTGGTCGAAAAAGACTACAACGGCCCTGCCCGCATCTCTGGCTCAGCAGGCACAGGCAAAACCATTGTCGCCCTCCATCGAGCCGTTTTCCTGTCCCGTCACTATCCCAATGCCCGCATTCTGCTTACCACCTTCTCCAACGCTCTCGCCAACGCCCTCCAGATCAAACTCAATCGCCTAGTCGGCAATGAACCCGATGTTCACCAGCGCATCCAGGTGCATTCCATTCGCGGCATTGCCCACCAACTCTACACCGATGTCTTTGGAGAACCCGCCCTCGCAGACCCCGAACACATCCAAGAGCGATTAGCTGAAGCTGCTGCCCAAAATAGCGGCTCCCGCTACACCGAACCCTTCCTCTGGGGCGAATGGAACGATGTGGTCGATGCATGGCAACTCGACACCTGGGACGACTATCGAGACGTGCAACGGCTGGGGCGAAAAACTCGATTGGGCAGCAAGCAACGAGAGCAACTTTGGGTAATTTTTCAGAAGGTGAAAGAGTCCCTGAGCCAGCAGAACTGCATCACCTGGGCAGGGCTGTTTCATCGCATCACCCAGCATCTTGCCCAGACAGACACCTTCCCCTTCGACTTTGCTATTGTCGATGAAGCCCAAGACCTGAGCATTAGCGAGCTTCGATTTCTTGCCACTCTCGGCACTCGCTTCCCCGACAGCCTCTTTTTCACCGGAGATCTGGGGCAGCGGATCTTTCAGCACCCTTACTCCTGGAAGTCACAGGGCGTTGATATTCGAGGGCGATCGCAAACCCTGACGATCAACTACCGCACCTCTCATCAGATTCGCCAACAAGCCGATCGACTGCTGCCTCAATCCATTCCTGATGTAGACGGCAACATCGAAGACCGTCGCAACACCGTCTCTGTGTTCAATGGCCCTCCTCCTGAAATCACCATCCATGATGATGAAGACGACGAAATCAAGTCTGTCAGCGAATGGATTGCCAACCGCATCACCGCAGGCATTCAACCTGAAGAAATTGGTGTCTTTGTGCGGTCACAAGAGCAGATGGAGAGGGCGATCGCCGCCATTCATCAATCTGGTGCCAAACCTGTTCGACTCGACGAGTCTACTGCATCGGCTGAAGGCTGTATCGGTATCAGCACCATGCACCTGGCTAAAGGACTGGAATTTCGAGCCGTCGTTGTGATGGCTTGTGATGATGAGGTGATTCCTCTTCAGGAGAGGATTGAGGCGATCGCCGATGAAGCAGATTTAGAAGAGGTATACAACACCGAACGTCATCTCCTTTATGTTGCCTGCACCCGCGCACGGGATTATCTGTTGATGTCCGGCATTGATCCAGCATCAGAGTTCCTGGATGATTTAGCTTAGAGCCCACAGGGGGCAAGTCTCGCATGAGGGGCCTGAAACGGGTCAGCTCCGCTGAGCATCGAGATTGGCAGAACCGCATCAAGCGGCGGGATGCACGGCTGGAGATTGAGCGGCGATCGCTCGCCATTCAAGCCATGCTCGATACACCCGTCTGGGAACCGTAAAGATCGCTCGCCACTAGGAATCAACAAAATTGATCCGCCAGATACTCGCTGCAACCTCTGCCAGATGTTTTTGTCGGGTCTCGATTTTTGTCTCATCCCAAGTTTCATAGCGCTCTGCGATCGCCTTCGTAATCTGAAAATCACTTGTCTCATAAACCGCTCGTTTGGCGGCATAGTTCGCATTACCCAAGTCACGATTGCGATTGCTCTCTAAGGGAGTCATATTACCCAAGCGATAAATCAAGCAGTTCTGCTTAGCCTCCTTGATGTCAGCCCAATCTTCCGAGGGGTTTTCCAGCAAGATATGCTCCAGGTTGTAGGTCGCACTTTCAAAGTCGAAGCCCTGCCCAGATCGCTGCCGCTTAATTTTCTGCCGTACACCAGATTTGACTATATCTCATTCTTGAGCAATGTCCTGAATTGGAGGGCTACCAACCGCTGATTTTGACTACGGTGGAAAATCCTGAACGGGTTTTGGACGGTGGAGATGGTCAATTGACTGCTGTGCGTTCAATCGCTTCCGGGAAGTGGCTATTGGTGGTTTATCGAGAGATTGAGAGCCAGGGTGTGATTGATGATGGCTTTATTGTCACAGCCTTCTTTAACAAACGGGTACGATATTTGGAGGGAAAGAAACAGATATGGCCCTAATTTAATCTATCGAGATTAATCGTTATCTGAATATCGCAAAGACTCTACAAACTGTGGAGCAGCGCCCCTGCTGGATGATGTTCGATGCTGAAGCTGACGTTTTGTACGTCAATTTCCAAAGTCCTGCTCAAGCGGCTACTGATAGCGAAGTCACGGATGATGATGTGGTGATTCGATATGCAAGAGACGAAGTGGTTGGCTTAACCATTTTGTCTGTTAGTAACAGATAATTTAATATCCATTTTTAGAAGATGTTTGAGAAGTCCTCAGTGCTACTTCAGATCCCCCCTTGCCCCCCTTTTCAAGGGGGGAATCACGTTCAAAGTCTCCCTTTTCAAGGGGGATTTAGGGGGATCAGTATTGTTCCAGCGTGTTATCAAATACTTTTCAACCATTCTCTTACAAACTGAGATCAGGAAAAGCTGCGCCGACATTACAGTGAAGCTTGCAGCAGGTGATGTAATTAACCCCAAAATTTACAAACCATATTTACAGTTAATCTTACCCGCAGATTGGTTAATTTTCTGCTTGCACTCTTCTCGCGTGGCATGTGAAGTATCCTCTAGTCATGAAAGAAGAAACTCCTCACGAATTTCAAATGTAGCAATTTTGACTGAGTTGATATATGGAGCTACCGGACTGAAACTCCTGCGGCGTGAGGCCCGCAAAAGCCGCTAACTGGCGTGCTGAGCCAAAGACCTCAATCGAGCCAATCTCGCCTAGCACGGTGAGCGCTGTCTGAGTTCCAATGCCTGTGATGGACTCCAGAGTCTGTTGTTCAGCTAGGCGGTCATGGGCTTGAATATGCTGCTGCAAGCGCTTTTTTAGCGACGTTTCCTGCGCCTCCAGGAACTTAAGATGAGCGTCAATATCGGCCCTAAGTCCGTCATCATCGCAGAGTTCTCGGCGGTTCTTTTCCTGCGTCATCATTTGTTCAAGCGCCTCTAATCGCCGGGTGAGCATCTGGAGTTTGGCGACCTCATCAGGTGCGGGATGCCAGAGCGTCGGTTTGAGATCGCGACAAAAGCGGGCGATGAGACTGGCATCGGCAGCATCATTCTTGGTTCGGCTGAGCTGACTTTTGCCATAGCTTTTGATGCGGGCTGGATTGACGATACTGACCTGATGGCCCTGATGGTGCAGATAGCGCGCTAGGGCATGACCGTAGGTGTTGGTGGCCTCCATACACGCATGAACCTGCTCAATGTCTTGAGCGTTCAGCCACTCATTGAGCTGTTCGAAACTAGCGGCTGTATTGTCGAATTTGGCTCGTTTTACACGTTTGCTCTCTCTCAGCAAGGCGACGTCAAAACTGCCAGCAAAAATAAATTCGGAACGAGTTTAGGGCGTTTCAGCCGATCAACGACCATCAATGGAGCCTAATCTAAAGGAGGTTTCAAGGGTTTCAGCCCCTAGAATTTTTGAATTTACAAGCGCCTATAGGGCGCGAAGTTTCCCAAAATGAGAATTGCTGGCTCCTCACGCATAGTTTTTCAGTAATTCCATTGCAGATTGCAGGGTATCGGCCTCTTCCACAGGCTTATCTTTACGCCAGCGCAAAATGCGGGGAAATCTCACAGCAATACCAGACTTATGGCGATTTGACTCAGCGATGCCCTCAAAGCCAATTTCAAAGACATGAATGGGGTGAACCGACCGCACCGGGCCAAAACGCTCGATGGTGTTGCGGCGAATCCACTTGTCGAGTTCTTCAATTTCTTTGTTGTCTAATCCTGAGTAAGCCTTGGCAAAGGAAATGAGTCCCCGTTTCTTACCTGCCTCTCCGCTCCACAGCGCAAAAGTATAGTCCGTGAACAGATTTGCCCGCTTACCGCTGCCCGCCTGAGCGTAGATGAGGACTGCATCCAGGGTCATGGGCTCCACTTTGTACTTCCACCAGTAGCCCCGCTTGCGTCCCACTAAATAGGGACTACTGAGCGCTTTGATGACCAACCCTTCTGCTCCATAGTCGCGGGACTGCTGCCGCAGGGCTTGCAAGTCTGCAAAGGTGGTGAATTCAAGAGACTCGGCAAGGCTAACCAGGGATCGATTGTCAGAGTTTGAATGGGATTGGAGTAAGCAATGCAGGAAAGAGCGGCGATCGCCCAGGGATTTATCTCGAATATCCTGCCCGTCGTGCTCAATCAGGTCGTAGGCAATGAAGTGGGCGGGATTTTCAGCCATCAGCTTTTTCGTCACGCGCTTGCGCCCCAGTCGTTTTTGCAGGGCATTAAACGGAAGAGGGCGATGACTGTCCTTATCCCAGCAGACAATCTCTCCATCAAAGACACAGCCATCGGGTAGCGCCAGGAAATATGCTTCAAACTCAGGAAACTGCTGAGTAATCAGATCCTCACCCCGCGACCAGATAAAGATCTCTTCCTGACGCTTGATGATCTGGGCGCGAATGCCGTCCCACTTCCATTCTGCCAACCAATCTGCCATCGTTTCTGTAGAAAACTTATCTGCATCTAGGGGGGATGCCAGGAAGAACGGATAAGGTTGGCTAGGAGAGGCCTCAGCACCCTCTTCACTGATGAGCTGCTCGAAAAACGACACCGTTGGCTCAAAGTCGCCCATAAGGCGATGGGCAAGAACGGCTTCTGGTATCCCCGATGCCGCCGCCAGTCCTTTGATCACCAGCTTGTCCGAGACCCCCATACGAAATGCCCCTGTGAGAATCTTATTCAACACAAAGACCTCGCTAACCTCCAGATTTGCCCACCAGGACACAATCAAGTCTTGCACCTCCTCATTCGTATCGGCGTCTTTCACCTTAGGAATAACCTGTTCCATCCACTGATGAAGAGGAATACTGGATGCCGATTCACCCTCCAGCTTCACATCCCGCAGCAGCAGGGCAATCACTTCCGCAGAGTCGCCTACCTGGGCATAGCAGTCCTTAAACAGCCACTCTGGAATGTCGGAGATACTGAGAAACACCTGCCGTAATGTGTGGGAAGTGACGGTGCGTTTCCGCGTCTTTCCCAGCAGCAGATAGAGCGCCCACACCGCATTGGCCGGTTCTTCCTCTTGAAAGTAGGACTGCAGTGCCTCGACTTTGACATTGGTAGAGGTGGTGGAATCAATATTCTGAAAAAGTTGGGTAAATCGCTTCATGGCCGTTGATTCAGCAGTCTCCTCGTTGTAAGCGTCCACAGGATCGATCAGGTTTTTCTAATCCTCAGGAATCTGTGGCTAAATAAAGATATCAGAGGAGAGGAGCGACGGACTGTGCCCGCCGCCCCTCTCCTGGTACTTTATTGTCTTGCAAGTCCCTTATCGTTGACATATTGTCAGAAGGATTGGGTTGTCCGCCCACCCCTTGGCGAAAGGGCATTTTTGCTGTGCCCAGGGATGTTCAGCACTTGCAAGACATTGTTGCCCCGACTGTATCGCCGCAGAAAATGCGCGCACTGACGCATCGAATAGTATCGGTTTTGTCGATAGAGGCAATGCAGAAGATAGTGGGTTCCGGGAGCAATCATTTGAGTCAACAGCATCAGCAATAGGGATAATCTAGCGAATCCTCCATTGTGCAACAATCTATCAAAGATTGGATTTACGTTAGTCCTGTATGGCTAGCGCGTTTTTGGTAAGGGTGAGCAGGCTGCGATCCAGGTAATTTTCGGATTTTTTCTAATGGTGCCTAACGATCGAGATGCTATTATCATCGCCGCCCGCCGTACGCCCATCGGCAAAGTCGGAGGCGTGTTCAAGGCTTTGCCTGTGGAGAAATTAGTCGCTCCCGTATTGCGATCGCTTCTCGACGAGACCGGGTTAGACGCTTGCCAAGTGGATGAGGTTATTCTAGGCAATGCCATTGGGCCAGGGGGCAATCCTGCTCGGGTGGCTGTGCTGGAGGCGGGTTTTCCGATGTCCGTTCCAGGGTTGACTGTGGATTGCCAGTGCGGATCGGGGCTGGCCGCCATCAACCTGGGCGCTCGTATGATCCAGGCAGGAGCCGCAACCATCGTCATCGCCGGAGGCATGGAAAGCAGCAGCACCGCTCCTTGGCGGGTTGAAAAGCCTCGAACCCTCCACGAACTACCCCGCTTTACCCACCGGGCACGGTTTGCCCCTGATGCGGTCGGGGATCCCGATATGGGAGATGCTGCTGAAACCGTTGCCCAGCGCTACAGCATTAGCCGCGATCGCCAAGACGCCTATGCCCTCCAGAGCCACCGCCGGGCGATCGCCGCCATGAAGTCTGGCCGCTTTGCAGATGAAATCATCCCCATTGCGCTCTCTTCTTTGACTGTCATAGACCTGGATGAATGTCCCCGTAAATCTCTGACGCTGGAACGGTTAGCAAAACTGCCCCCCGCCTTTCAAACAGAAGGTACTGTAACTGTCGGCAATGCCTGCACCATCAATGACGGAGCTGCCGCTGTGATGATGGTATCGGGCCAGCAGTTCCGCCACTTGGCATGGGCATCAGGGCTACAGGTCGTTGATGCGGCCACCGCTGGCGTTGACCCTACAATTTTAGGCATGGGGCCAGTGGATGCTGTTCATCGCCTTATGCAGCGACACCCAGAACTGTCCTTCACCGATATTCAGTGCGTTGAGTTTAACGAGGCCTTTGCTGCTCAGGTGCTCGCCTGCCTAGATGCCCTGGACATTAACCCAGATTGTGTGAACGTTGGGGGCGGGGCGATTGCGTTGGGTCATCCTTACGGTGCATCCGGTGCCATCTTAGTGACTCGGCTGTTTACTGAGATGGGGCGGCGGCATCCAGCGCAGGCTTGCACCGCTCAGGCTTCCCGGCATTCCCTTGGTTTGGCAACCCTGGGCGTTGGGGGTGGCATGGGCATTGCCACCCTACTCCGACACGTGACCTGCGATGGGAATCATTAGCGCTGTGCAAGTGCGCTAGGTTGCGTTAGATACACGACTTGGCAAAGTTCTCAAACCCCTATTCTTTCATGAAACTTGCCAAGTGGTGTTAGATAAAGGTTTCTTGCAACGGCTTGGAGCGACCGGCATCGCCGCGCCGCCCCTCTCGGATATTGATGAGCATTTCCGCACAGGCGCTCACTTGGACAAATTTAGAGAGCAAAAAGGTCGCCTCAGGCGACCTTTTTGCTCCTCCCTAAACTTCCATAATGAGAATTGCTGAAAACCAAAAGGCGACGCGCGACGCGCGATGTCTTTTGGTTCGGTTTTGGTTTCGGGGGTATACAGATGAGGATTTGGTATCACTACGCTCACTACTCCATTTCTCGCTCTACGAAGACTAAATTCTCCGTAAACTGCTCAAACGTATCATCGTGGCTGATGACGAAGAGCTGCCGAAAACTGCGAATATTGGCGATCGCCTCTGCCAGGCTTGCCCGCCGAGGGCGATCCATGTTGGTGGTAGGTTCGTCGAAGAAGGCGATGTCGATGTCCGCCAGCACCCGCAACAGTGCTAGTCGGAGCGCCAGCGCCGCGCACATTTGTTCGCCACCGGACAGGTTGATGAACCGCCGCTGGTGTGCCCCTTCCTGCACTAGAATCTCATAGTCCCGTGTCCAGGTGAGGGTCACGTTTTGGCGGTTGATCAATTCTCTGAACAGCCGATCGGCTTCTTTGGAAATGACATGAACATACCGTTCAGTAATGCGAGGCCCCGCATCCTTATAGACCTTGCGGGCAAAATTGACGAACCGCTTTACTTTTTCCTTCGCTTTTAAGTCTGCCTGGGCGCGATCGCGCTTCTCAGCAGTGTGATCCAGAGCGGCCAGACGCGCTTCGTAGTCTTTCATCCGCTTGTGCTGTTCAGGCAAGCTGCCGCGAATCTGGTCGGCACGGCTGCGGGTCTCGCCGTAGATTTTTTCGACCCGTTTCCATGCGTCAGGATCATAGTCTTGACTGGCTTGGTCAAAGGCGATTTGAAGCTGTTCCCGGTTTTGAATTAAGGTTGCAAGTTCCGCTTCAATGGTCTGGAGCTTTTCCTGAAGAGCGGGCAGTTGGGCGGCGATCGCCCGATTTTGCAAGACTGCTTGGTAACTGGCTTGATGTTCCTGGCGCTGCTGTTGAGCGGCTTCGATTTGCGTGTCTAGACTGGTAAATTGCTCAAGCTCTGTGTCCAGTTGGGCGATCGTCCCCTGGATGGCTACCTGCATTTGCTGGTGCTTTTCGTGGTCTGTTTCCAGCGATTCTTTGAGGGTAAGTTCCTTGTGGAGAATCTGACACCGTCCCCGAGGGTTGTCGAGAACGCGCAGGGACTCAGCTACCTCAGTGACGTGCTGGGTCGCCGCTGCTTCTCTTTCTAGTTCTGTGGTTAGAGACTGGATCTGCCCCTGAAACTGCTCAGCTCCCTGCTGAATCTCAGTCTGTCGGGCTTGTTTGGCAGCGAGGCTTTGGGTTTCTGCCTGGGCACGATAGGCTTTGTCTAGCTGGGTTTTCAAGGATTTAAGCTGAGCTTTAATCATCGAGGCTGAGACTTGCTCGCTCAAATCCTGCAAGATGGCTTGCATCGCAGATAGCACATCAGTGTTGATAGTCACTCCGGATTCGAGGGTTGCCAGGGCATGATCCAGGGAATCCAGCGATGAGGTAGGCAGGGAGGGTTGAAGCTCTCGCAGGATATTGAGAGCCGCCTGAACGTCGGCCTGGTGGCGATCGCACTGCTGGCTGGCAGTGGTGACGATCTGGCGGAGTTCCTGCTCAAACTGCTGGGCCGCTTCTACCCGGCTCAGTTGAGACTGGAGGCGATCGCGCTGCTGCTCCCATGTGGGAATCGCTGCCACATCTTCTGCCAGGGATTGAATGCGGTCAATATCCTGGGCAAGATTTCGCCATTCCCCTCGATAAAGCTTGACCTGCTGCTCCAGGTTTCGGCGCTCTATTTCACATTGCTTGAGATGTTGTAGAAGCTTTTGGGCTTCAGAGTGTTGAGCTTCAAGGATGTCTTGCTGTTGCACCAAGGGGGTTAACGTTTCGATGTCGTGCTGGGCACGACTGAGGGACTCAAGCTGAGAGGATAGCTTTGCTAACTCAACCTGACATTGGGACAGCTTTTTCTGTTCTGCGTCCCGCTGCTTGAGCAAGGCTCGCTGTTGCTTTCCCTGCTTGTCTAGTTCCTTTAGCCGTTCTTCTGCCTTAAGGTATGCATCATAACCTAGCTGATGTTGTTCACACTGCTGAACTGCATCCTGGGACTGGGCGATCGCACTGTGCTGCCCCCCGACTTCTCGTTGCTTCGCCTCAACCTCTACTTGCACCTGTTTCAGATCTCGCTCCAGGTCTTGCACCTGTTTTGCCTGAAGCGATAACTGGTCTTTCTCCGCCTGGAGCGTTGCTAACGCTGCGTCCAGGGCTGTTAGAGATGCCTCATTTTCTTGAATCTGCTGAACAACGCAACCGTACTCCTGCTGAAGAGTGTCCCGTTCTGCCAAAATTTCGTCATACTGCTCGATCTCCCGCTTGAGGCCAGCCACCAGTCCTTCGCTGTATTTTTTGAGACTCCCTAAACGGGTGTAAACCTGCTTAAACTCCTCCACTTTGAGAATCGCGTCAAACACCTGCTTCCGTTTCTCTCCCGAGAGCAGGAAATCCGCCGTGAAGGTTCCCTGGGGAACACCGATGGTGTTGGCAAACAGCCGCCCCAAGTCTGTTCCGGGCGACACTCCCAGGTGCTGACGCAACCAGGGCAACACGTCTTCGTCGATGCGATTGTAAGGAAGCCGCTGGCCCAGTTGCGGGTCATAAATGATGTAGCCCTTACTAGTGCAGCGTTGTACATCGTAAGTGCGCCCGTCATGGCTTGACACAAAGCTAATCGTTACTTGGGCGCTGCCTTCCCCATTGCGAATCAGGTCGTCTTTGCGGTAATCGCCTCTGTAGTTGAATAGCGTCCAGGCGATCGCCTCTAGAATGCTGGTCTTGCCTGCCCCATTTTCCCCACAGATGGCATTGGTGCCGAGTTGGAATGTGAAATGGCGATCGCGGTGGGACTTGAAGTTTTTTAGCGTAATCGAAAGAATTTGCATCGGCAAAGGGATCTATCATGAATGGACTCAATCAGTCCTACATTCCTTCCGCTATGGTACAGGCGTTTTTTGTCTTGCGATTATTCTTCTCTAAAAAAGATCTTTCGGCGTATTCCTTAAGGCGGAACGTTATGGCTGTAATAGAATTCAGGAGTCAGAAGCTAGAATACAAGAAGGGACTGGATTCTGACTCTTGACTCCTAGCTCCTGGCCTAGTCAGGATTTCTCGACTTAAATGACACCCCGATCTTTCCAAAGATAAGTGCCCATGCAGAATTAATTACGAGCAAGTTTCCTAGGGGCACACCCCAACGGAGGGTGCCCCTGGGAAAATGTGTAGATAATTTCGCTCAACTACTTATACTCACGACTTGGCAAAGTTTATGAAGGAATGAAG
>CAYXJG010000158.1:0-10977 GCA_964465285.1 uncultured bacterium
GGCGCAGCCCGCTGCTCTTTTCTTCCGGTATCTTTTTTAGCCGCAGATCCCTAAAACTTGCCAAGTCGTGCAGACAGAGTGTTCTAGCGATAGCTTTGTATGAATCCTGCAAAAGTTTTATGACGCTCTTTCAGCGAGCTAAAGCAGAATCAAAAAGTTTTCCCTCTTTCCTCTTCCTTCTTCCTTCTTTCCCTATCGCTGCTTCGCGGCTGAGCGTTTTTTCCTCTTCTTCTGCCCGGTCTTTTGCCCGGCTTTCTTTGTTGAACGAGAGGTGGTGTCGTCAAGGATAGCGTTGGATGCCCCGGACCATTCACTTCCTTCCTCCCTGTCCCCATCGCCTTTGAACACAGGAATGGTGAAGTGAAACTGGCTTCCCTGGTCTCTTCCAGCGGATTCTGCCCAGATGTGACCGCCCAAATGGGCAATGACTTGGCGGCAAATGGCAAGCCCCAGTCCGGTACCCCCTGCTGTACGCCGTAGTGCACCTTCTTCCTGGTAGAACCGTTCAAATACGGCCTCTAGCCGATTCGGTTCAATGCCCCGCCCCGTGTCCATGATTGTGACTTCCAGCATCTGCTGATCGTTGCGCTGTACCTCAATGGCCACTTCTCCTTTCGCTTGGGTAAACTTGCAGGCATTGTCCAGCAGCTTTGACAGGACCTCCACTAGCCATTCCCCATCAGCTTTCACCAGAGGCAACTCGTCAGGAAGGTGGGTGGTTATCTGAGGCAGAGGTTCACTGTGCTGACGGGTTCGCACACTGCTCAATGCTAGGTGAATGCACTCCTCTAGGGATAGGGCTTCCAGGTGCCATTCCACCCGTCCGCTTTCCAGTTGTGACAGGGTGAGAAAGTCTTGTACCAGCTTCCGGAGCCGTTCGGCATCGTCCAGGGCAGTGCTGAGCATGACTTGACGCAATTCCAGGGGCATGTCGGGCTCGCTGGCAAGGCTCTCCAAACACACCTGGATAGTCGAAAGGGGCGTCCGGAGTTCATGCCCCGTGATGGCAATCAGATTGCTGCGGGTGACTTCAAGGGCTTCGAGCTGCTGATTTAAGTTTTCTAAATTGGCATAAGATTCTGCTTGGATCAGAGCAATGCCTAGCTGAGCGGCGATTGCTTCCACCATCGACAACTCATCGGCTGCCCAAATCCGGGGACTACTGCCACAGCCATGCAGCTCCACCATACCCGTCAACTGCCCCTGGTAGATGATGGGCACCATCAGCCAAGAGCGAATATACCACTCTGCTGTTAGATCTTGGAGGGGGGCTAAATCAATGTCGAACTCCCCACGGGTGTCTTCGATGGCGACGGCTTCCCGACCAGCGGCGATCGCCTCAAACAGCGGATTCCCCTTCAGCGGCCAGGGATGCTTCACCAGGGAATTCAGCGCCGGACTAGTGAGGTATTCATATTGAATGGTGGCGTACTCATCAGTGGATTTGCAGGGATACACCACACAACGGCACACATCCATTGCCTGCCCCAACTCCTGAACCGCCACTGTGAAGATTTCCTCAGGATTGAGCGATCGCCGGATTGCCGCTGTAATCAGATTAATCAACCGCTCCCGTCGCTCCTGCTCTGCGATCGACCGATAGGCTTTTAGCAACTTATACTGACCCGCCTGAAGATAGGTAATCATCCGCTGAGCAAAGGGATCGGAATCAATACCTGAGCCTCTATCTGCCTGGCTCGGCGTCAGTTTTGCCCTCGCTTCTGATACTTTTCCCTCTAGCTCAGGGCGATAGGCCACAATGCGGTCTAGCAAAACACTGGCAGCTTCGCAGCTCACAGTCCGGTCAAAGGTCCAAATGCCTTCAAAGCGACGGGTTTGATCCATCGCCTGGAGTTCTTCTGGCAAGACATCCGTATCGTCCTCCTGCCATCGCTCTCGACAAATTAAACAGGCCGAATAATGGGTTCCGATCACCACAAGATGCCATTCTTTGCTCAGCGTATCGCCTGGCTGAAACGCAATCTTTTCATAATCATTCGACTCACTCTTAAAGTCTGTCTCCGGGGCAGCCAGCACATAAACATGGGAAGACTGTTGGGCGATGCGGCGATACCGCTGCGCCTCCTGGCGGTAAAACCGCTCCTGCTGAAAATTTGCGATCACCAATGGTTCGTCCAACCCTGCCAGCACCTGGTCTTCCATCGCGTGGGACAAGGCCGTCAACGACGACTTGAAATACATCTGAGGTCGCAAACCCGGTATCACCTGGATCAAATCGTCCAGCACCGAGACAGACGTAAAATTGCTTATCAATTGACGCTGATTAGCCATCGTGACGCAAATGGGAATTCCCGAAAACGGATTGTGTAAGACGAACTTAGGGTATCCGACCGACCAGAGCCTCCTTCATCTCTCGACGGGTGGGACATAGCAGACTGCAACCACCACCCACAGAAACAAACAAGTCTGAATCATAAGGAAACGCAGGAGATTAAGCGCATTGTTTCACAAACAGTCCCCAGGTCAAAATGCACTCAAAATGCCCTAGGGCGATCGCCCCATAGTCCATCATGCACCGATACGGGGAAGGGAATGGAGAGAATCCTGGAAATATGAAGGAATGTTGCGAGGCGCGTTGGTTTTGATGGAAAGGACGAGAGGGGAATAGGGCACGAGGAATAAGGCATAGGGGTGATGAAGTTGTGATTCCCTCTCCCCTTTCCCCTCACGACTGGCAACGTTCTCAAATTCACAGGAAAATTAGGGGTTTGGGGCGCGCTGAGCGCGCCCCAAACCCCTAATTTTCCTGTGAAACTTCCAAGTCGCGTCTCCTTTTTTCTGCGCCTTCCTACCCCCACGAAGACACGTCAGCTTTGATGTAAAGTGGACAATATGTATGACGACGATGACCTGACAGTACTGGACGCCACAGGTGACATTGAGAGTCCTCTAGATCAATTAGGAGAGATCAATGCAGATGACGCAGCTCCTCCCATTGATCCAGAGGAGATGCTTATCCTGCTCCAGTCGAGTGAAAACCAGCAGCGCATGTTAGCAGCACGGGCCTTCTGTGAAGTTGAGGATGTTCGCGCGATTCCATACCTCATTGAGTTTCTGACTGACCCATGCCCCCTTATTCGAGTAAGTGCAGCCTATGGCTTGGGGCGAAACCCCAGCATTGAAGCTGTTGAGCCTCTCATCCGGCAGCTTCAGCAAGATTGGAACGGCTATGTTCGCAAAGGTATTGTGTGGGCATTAGGCAACTGTCGCGATCGCCGTACTGTGAATCCTTTGATTAAAGCCATGCGTACAGAGATTCCGGCAGTTCGTCTTTGGGCAGCGAGTGCCCTAGCTCAAATGGCAGAAGTAGACTACGACGCCTTGGTAAAAGCGGTTCCGCCTCTGATTGAGGGATTGCGCCGGGACTCTATTGCAGCCGTTCGCAGTAATTGTGCCTGGGCGATCGGCCAACTTTGCCGCGATCTTCCGTCCAATGTTGTTTATGCAACAGCGGTTGATGCTCTCATTGAAGCATTTGCAGAAGATGAAGAAATGGGCGTACAGGAAGATGCCCGTGCATCAGTGCTAAAACTTGGCGATCCCAGAGGGCTGCAGGTCATTGAAGAGGTTGAACAAGCCCGACTGTTTGACTACTAAGCCAAATCTAGTTTCTATCTTGAGCAAATATCTTGGGCAAAGTATAAAGTTTGACGCGTAGCCCATCAAAACAATATTTTCACCAAAGGTCGACTCGAATTATTTAATTCTCGTCCCTCAGCGAAACACCTAGAAAAAGTTAAAAAAAATGCATGGAGAGCAGACCTTTGAGTCAGCAATGATCGGAAAGAGGAGATTATTACTGGGTTCAGGAAGGGAAACTAAGGTGCCCTGAAGTGCCCTCAAATCAGCTCTCCTGCATCGTGATTCAGTTGGAAGGAAACTCTACAGAGTTCTTAACTTGTATCATAAACCTAAAAACCATAGATTCAAGACTAATATTATTAGATTTATGATAGATTTATTTCTATAGAAAGGCGGCGATGCTCTATCACAGGAATTCTATTGCCAGGCTACCTCAGGAAACGGAGTGACTGGAAGCGCCTCGTCGAATGCCAACCCATGAAAATAGGAGTTATCGCAGGTGATACATGCAACCCTGCATCAATTCAAAGTCTTTGAGGCAACGGCACGTCATGGGAGCTTTACCCGGGCTGCTGAGGAGTTGTACTTAACACAGCCTACGGTGTCGATGCAAGTCAAACAGTTGACGAAAGCGCTGGGATTGCCTCTGTTTGAACAGGTTGGGAAACGTTTATACCTCACAGACGCAGGCAAGGAGCTGTATTCGACCTGCCAGGATATTTTTGAAAAGCTCGAACAGCTTGAGATGAGTGTTGCTGATTTGAAAGGCATGAAGCAAGGCCATCTGAAGCTAACCGCGATTACAACAGCAAAATATTTTGTGCCGCGCTTGCTGGGGCCATTTTGCCAGCAATATCCTGGAGTGGATGTGTCGCTGATTGTCACCAACCATCAGCGGGCGATCGACCGACTGGCAGATAACCAAGATGACCTCTATGTTATGAGCCAGCTCCCAGAGCATATTGATGTGAAGGCCCATCCATTCCTCAATAATCCCTTGGTGGTCATGGCTCCCAAAAATCATCCCCTGGCAGGTAAGAAAAATATTCCTATCGAGCGTTTAAACGGAGAGCCGTTCATCATGCGTGAACCAGGTTCGGGAACCCGAAAAGCTGTACAGGCTCTGTTTGAGGAGCAGGATATCGAGGTGCGAGTACGGCTTGAACTAGGGAGTAATGAGGCCATCAAGCAGGCGATCGCCGGAGGATTGGGCCTGTCTGTTTTATCGTGTCATACGCTGACGCCGGAGGGAGATACAGGCGAACTGACCATTTTGGATGTAGAAGGGTTTCCCATTGAGCGCCAGTGGTATGTCGTCCACCTGGGTAGCAAACAGCTCTCTATCGTCGCTAGTACGTTTTTGGACTACCTAAAAGCTGAGGGGCGTTACCTGGCCGATGGTATCATTGCGCTCCAGGAGAAGTTGCTGGGTCATAAGGGCTTAACATCCTTATCAAATGGCTCATCTAACACCGCAACGGTGGCAAGATAGAATAGACTTAGTCAAAATTCTCAACATTTGAGACGCCATTTTCTGGCATGATGTGTTCCATCCAAGAGGGAAAGGGGCTTAATAACGCATGGGTAGAGTTGTTGGTATTGACCTGGGAACCACAAACTCCGTTGTAGCGGTGATGGAGGGGGGGAAACCCTTGGTTATTGCCAACGCTGAGGGGATGCGAATTACCCCCTCAGTGGTTGCATTCAGTAAAGATGGAGAGCAGCTTGTGGGCCAGATGGCGCGCCGACAAGCGGTGCTTAACCCGCAAAATACGTTCTTTGGGATTAAGCGTTTCATTGGCCGCAAGTATGCTGAGCTAAGCCCGGAGTCCAAACGGGTGCCCTATACGATTCAGCGAAACGAACAGGGCAATGTGACCATCAAGTGCCCTCGGTTGCAGAAAGATTTCGCGCCAGAGCAGGTGTCCGCAATTGTGCTGCGGAAGCTTGCTGACGAGGCCAGCCGGTTTTTGGGCGAAGAGGTGACTGGAGCCGTGATTACGGTGCCCGCCTATTTTAATGATGTGCAGCGGCAAGCAACTCGCAATGCAGGTCGTATTGCAGGGCTGGATGTGAAGCGCATTATCAATGAGCCGACCGCAGCAGCCCTTACCTATGGGCTAGAGAAACGGCCCAGTGAGCGAGTGCTGGTGTTTGATTTGGGCGGCGGCACCTTTGACGTGTCTATTTTGGATATTAATGATGGGGTGTTTGAAGTTCGGGCAACCAGTGGCGACACCCAGCTCGGAGGAAACGATTTTGACAAGCGCATTGTGGATTGGCTTGCCGATCAGTTTCTTCATCGAGAAGGTATTGACCTGCGGCGCGATCGCCAGGCCCTCCAGCGGCTGATGGAAGCAGCGGAAAAGGCCAAAATTGAGCTGTCTGGGGTCGGAGCGACGGATATCAATTTGCCGTTTATCACCGCTACCGCCGAGGGGCCGAAGCATTTGGAGACCCGCCTCACCCGTGCCGCCTTCGAAGATTTGTGTGCAGATTTAATGAGCCGTTTGCAAGTGCCCGTGCAGCAAGCGATCGCCGATGCAGGACTGTCTCCCAGCCGCATTGATGAGGTGCTGCTAGTGGGGGGAGCTACCCGGATGCCGATGGTTCACGATCTGGTGCGATCGCTTTTGGGGCGCGAACCCAGCCAGAATGTCAACCCAGATGAAGTAGTGGCAATGGGAGCGGCAATTCAAGCAGGCATCATTAATCAGGATGTAAAAGACATCCTGCTGCTGGACGTGACGCCTTTGTCTTTGGGACTGGAAACCATTGGCGGCGTGATGAAGAAGCTAATTCCTCGTAATACCACAATCCCGGTGCGCCGCTCAGACTCTTTTTCCACCGCCGAAGATAATCAGACTCTGGTAGAAGTCCATGTGCTCCAGGGGGAGCGGGAAATGGCAGTGGACAACAAATCCCTGGGGCGGTTTAAGCTCATGGGCATTCCTCCGGCTCCAAGGGGAGTCCCCCAGGTGTCTGTCTCCTTCGACATTGATGCTAATGGCATTCTGCAAGTGACCGCGATGGATCGAACCACGGGGCGCGAGCAGGGGCTAACGATTCAGGGGGCATCGACGCTCAGCGAAGCAGAAATTAACCGCATGATTCAGGAAGCGGAGCAGTTTTCTGACTACGACCGGGAGAAGCGGGAACGGATCGAGAAGCGCAACCGAGCAGAGGCCATTACCTTCCAGGCAGAGCGCCAACTGAGGGAAGTAGCGCTCGACTTTGGGATGCAGTTTGCCAACCAATACCGCCGCCGCATCGAAAGCCTGGTAGATGAGTTGAGAGACTGTCTTAAGCGAGATGATGAGCGGGGTATTGACATTGCCCAAGCGGATTTGCAGGACGCTTTGTACGACCTCCGGAAAGAGGTGTACCAGTATGTTGATGACGAAGAAGGAGATGGCTTTTTCGACACCATCAAGCGCACCATTGTGGGCGATCGCGATTCCTATGACCGTGACCCCTACGGGCGAGATCCCTATAGCCGCAACTCCTATCCTCGTGATCCTTACGATCGCGATCTCTACAGCCGAGATACTTACGAGCGCGACGCCTACGGACAAGAAGCCTATAGCCGTGACTCCTATAGCCGTGACTCCTATGACCGTACCCCCTACGGTCGAGGTGCATCCCGAGATGACTTCTACGACGATTATCCGCGATCGCGCAGCTATAAGCGCCCTGCCCGTGGCCCCTCTCCCAGACGGCCCGATCAATACAATGACGATTGGGACGATGATGACGATTGGCTGTAGGATTACTGGAGGGTGTGAGGACGTGAGGGTGCGGGTGCCATAGTGAATGGGTGGGTGTTTGGGTCAGTAGGTCATTGGGGGATATGCAAAATTTCCGAAACTATTACGAGATTTTGGGGGTCTCGCGGGATGCGACGGCGGATGAAATCAAAAAGGCATACCGAAAGCTGGCCCGACGATTTCACCCCGACCTGAATCCTGGAGATAAATCCGCAGAAGAAAAGTTTAAAGACATTGGTGAAGCCTATGAAGTGCTAAGCGACACGGAGAAGCGAGCGCAATATGATCAGTTCAGCCGCTACTGGCAGCAGAAGGGCTTTCAGGGGGCAGGGCGATCGCGCGGACGTAGCAATGGTAGAGGCTCCAACCGATATTCATCAGAGGATATTGACTTTAGCCAGTTTCGAGATTTCAACACCTTTGTGGATGAGTTGTTAAATCGGCAGGCAGGTAGCACCCAGAGTACACGGGTAAAAACAAACGCGCGGACAGCCCCACCCCCCTCACCGCGAACGGCATCACGGTCATCATCGCGTTCGGCTAGAGACTCCTACCGTCCAAACCCTAGCCGTTCCTCCACTTACGCTGCTCCTTCAAAGGATGTTGAAGCACGGCTTACAGTGCCTCTTGAGAAAGCCTATGCAGGAGGGCGGGAACGCATTCGTCTAGAGGATGGGCGATCGCTCGAAGTCAACCTCCCGTCGGGCATGGCCACAGGCCAGCGCATTCGCCTGAAAAATCAGGGCGGTGATGGAGCTGATTTATATCTCCGCATCGAAGTTGCACCCCATTCCTTTTTTCAGGTCATAGGTTTGGATATTCGATGTCAGGTACCCATCACTCCCAGCGAGGCTGTGTTGGGAGGTTCTATCGACGTACCTACCCTGGATGGCCGGGTGAAGATGCGAATTCCACCGGGGGTGCGATCGGGACAAAAATTGCGGCTAGCAGGGAAGGGCTACGTTGACCAGGCTCAGCGGGGGGATCAAATCGTTGAGCTACAGGTTGTCATTCCTCAGAGCATCAGCAAGCAAGAAGAAGAGTTATATGAACGCCTTCGCCGCATCGAAACTTTTAAACCCCGATCAAATCTGGCCAATTAAACCTTGCGACGATTGCTCTACTCACGATTGCAGCGTCAAGACTACACGACTGGGCAAAATTTATGAAGGAATGAAGGTTTTGGGCGCGTGGTGCGCGCCCAAAACCTTCATTCCCTCGTTATGGATTTGAGAACTTTGCCAAGTCGTAAAGACTAAGCATTAGGGTAACGTGAATTCGATGCCATGCCAGAATCCCTCGTCAAATTCACAAGGAAAAAGTAGGGGATTGGGGCGCAGAGCGCACCCCAATCCCCTACTTTTTCGTGAAACTTGTCAAGTCGTGTGTCGAACTCACGGTGTACATAAGTTTTGTCAGTCAATGAGGAGCAGAACTCAGAGTCTCCCAATTTTGGTTTCGGGAGTATTATCGATAAGGACTTGGTGTATTCCTACATCGACAAAGCACTAGTGCTGAAACCAGGCAGCGATCGCCAGGGCCAGGGCATCAGCTGCGTCGTCGGGCCGGGGGATACTTGCTAGTTTTAGCTCACGGGCGACGGCATCTTGAACAGCGTGCTTGTCTGCATTGCCGTAGCCCGTCAGAGCCTGCTTCACTTGGGCAGGCGTAAATTCAACATAGGGCATTTGATGCTGAGCAAGGACAAGCAGCACCACCCCTCTTGCCTGTGCCACCTGGATGGTATTACCCATGCGGTAGAAAAACAGCTTTTCGATGGCGATGCGGTTGGGCTGATATTCCTTCAGCAGGGCATGAAGGTCTTCATAAATCGTCTGGAGGCGATCGCCAATCGCAGTCTTTGCCGGGGTTTGAACGACGCCAAAATCCACCATCTCAATAGATGACGACTGTCCTGGCAAAGACTGTATGCCCGATGTCTGCACATCAATGATACCAAAGCCTAAAATCGCTAGGCCCGGATCGAGACCTAAAATACGCTGTCGCTGCATTACCTTCATTAAAAACAGTGCGGTGTAATAGGAAACCGCACTGTATGGTTGTCTGCTCTCACGCAGACATCAGCGGACACTTGCACCGTTTTGGTTAGCAATCTCTTCTTCCGCCAGTCCAAATACCTGACAAAACACTTTCATCACCTTATAGCCAGAGTCGATGGATTCCAACGGATCTTTACGGAGTCGGTGGCGCAGGCAAAGGACAATAACCCGACGGATATCATCCACCGTCACCTCGGTTCGGCCCTCAAGCGCGGCGATCGCCCTAGCTGCCCGGTTTGTTACAATATCGCCCCGGAGCCCATCTACATCCAGTTCGGCACACGCCTGGGAAATTTGCACCCGGAGATCATGGTCAATGGTGACAGACTTCAGCAAGGTTTGAGCATTGACAATTTTTTGCTGGAGTTCTCCCTGGGCGTCCCGGTGCTGCTCAAGATAGGTATTAGGGTCTTGGTCAAAGGCAGTGCGCTCTTCTACAATTTGAACCCGTAGCACAGGGTCTTTCACTGTGTGAATTTCAGCGTGCATGCCAAAGCGGTCGAGAAGTTGAGGACGGAGTTCACCCTCCTCTGGATTACCAGAACCGACCAGCACAAACCGAGCAGGGTGGCGGATGGAAATGCCTTCGCGCTCCACCGTGTTCCAACCCGATGCAGCGGAGTCCAGGAGCACATCCACCAAGTGGTCGTCTAGCAAATTGACCTCATCGACGTATAGAATGCCCCGGTTTGCCTGAGCTAGAAGGCCAGGTTCAAAGGCGCGAACCCCCTCCGCTAGCGCTTTCTCAATGTCAATGGTGCCGCAAACACGGTCTTCTGTGGCACCCAGGGGCAAGTCCACCATCATCACCTTGCGCTTGGCAACCTCAATGGATTCCCCTGCGACCAAGCGCTCCCGCACCAGATCACTCATCAAGTCGGGATCGCTAGGGTGGCTGTTGAATGGGTCATCGGCAACTACATCCATCTCCGGCAAGACATCGGCAAGGGCACGAATGGTAGTCGATTTGCCTGTGCCGCGATCGCCCATAATCATGACCCCGCCAATTTTGGGGTCGATGACATTCAGCAAGAGGGCCAGTTTCATCTCTTCTTGCCCAACGATGGCAGTGAAAGGAAAGACGGCACGGCGTTTAGGTTTGGGGCTAACTGTAGCAGTAGAATTCACAAAACTCTCTCAGTACGCTAAGTAACGGGGTCAGACTTCTATCATGCTCTTGAACATGAGGTTCAGTAGAGCCATAAAATAACAAAAAATGAAGCCAGAATTTAACTTAACATAAAGCTCCAGCTCTTTTGGGCGATCGCCTGTTGTTTAGGTATCCTATCCGGCTTGTAACTTAAGCCGGGAAATCCTGGATGGGCAAGGAGCCAGAATCTAGGAGTCAGAATTCAGGAGGGAGCTGGCTTCTGTCTCCTGAATTCTATCCTTGGGAAAACTTCCCGCCTTGAGGAATACGCCTCCTATCCCCTCTTTGTTTTAACGTGAAATCTCGTAGAATCACGATTCTGCACTTTGTAAATGCTTCTGTTACACGACTTGGCAAGTTTCACACAAAGATAGGGGTTTGGCGCGCGCTCCGCGCG
>CAYXJG010000159.1:0-10963 GCA_964465285.1 uncultured bacterium
TCGAACCCGCAACTTCCGCCGTGACAGGGCGGTGCTCTAACCAATTGAACTACAGTCCCTCACTACCAAGTATCCGACTAGTCTCTTAAACAAGTCCATAGAATATCTCAATGGGGCGTTCCAAAGAATGGGGCGTTCCAGAGAGATTATCTTTGCGCACGTCTAAAAAGCTATTTAATCCGACACTTTTAGAGCAAATCTCTTTTTCAAAGCGCTTCTCATTGTCCCCTACTCTTTGAGAATTTGTCAAACACTTTGCTAAACATAGGGGTGAAATCTGGTTAACTACATTTGGGTATGAACCGAATCGTTCTGGATGTATCGCGGTGTGCAACCTTAGTTAAGAAGCGAGAATTAAGCAGTTTGAACCTGATTTTTGTGGAGTGCTGTCACCCAGCAAGGTTCTGAAACGACATCTGCGACAACAAACGATTGGAATACCGTTGAATAGTTGCGACGAGGAATTAGGTTCTATGACCTATTTGAGAACTGTGTCAATGGGGAACCCCCATGACGACATCATTCCAGGCCACAGGTCAGATTATGATGGCATGGCTTTACGCTATGCCACCGAAGATGACCTGACGGCAATTGTGGATATCTACAACTCCACCATTGCGAGTCGAAATATCACGGCGGATACCGAGCCAATTTCTGTAGAGAGCCGTCGGGAGTGGTTTTCTGCCCATTCATGGGACGCCCATCCAATCTGGGTAGCCGAAAAGCAAAAGCAGGTGGTGGGATGGTTGAGCTTACAACCTTTTCACGATCGCCTTGCCTACCGCGCCACTGCAGAATTTAGCATCTATGTGTCTCCTCAGTGTCGTCGCCAGGGGGTCGGGCAGCAGTTGTTGGGACAGGCGATCGCCCGAAGCCCTGGATTGCATATCTCGACTCTGGTTGGACTAGTGTTTGCCCAAAATAAGCCCAGCTTGCGCCTGTTGCAGCGGTTTGGCTTTCAGCAGTGGGGATTCTTGCCAGAAGTCGCTCAGTTTGACGTGGGCACGTGCGATCTTGTCATCATGGGCCGCAAGGTTTAGCGATGAAGCTGGGGAGCGGAGAGTTCGGTCAACTTTTCGGACAAAAACCCTGAAAGCCAGTCTTTAACAAGCCAGGTAGCGCGACAGTCGTCTTCGTTATAGCGCAAGATGGTGTCTAGAAAAGTGCGATCGCCCGTTTCAAGCCACTGGTCATACCAGTAAATCGACTGTGCCCCGTTGGCTCCCTCGTCGCGCCAGTCAAACCCAACCCAACGGGCGATCGCCTTCAGGGCATAGCTTTCAATAGGTAGCGTCACCATCTGGACAATGCAGTCATGAACATCCACAAATCTTTCAAGCAGAGGCTCGACCCGCTCTGCAGGGGTGTCGAAGAAGCTGGCAAGTTTCCTCACGGTTTGATATTCATAAGGGCAAAAATGAAAAATTGGGGCATCGGGGTAACCATGGGCGAGGGCTAGAAACTCTTCCCAGATGCGACGCTCATCATCGGGATGGTCGGCAAGCAGCCCATGAAAGGTGTGGGTATCTGTGCTCCGATCAACCGCTAAGACGCCGTGCAGGTAGATCAACTCACGCTCAGGAGCCGCTTCAATGTCAAAGTAGATCTCTACCGAGGCCGAGGGAAGAAGCTGGTGGACAGAAGTCGTGCGCTGCCGCAGCAGGGTTTCGCCGTGGAGGGTGAGGAGAGGCTGTCGGGTGTGGGTTGCCTGAGCCTGGCGAACCAGCTTTTGAGCAACGTGACCGCCAAAGCCAGGCAAGTCTCCGAGGGCATCAGGGGATATGGCAGCTAGACTCGCCACAGATGTCAGGTTCAGCGTTTTGAGATAAGCGTACCGATTCGGCGTGACCCCCGGCAGCAGCGACAGATGGTTGATGTCTTTTGCCTGGGTGTAGCACTGGCTAAACCAGTGACAGAGATCACAGCGATTGCGGGCAATAAAAACCTGGGGTTCCTGCCGGGTTTGTAGGATATTGACACAATTATCTAAAATACCAAGCATTTTAGGCACCTGCTCGAACAGATCAACGTGATAGGTATTCTGGTGCCGTAAGATGAGCAAACTTGTTTCAGGCCAGGCATCTTGTACGTCAGCTAAGACATGGGTGTGGTAAGCAGCAATGACCTGGTAGTCGGACTTAGCTCGTTTGCCCAACTTAATGTCTACAGCCATGTAATGCCAGTTGCCAAAGATCGAAGCTCCTGGCTGCCGGACGAGAAGTTTAGGCCGACTAAGCAGCACCGTGCCATCTGTATGGGTGCCCAGAAGGACACCTCTGGAAATACGCTCAACCCCTTGCCGCATGAGATCGAGGGTCGCTGCTGCTCCCGCAGCCCAGTCCCGATGAGGATAGGCAGGAATGACGGCAGGCCAGTCAGTAATCACAGTTTTCTGGTGCTCTATACTGTCTTGGTGGAGCTTCTGGAGATAGTCGCTGGGCGGGTCCCGGTGATCGGGATTACCGTAAATATCGAGGAAAGCGCGGCGATCGCATCGCTGGAAATTCAGGAGAAGTTCCTCAGAAATGACAACCCCATCTTCCGAAGAAGATGGGGCTACAAAGGAATGGGACCGGGCTAGAGAATCTGGAGACATAAAGCCATTGGCGGGGTAACGAGTAGGAGACTGGTGAGGATTTAAGGACTGATCATCCATGAACGATGCAGGCGTATTAGTATCATTAGAGTCCGCATTTGTATGGGCAGCATGGGCATAGGCAGCGTTAGCGCGCCCCGTAGCGTCAAAGCTATCTACAGGAGCTACCTGAGAAGGTGCAAGACTCCTCTCTGAACTTGCCGACTGGGGCTGGTGAGAGCTAATCAGACTCGTCCTCCGTGACTGCATACAATATCGATGATTGTTTCTACCGAAAAATCTTGAGCGGGCCTAGGTTCGAGCGTGCTGTGCCCAGATGTCTCTCCAGAAACTTGTCATGTCCTCCTGATCAATCCATATCTCGCGTCAAATCTCAGAGGCAGACACAATACCGCTTATCTAGATTCAACGGGTAAACTAAGTAGGTCAGTATTAATAAGCTTGACCTGAAAACTAGGGGAGGCACCCCTCCGGGAGGCTTTCCCGGTTTTCAGATTTTGAGGTTATTTATGTTGGGTTACTTATGAAGCATTCAGATGAAGTATTCAGATAGTTTTCGTGCTTTTTATGACTTTAACTTGACTTTGCGTATTTTGTCTGTCTTTGCTCATGTTTTGCAACGTAATAGACCTGGTAAGGGATCTGCGGCTAAAAAAGATACCGGAAGAAAAGAGCAGTGGGCTGCGCCCGCTGCTCTTTTCCGGGTACTTTATTTTCTTGCAAGTCCCTAAGGGTGATATAAAAACGAGGATTCAGAGCACGCAGCGCGATCTGAATCCTCGTTTTATCGTTGCAAGCGTGGGAAGGTTGCCTAGCGGTGGATTCAGATGAATCTGAAAAGACAAATCTGCTCAACTCTCTCCACGGCTCATCTTTGAACTCCTTATCAGCCCTTTGTATTATGCCATTTCATTCTCCAAGTGCAGCATCTACCCCAATGATGTCCCCCGCTGATCTCCAACACTATCGACAACACTATCCTGCCCTAGCAACAAAGTCCTATTTCAACTTTGGAGGACAGGGGCCAATGGCGCAGGTGGCGTTAACGGCGATCGCCCATGCCCAGACCCATCTCCAGCAGATCGGCCCCTTCTGTAAGACGGCAAACCTCTGGATTGGTGAAGAGCTGACGGAAACGCGGCGGGCGATCGCGGCGATGCTAGGTGTTTCGCCCAACACTATTACTCTGACGGAAAATGTAACGGTCGGCTGTAACATTCCCCTCTGGGGCATCGACTGGAAACCAGGCGACCACGTCATCCTCTCAGACTGTGAACATCCCGGCATCATCGCAACGCTGCTAGAGCTTCAGCACCGCTTTCAGATCGAGCTAACAACGTGTTCACTGATGGACACCCTTAACCAGGGTGATCCCGTCGCAGAAATTCGGCAACACCTGCGTCACCGCACGCGCATGGTAGTGATTAGCCATATTTTATGGAATACGGGACAGGTACTTCCGCTGCGGGAAATTGTTACAGCGTGCCATACCTATCGCAGTGATCCATCCCCTGAGAATTCAGAAATCCCTAATCCTGTACTGGTGCATGTGGATGCAGCCCAGTCGGTGGGGGTCTTGCCTCTGAACCTGGCAGAGTTGGGGGTGGACTTCTATGCGTTTACGGGGCACAAGTGGCTCTGTGGCCCCGCAGGAATTGGAGGATTGTACGTTAGCCCGGCTGCCCTCGACCGCCTCCGCCCCACTTACATCGGTTGGCGTAGTGTGACCAAAGATGACAGCGGATATCCCACTGGATGGCAGCCAAACGGACGACGATTTGAGGTGGCGACCTCTGATTTTGCCCTGGGAGGTTCCCTCAGACAGGCGATCGCCCTTCACAATCAGTGGGGCACGGCTGAGGAACGGTACCAGCGCATCCGTACCCTGAGTGCCCGACTATGGGAGAGGTTAGCTGATATCCCTAAGATTCACTGCTTGAGAACATCGCCCCCTGAAGCTGGGCTAGTGTCCTTCATAGTGGATGGAGTTGCCCACGCAGAGCTAGTGGATACTCTGGAGGCTGACCGCTTCATGCTGCGCACAATCCTTGACCCTGACTGCATTCGCGCCTGTGTCCACTATTTCACCCTGGAGTCAGAAGTGGACGAGTTGGCAGAAAAATTGCGATCGCTACTCTGCACAAACTAATACCTGGATGGCTGATGGACATTTAGCGTATCCGACACCCACCAGACTTGGCAAAGTTCTCAAATTCACAATGCAAGAATAAGGGTTTGGCGCGCGCGCCAAACCCTTATTCTTGCATGAAACTTGCCAAGTCGTACACCCACCAGACAACTAGGCAGCGTCCAATCGGGAAATAGTGGCGCATTAACGATAACTTTGTTCGCGCTTACGCTGCCTTGGGCTTCCCATGTTCCTTCAACAGGGGGAAGCCCATTGCCTCGCGTTGGTTCAGGTATAGTTGCGCAATGCCCCGAGCCAGGGTGCGGACGCGGGCGATGTACCGAGTGCGCTCAGTCACAGAAATGACCCCACGGGCATCGAGGAGGTTGAAAGTGTGGGAGCATTTCAGCACATGCTCATAGCCGGGAATCACCAGTTCCAGTTCCATCAAGCGCTTTGCTTCTTGCTCAAAAATTTCAAACAGAGTCAACAGCTTCTCGGAATCCGAGGTTTCAAAGTTGTACTTGGAATTCTCAATTTCACTTTGTAGAAAAATATCCCCATAGGTCAGTGAATCATTCCACTGAATATCGAAAATCGAATCGACATTCTGCAAATACATGGTCAAGCGTTCCAATCCGTAGGTGAGTTCGATGGACACTGGGCGGCAGTCGATGCCCCCGCACTGCTGAAAATAGGTGAACTGGGTGACCTCCATGCCATCGAGCCATACTTCCCAGCCGACGCCCCAGGCACCGACGGCGGCGTCTTCCCAGTTGTCTTCCACAAAGCGGATATCATGGTCTTCTGGCTTGATGCCTAACGCCTTCAGCGAATCCAGGTAAACGTCCTGAATGTTGCTGGGCGAGGGCTTAATGAGAACCTGATATTGATAATAGTGCTGCACGCGGTTGGGGTTTTCGCCGTAGCGCCCGTCGGAGGGGCGGCGGCAGGGCTCTGCATAGGCGACCGACCAGGGTTCCGGGCCGATGGCGCGCAGAAAAGTATGGGGGCTTTTTGTCCCAGCTCCCTTTTCGGTGTCGTAAGGCTGAACGATGAGGCAACCCCGATCGCCCCAAAACGTGTTTAGCGTCTCAATGACTGACTGAAAATTCACAACCGGCCCCCTGCGCGACTACGTTACGGCATTCATCAACATCTCTTTTGCATCAAAGCATAGCGAGAAATGAGTCTCTCGTCCAAAACAGATGCCTAGTGCTGCACCAGAACTAAAAAAAGGTAAATCCCTGAGGGATTTACCTTTTTTTTACGACTTGGCAAAATTCTCAAATTCACAACGAAAAAATAAGAGTTTGGGGCGCGCTGAGCGCGCCCCAAACTCTTATTTTTTCGCGAAACTTGCCAAGTCGTGTTTTTTTCTATGATTGGTAGACCACTCGGATGTAATCATTTCGGATGTCATCATTTAGCGTAGCCGGGTGGAAGCGATACCGGAAAGCGATATCGGAAGAGAAGGGGCGATCGCTCACCCCTCTGGTTTACCTTCTTCTGTCGGCGGGGCAGCGTGTTTGCTGTTACGCAGCAGCATGACCGAGCACGTCGCATGGTGAGTCACGTAGTTGCTGACGCTGCCCAAAAGGAGTTCACTCAGGCCCGATCGCCCACGGCTTCCCATTAAAATTAGGTCAGCGCTCCAGGTCTTTGCAAGATTACAAATCACCTTACCTGGCATCCCTGAAGTCTGGGTAATTTCAACTTGTACCCCTTCTGCCTCGGCTCCCTCCGCGTAGCGTTTCAGTTGCTCAATATGTCTGTTCTCATAAGCTTCCCACCTCTCTTGATAGACTTCCCAAACGGTCTCATCAAGGTTAGGGGAATAGGTCAGTTGGGGATACATCGGGAGCCCTGGGCTGCCTTCTTCGTCTGCAGAAAGTACATGAAGCAGCATCAGTTGGCTATGGGTCGCTTTTGCCAGCATCAGGGCATGATTAAATAGTGCTGCGCTGGCGTCGGAGTGGTCGATGGGTACCAGAATTTTATTGAACATAACGATTCCCTCTGACGATATCAAAGACATAAGATGACAGCGACTAAGCTGTGATGGCGGTCTCTTGACCCTGGGCACCTGGTTTACTCCCATTGGTTCCCCCTTGATGCGCCACTAAAACATTGCATGGAGCATGGTGGGTGATATGGTTGCTGACGCTGCCCAGCAGCAGTTCGCTGAGACCTGACTTTCCTTGACTTCCCACAATAATGAGATCAGCTTGCCACTCCTGTGCAAACTCACAAATCGAGCGCCCTGGGGAACCATTGGCGATCGCAAAATCTGCGTTCACTCCTGCAAGTTTTGCATCATTCACCAGCCCCTTCAAATAATCGGTATACTCACGCTCAAAGGTCTGCCATGCTTGATGGTAGTTTCCTTGAAGCGTATCGTCGAGTTCAGTGATATACGGTAAACCCGCACTCGTCGGAATCTCTGGGCTTCCAGCCTCATACTCAAACAGGGCATGGAAAATCATAAGATTCGCATTAAATGCCTGCGCAAGGGCGATCGCCCGCTGATAGGCCGCGCGACTTGCCGGTGACTGATCGACAGCTAACAAAATTCGTTGAAACATAGGAGCCTCCAAAGCATTGATGGATTATACCGGTCATCACAATCCCTATCCCTAAAGAACGAGAGTTAAATGATTGAACTGAAGGTTGGTGGGGCCGCGCGGCGATGCCCCACTACCTCACCAACGTTGGATTTTATTTAATCCTTAATCCTCAGTAGCCTGGCACAATTAAAAACCAGATGTAAAACCCTGCGTCGCTTGCTGCGAGTTCAGCTCAGGGTTTTACGAGCTTGATAACTAATTGTGCTCACCTGCTTATCAGTTGGGATGAGATGTTGGGATAAGGTGTACTGAGGAGAAACTTAAGAACGAGAGTTCAACAAGGACCTTGGCACAATTAAAAACCAGATACAAACCCTGCACCGACCCCTGCGCGGTCAGCGCAGGGTTTATGGGTTTTATAGTTAATTGTGCTCACCGACGTCCCTTGAACCAAACTTTGTTGGGGCAACGATGCAGTGCCGCACTGCCCCAACAACATTGGATCTTTTTAAATCATTGTCCCTTGAGGACGTGCCGCTGAATTCTGTATTTTTGACTACAAAATCTAATTTAATTATATCCAACCGAGCAAGCTAAATATTTAGGCAGCCGATCACTGTATTGATTCTTTAAAAAATTCGTTGATTCTCTACGCGATCGCGCATTTGGGAGCCGTAGCAGGTTGGGGACATCACACCTCTAATACGCCTCCGATACACTTCAAAAAGTATAGCGATCCCTATTTGATTGCTAAAGATGAGGACTGCGCCCGCCCCTACCTTTAGGGATCTGCGGCTAAAAAAGATACCGGAAAAAAAGAGCAGCGGGCTGCGCCCGCTGCTCTTTCCCGGGTACTTTATTTTCTTGCAAGTCCCTTAGAAACATTTTCAGGACACAACTTGGCAAGTTTCAGGCAAAAATAGGAGTTTGGGCCGTGCTCAGCGCGCCCCAAACTCCTATTTTTGCGTTGTGAATTTGAGAACTTTGCCAAGTCGTATTACAGGAATCAAAATTTTCAGGAATCAAATAGGATTCCTATATCGGACGTTTTATTGCGATGCTGGTGAATCATAGAGCTAAAGGTTAGGATAAAGTATTCATGTTAATGTACTAATATTTGTACTATTTTCCTCCTCGGCTGAGCTATGGCGATTATCGAGCTAAAAGCCTGGTATCTACAGGATTACGAACCGCTGAAAGATCTGGAAGGACGATCGCCCGATTTGCGGCTGAGCCGAAATAGCCTGTTGAAGTCAGCACTGCGGGCAGACTTTCTTAATGATGGCAATGAGGTGCGGCAATCCCAGTGGTTTCAGCAATACATTGCAGGCGATGTAGTTGAGTTCTACATTGAAGGTAGCGGTACCTATGCGATCGCCAATATTGACCTCATCAGCCACGAAATCTACTTTTCTAAGCACGAGTCCCTTGCCAGCCTGGAACCGACCATCTTTTTGTGCTATCAGACCGAATTTTCGGAATCCAGCGATGTGCTGCGGGAAGCGTTGCAGGCCGCTGTGGACTCACTGAATCGGCGATCGCGCGTTCCTCTGACCATCGAGGAATCTCATCGCCTAACCGATGGCCCCACCCGGCTCACCAGCACCCTCATGCGCAAACTCCGAAAAAGCCTCCTGTTCATTGCCGATGTCACCCCGGTGCTGAGTGTGGAGACAGCCCCTGTTCAGCTCATTCCCAGCCCAAAAGTTTGCGTTGAGATGGGCTATGCTCTCCAGTGCAAGCGGGCAGAACAGATCCTCACCGTTCAAATGGAGCGTACTAACATAGCGGGTATCTTCCCTTTCGACGTGCCCAGCCACAGCCGCCTTCAGTACCAGTCGGCAAAGCAGCTCCGCACATCCCTGCCCGATGCCCTCACCAGCCACCTGCAGCCGTTTCACTTGTTCCGGTAACAGCTATGTTTCAAACCACACGGCGACGCTTGGCACTCTGGTATGCAGGAGTCACAGCACTGTTGCTGGTTCTATTCTCTAGTGTGGTGTATGGCTATGTGCGCACGACGCTCGTTGAACGGGTGGATGACACGCTAAACCATGTGGTTGAGGTGGTGCAGCGATCGCTCGTGATCGAGAACGCACCCGCCTCGTTTGCAGCCCCAGTGCCATCAGCATTAATGACCAGTAGCGTCTGGGTCAATGTGGAGGATAGTTTTCGCCAAAACTCTGAAGCCGTGGATGATGATCATATTGATTTGGAATGGTTTGATGACCAGGGAAGACTCGTGTGGTCAACGCTAGATCAGCCCATCAACGTTCCTCTCCACGTCAACCCCTACGGCGAGACCGTGCGACTCAACTCAGATCATCTGCTGCGGCAGATTACCCGGCAGGTCATAGTTGGCGATGATATGTTGGGCTACCTGCGAGTTAGTCATCCCTGGTTTGAGGTGACTGCTCCCAGCCAACGGCTCATGGTTGACCTGGCGGCGGGCATTGTCCTAATTGTGGCGGTTGTCGCAGGGGTGGGCTGGTTCTTGTCGGGCCTGGCAATGGAACCCGTACAGGATTCCTACCAAAAGCTCAAGCAGTTCACGGCAGACGCCTCCCACGAACTGCGGAACCCCATCGCCGTGATTCAAACTAATGTGCAGGTTGCTCTCGCTGATCCAGAGCCAGATGCCCAGTTTCAGCAGGAGCAGTTCCAGGTGATTGAGCGCATCACTCGGCGGCTTGGGAAGCTGGTGGATGATCTCTTATTTCTGGCGCGGCAAGACAGCGGCATTGTTCAGCTTGACGCCAATCCTATCTTGCTTGGGGGACTGCTGGTCGAAGTGGTGTCTGACCAAAGGGCGATCGCCGCTGAGAAGGGCGTGCTGCTTAATTTCGAGTATCCTAACCAAACCGATGACCATGACGATCGTCCTCTGGATGACCCACGGCAGCCACGCCCCAACTCATCTTCCAGCAACCCTTTGAATCTCTTCGGTAGGGTTCAGGGCGATCGCAACCAACTGACCCGCCTCTTTACCAACCTCATCAGCAATGCCATTCAGTACACTCCCCCCACCGGGCAGGTAACGATATCCCTCCAGCGCTCCAGTCATATAGAATCGCGTACCCCCTCTAACGAGTGGGCCGTGGTTCGCGTCAGCGACAGCGGCATTGGCATAGCCCCCGACGAAATGCCCTATATTTTTGATCGATTTTACCGTGTTGACTGTGCCCGCAGCCCATCGGTGCTATCACGGCTAACCCCATCGAACACTTCAGGCGCAGTCGTTGGGGAAAAGGCTCCCGGCCAGCCGCAAACATCTTTCTCAACCTCAACTGGGGTTGGCCTGGGGTTGGCGATCGCCAAGACTATTGTAGATAACCACCAGGGCCACATCACCGTTGAGAGTTCTCCCGAGGGCGGTGCCACCTTCACGGTCTGCCTGCCCCTGATTCCTCCAACAACGACCTCGCAGTAATCGTCTGGCTTATACAGCATCACCGCTAAACTTGACTTTTAACAAAATCGCACCAAATTTTCTGAAAGGCAGGCTGTGCCTGCCTTTCAGAAAATTTGGTGTTGAGATTACTCAAACCGTGAAGCCCTCTCTAAGAGAGGGCTTCACGGTTTGAGTAAAGAAATTTGTTCAAACTCCAGGCTAAAGTTACACGACTTGGCAAGTTTCACACAAAGATAGGGGTTTGGCGCGCGCTCAGCGCG
>CAYXJG010000160.1:0-10911 GCA_964465285.1 uncultured bacterium
GGCATCGCCGCGCCGCCCTAATAAAAAGGGATTTTATTTAATCTTCGTTCCTAAGTCATTCCCGACTTAAGTTATGAGCCGCAGATCGAATGCTTTCTTCTTTTTGAATACGCTTAGGGCAGGCTTCCCAATCTTTGTCCTGGCATTCCAGTTCTCGACAGTCAAATTCGCAAGCAGCCAGATGATTAGGGACTTCGGTGACAAGCCAGGACTTGAGTTTTTGGAAAACTGAGCGAGTCATATATTCTACCTTCTAATGTCAGGGTTAAGGATTAAATAAAATTCGTAACTACTCAGCCTCTTAGCTCAGCCCTCATCCCCTAGGAACGAAAGCGTGATTGCCCACTGAGTAGGTAGGGATCTGCGACTAAATCAAAGATACCGGAGGATAGGGGCAACGGGCGCAGCCCGTCGCCCCTATGTTGGTACTTTATTTTCTTGCCAGTCCCTTACTAAAATTCAATTGTGGTGAATCGCTGCAGCATGGTTGCAACAACTCACCACAGCTGGGTTTAGACGGTTTAAGTCCCGTTCCTTAGGGAAGACAACGCATTGTTCGCACTGCTTCGAGTAGCATAGGGCAAGTTGGGGCGATCGCCCGCTGCACTTGGATTTCCTTAAGGTCAATGAAGTTTCCGTGAAGCATCCTCAATGGGGCACAGGCATCATCACTCGAGTAAAAACTGAAAGCTGCTGCGCCCCCCCTGCCAGTGACGGCTGGTAATGCCATGTCGAGTGTTGCCGATGTAGAACGGCATGGGTGCTACGACCTTAAAGGCGATCGCCCCGCCCGCCTGGGGTATGAGTCTCCCGGCGTGAGCCGCCGCCGTACACACCGATGAGGCATCACGATAAATATCGCTGCCCCATACATCTGTTGCAATGCCATTTGCTGGACAGTACACCGCAAACACATGATTCATCTGACTGGCAAATGCCTCAGCCGTCGTACCCCAGGTCGCAACCTGCAAGGCGATGGGCGTACCGTCAGAAGAGACCATTACCCCAGCGACCGCATCACGCAGGGTCGTAAAGGTAAAGCTTCCCGGCCATTGTCCAAATTCTCTAGCAGCGATTTCATTTTGGGTTGATCCCCTATAGGTATCCTGACCTGGGAGGATGCGAATAGCGATCGCCCCCCCGCTTTCCAGAGTGATCAACCCTGCATGAACGGCTGCCGTGCAGATTGAAGACTGGTCGGCATACACATCACTACCCCAGACCCGGTCGGCGACCCCATGAGGAGGGCAAAACAAAGACACCTCATCGCCCAGGCGATCGCGGTATCGATTGGCGGTCAGCGACCAGGAAATTGCTTCGATGGGCGTTGTGGTGGGACGGTCTGCTGGCGCTGGCAGGAGATTAAGAGCGATCGCCGACAGCTCCCCACTGCCTAAAATTGCAGCCATCATCACGATTCCTGCCAGGAATCGCATTACTCCCCAAAACACCGTTTTAAGCGGAGACATGAACCCGCTCGGCCCTAGATGTGTGAAATTGAGCAGCGAGTGCTGGCACCACAAAGCCGCGCCAGAATCCGATGCCCTCCAAGATTCGATCAACCGAGGAAGGTAAAACCAGGAATGCTTGAACGGAAACAGAGGATAACGCATGGAAGCAACCGGAGCATCAGCAAAAGGACACCTGCCACTAGACGAGGAAGCGTGCCAGCCTTCGTCAATTTATGCCATTGGGTCAACTGGCATAAATTATCCATTTGATTTTACGGCTGATTGCCTCTTAAGAGAATCGATCCCACTATCCACTCCTTAAAGTGATCCTCCAGCTAGCCTATCCTCGACCAACTCTCCCTAGGGTTAGAGTACCAGGGCAATCCTGCACCTAGCCGCACAACGCGGTCACTCACTATGCAGTACTAACGCTTGAGCCATTGAGGAACGTATGAGTATTCAGGATTTTGGCAATACCGTTAAAGACGCGAAAGTTGTCTCCCTCAGCCAGCCGCAGACACTTCAAAACGCTATTGGCGGGTTCGATCCAGCAGATGTCATCAAGGTGCGCCTCAACGGACGTAGCAGCATCAATGCGCGGCTCTCCTACGGGGGCGATCGCCCATTGATGACCTTTTTCCACGATCAAAATAATGACGAACGGCTCAGCACCCGCGAGCGTGTTGCCATCGCCACATCAGCAGGCGCAGCCGTTGATGAAATCAGCGTAACGGGCCTCAACCCCAGTGACGCCTACTACCTGAATGTGTTGCCATCAAGCACTGGAGAGAGCAACTACTTTCTGTCCCTCAACTCCCCCGACACTGGTTCCCTCAATGAAAGCACAAGCAATCGGCAGCGCATCACCTCTCGCCGTAACTGGAATGCCAGCTTTCTCAACCGCACCAGAGGAAACCTGACCGACTATGCGGACTATGACTTTAGCCGTCCAGATGCAACCTACGACCTCGGCAGCAACGGCAAAAAGCGGAAGACCGTAGCCGAGCTTAATATTGACTACGGCACGGGCAGTCCGGCGGGCGTTCAGCGAGATAGCTTTGCAATGGAGGCATGGACTCGGGTTCGGCTCAAGTCAGGCAAATTCTATCGGCTCAGCAGTACCTCGGACGACGGGATGCGCTTCATGTTTCGCGATCGCAAAACAGGCGAAACGCTCATTGAGTTCAACGACAACTGGGTTGATCGAAGTACCAACAGCGACACTTGGAGCCAGGTTTTCACCCCATCAGAATCGAACCGCTACGACTTCTACATCCAATACTACGAAAATCGAGGGGCTTCGGTCATTGATGTCAAACTTGAAAAAATCAAACCCCGAGGAGAAGTTCAATCATCAGTTTTGAATGTCCGCAGTACCTCCTCCACGTTGGGCAACACGCCAATTGATACCCTCGCTGAAGGCGAACGGTTTAAGATCAAACGGCTCGTTCAATCATCAAACGACTCTGTTTATCAAGATTGGTTTAAGGTCGTGACAGACAAGCGAGTCAAAGGATTTGTAGCAGCAGGCTCAAATTTCGTGGAGATTGTCGGAGAAGCGACGAATGCTGTCACCATTGGCGAAGACATCCTCGACCAGCCGACGCTGCCAGACAATACCTCCCCCTCCCCCACACCGGGTTTAGGCTCCAAGGGCGTGATTACCTCGAGCGTGTGGATTACTTCAGACGACAAAATTTCTATTCGCTCCGATAAGAGCATTTCAGGCGTCGAGTTAGGGCGTGTGGGAGCAGGCACTCCCCTGGATGTGATTGAAGTGGTATCAGGAGGACGCTACTTAAACAGCTTCGATGCCTGGTATCGGGTTCGGGCAAACATCAATGGACGCGACCAGGAAGGATACGTCGCCGCTTATTATGTGGATGTTCTGAATGACGGGCGATACGGCACAGGTATTTCCAAAACGAACGGCGCATACAAGGCCCATCTAGATGAAGTGCTGTCCCCGACTTACTACACGACCAGCTATCGTTCTTATATTGACCAGGCCGCCTTTCGCTATAGCTGGCTTCAGCCGTCAGTAATTGCAGGTATCGGCTCACGGGAGTCCGCGTGGGGACGTATCCTCAGTCCTCGGGGGCCAAGTGGCACAGGGGACGGAGGCCACGGGCGCGGGCTTATGCAGATTGATGATCGTTTCCACCAGAACTTTATTAATTCTGGACTATGGCGGAATCCTAAATCAAATATCGACTATGGCATTGACGAAGTGCTGGCAAAGAACTATGCCTATCTGGATGCGAATACATCACTCCAGGGCACTGACCTGCTGCGGGGCGCACTGGCCTCCTACAACGCTGGTCTGAGCAGCATTACGAGAGCCATTCGGGAAGGTCGGGATGTAGATTACTACACCACCGGACAGGATTATTCGTGGGACGTTCTTAATCGGGCAGGCTGGTTTCAGCTTCATGGTTGGCAATAGGGTATTCTAAGCCCATGCCAAAACCCTGAGATAATGGTGGCGGTCTGCTTTTTGATTTATCAAACTGAACTGTGAATCTTTTCTCATCTCGGCTTGGGCGTATTGCGGTTTCGGATATCGAGCACCTGGTCAGCACCAGCCGTGCCCATGCCATGACCGGACGATTGCCCAAATATATTCCAAGCTTTGCCCGCGCTAACCCCCACTGGTTTGCCGTCCACATCGAAATGCCCTTCAACCAGCAGATTGACGTGGGCGATGCTGGGGTGGTCTTCTCGCTGATGAGCGTCGTCAAGCCCCTCTTGCTACTCTATGCCCTAGAGCAATGTGGAAGTGAGCAGGTATTTAGCACTGTGGGAACTCAGCCGTCCGACCTGCCATTTAACTCTCTGATTCAGCTTCAAGCAGACCAAGGCATTCCCCGCAATCCTATGCTCAACAGCGGAGCGATCGCCCTTTGCTCGCTGCTACCTGGACAGAATGGTGCCGACCGATGTGAGCGGTTCCGGCACTGGCTCAATCGGCAGTGTCACGCCAAGCTCACCCTCGACCACGGAACGCTTTCGTCGGTGAAATCTTTGCCCAATGAGCAAAACCGGGCGATTGCCCAGATGCTGGGTGACCATGGACGACTATACAGTTCAGTCAGCGATGCCATCGACACCTATGAGCGGGTGTGCTGTTTAGCAGGAACCGTAGCCGATTTGGCTCAGTTAGGAATGCTGCTGGCACAGCCTCGGGCAACCCTTCACCTTCGATCCTGCCAGCAAGTTACAGCGTTGATGTTGACCTGCGGGCTATACGAAGCGTCATCCAGGTTTGCAATGGATGTCGGGCTGCCGAGCAAGTCTGGAGTCAGCGGTGCAATTCTCTCAATCCTGCCCAGGGAAGGGGCGATCGCCTGCTACAGCCCGCCGCTAGATTCCATTGGAAATTCCGCTGGGGGGCTCCACTTTCTTCAAAACCTTGCCCGGCAGTTTAATCTCAGCGTGTTTGGATAGCCGTAGATAAACCGTAGATAATGGAAACTGGTCTACAGCCCACAGCGCTGGGACTCTTGTTCCTGAGTAATGGCACCTATTACGACTTGGCAAAGTTTATGACTTGGCAAAGTTCTCAAATTCACAACGCAAAGATAGGGGTTTGGGGCGCGCGTCGCGCGCCCCAAACCCCTATCTTTGCGCGAAACTTGCCAAGTCGTGACCCCTACTGCCACAGGCTACACTTTTAATTTTTGAACTAGGGAAATCTTGCACGCAGCGCAGGATTTTCCTAGTTCAACCGAGTTTATGACCTGGCAAGGGATACCTAAGAAGTGGCATCTAGAAGTCTCGTGAGGCGTTTACGAAATTCTCCCTTGGGATGCCCGCCTTTAATCTCGCCTAAAATTTTGAAATCTCCTTCTGGAGAGTCACACAGGATATATGTTGGCCATCCCATTTGAGACTTATCAGGGTATTGATTGAGCAGCACATGGCGATATTTTCGATAGGTGGCAGTGTCCTGCATCTTGACATTGATGAAAGCTAAACCTAGTTTCTCTGCTACCTTCTGGTCATAAAATGACATCCGATAACAAATGCCACAGTCCTCCGACGAAAATTTCAAAAGTGCTCTGCCCATCATGACTAAAACTGTTCCCCCTTACACATCATCTTATCAGCACTCATATACCTGGATGCCAGGAGGAACAGTTAGCACTTCTCATTGGATGCATTTGGGAAATGGATTTTGCTTGGGGAACACTCACTGTAAAGGTTGTCGCATTGTGATCGCTGTTAACGTTAATGGTCGCCCCCAGATATCCCACCAATTTCTTGACGAGGGCAAGACCCAGCCCAGTGCCACCATACTTCCAGGGATCATTACTGGGGATTCGATAGAATTTTTCAAAAATTTGCTTGTACTCTTTCGTAGGAATAGACACCCCCGTATTGGTGATGTGGAGGTGAACCCATTCCTTACTGCCCTCGACAGAAATCTGGATTCGTTCTCCTGCGGGGGTGTATTTGCAGGCATTGTTCAGCAATTCAGTCAGCACCCGTTCCAGATAGCTGATATTGGCGGTGAGGTCAAGGACATTATCAGGCACATTAATTAGAAGCTGGCAGTTATGCTCTTGAATACGACGCTCAAAAGGTTCAACAACGTAGGGCAGCCAAGTGGCTGTATTGACAGTGGCGATATAGCGGGGGTCGCCTCCGGCATCAATGCCCGATAAGTAGAGCAAGTCATTAATCAACTTAATTTCGCGATCGCACTCCTCTTCGAGGACTTTCAGGTAGTGTTTAACTTTATCGGGAGCAATGGACAGGTGTTCAGCTTCAGCATCAGGTAGGTGAGACAACTGCCCTTCTAAAAGCTGGGATACGGCCTTGATGCTCGATAGGGGCGTTCGCAACTCATGGGATACGGTGCTGACAAAATCGTCTTTCAGGCGGTTGAGCCGTTCTAGTTCTTCTACCTGTGCTTGGGCAGCTTGGTATAACCGCGCCTGTCGGAGGGCGATCGCACACTGGTTTGCCACTTGCTGGGCCAGCCGAATATCTTGTTCATGGAACGCATAGTAGGTGTGGTTGACGAGCCAGATATCTCCAATCACTCCCTGCTCATCAAAAATAGGGCACGCCAGCGTTGCCACTGATCCTCGGTCTTCATTGGGCAAGAGCGAACAAAATTGAATCGGTTCCCGATGCATCAAGGCATTGTAAATTTCGGGAAAGGCATCGAGATGAACGAGCCGATGGTTATACTCACCGCCTAACTCGGTGTATTCCTGAATAATGGTTGCAGTACGATACTCCAGATCATAGAGGGACGCATTGCAAGCGCTGATTCCAATGGCACGGGCAACTTCGCATACGGCTGTATTGAGAATTTGGTTTTCATCCAGGGTGTCTCTAACCTGGTCTGCAATCCGCTTCAGCGTAGCCTCAAATTCAAACGCTAGCTCTAGCTGAGCAGTTCGAGCTTTGACCTGCCGCTCTAGCCCCATATTTAACCGCTGCAAATCCTGTTCTGCTTGATGTCGGCGATCCACTTCGATCTGAAGCTGATTATTTTGAGTAATTAACTGCTGCCGCTGCTCTTGAATGATGAGCTGGTTTTTGACCCGCGCCAAAACTTCAGCTTCTTGAAAGGGTTTGGTGATGTAGTCTGCGCCACCCACATCAAAGGCTTTGAGTTTATCAGAAACAAGATCCAGGGCACTAATGAAAATAACGGGAATATCACAGGTTTGAGGCATCGACTTTAGGCGCTTGCAGACCTCATAGCCATTCATCTGAGGCATATTGATGTCAAGCAGAATGAGGTCAGGAGGCTGCACTTGAGATGCCCTGAGTGCAGCATCACCGCTAACAGTACGACGCACTTGGTAACTCTGGTTTTCCAGAATTTTTCCTAGAAGCCTTAAATTGTCGGGATTGTCATCGACTAACAAAATATTGGCTTGGAAGTTCATAGGAGTTGGGGAACACGATTCGTATGCTGTACCAAGGTTGGCATAAAGAAATGCATGTTTATCAGTCTGTTTATCAGTCTGTGTATCAGTGGCCTGTATCATGATGAACCATTCATTGGCATCCAAAATATTTATCACAAGCGGTCATACCAATTCTTGAAAGTAGAACTACAGATAGCTAACCTGTAACCTATGCCAACTATAGGTTTGCCAATCCAAAATCGAAAATCCAAAATCGAGAACTGGTATAACTCTAGGGTTCCTCAAAACCAGGCCAAACGCACATATGAAAAATCGTCTAGAAAAAACTTCGTATTTATAGCGCTTTGCAAGTGCATTAAGTACAGCACAGGTGAAGGGCGGCGCTCCGCGCCACCCTTCACCTGTGCTTGATCAACTTGCACACCGCTATGAGTCAGTAGTATCACATGCCATCCTGACTGGTAATCGGTAGAATCTTTAACATGAGCAAGTATCCAGATTTATCCCCCGATATGATCGACCGAGTCATCGAAATGGCTTGGGAAGATCGCACGCCTTTCGAGGCGATCGCCCTCCAGTATGGGTTGAGCGAAAAGCAGGTCATTACGCTAATGCGCCGTGAGATGAAGCCTTCCAGCTTTCGCATGTGGCGTACGCGTGTTTCTGGTAGATCGACCAAGCACCTGAAGAAACGCGGCTTTACTGAAGGGCGGTTTCGCTCCCAGAATCAAAAAAGCTAAGCGATCGCCTAATTTTTTCTAGAAAAGTAATAAGCAGTCATCGATACTCAGAAAAAGTGCAACCGTATTTTCAGGGAATGAGAACTAAATAAAATCAAACGTTGGAATAAGTCGTACGTGCTAAAAATCAATAGCGCTCCGATGTTTGGCAACGCTTAATCGAAAGCGCTCAATTTATACTGCCATAGGCTACTACTGCCACAGGCTACAGTTTTAATTTTTGAATTGGCAGGATATCACGACTTGGCAAGTTTCACACATAGATAGGGATTTGGGGCGCGCTCAGCGCGCCCCAAATCCCTATCTATGTGTTGTGAATTTGAGAACTTTGCCAAGTCGTGAGGGTATCGCCATTATACGGGGCAAAAAACGCTCTGAGGGACTGGATGAAGGATGCACAGTTCTCGATATGGGCGGCGTGGCCGCTTCGAGGAATCATCGCTATTCGGCAGCAGGGATGGCGATCGCCCATATCTGCTGCAATGCGCTGATATTTCCGATCCTGTTCGCCGATGATGAGGAGAAGCGGGGTGATGCTGGCTGCCAAAGCTTCCCATAGTGAAGGCTGATGACCCGTTCCCATGTGTCGGAGCGATCGCCCCAGATTTTCGGAGGAATTGTGCGATCGTCGTTCCATCAGGGCAGAAAAATCCGGGTGCCGATTGAGGTCAGAAAACAGCGGCATTTGGTACCACCGCACCAAAAATTCTTGAAAATCAGTCGTTTCTAGCGTTCTGGCTAGACGGTCATCTGAGTCTCGACGGGCTTGGCGCTCCAGTTCCGTTTGGAGTCCCGGTGACGCAGATTCCAGTACAACACGCGTAAACCGATCCGGATAGTGAACCATTAAATAGAGCGCTAGGCGTCCTCCCATGGAATACCCAACGAGCCCACAGGTCTGAATCTGAAGGTTGTCTAGCAATTGCACAATACCTGCGGCTACCGGGGACATGCCGTAAAACGCTTCAGAACCCATCACTTTGGTTTTCCCGTGGCCAGGCAGATCCAGTGCCAGACAAGCAGGCGAGTGACGACTCCGTACCGGAGCATTGATGTTCCAGCCATCGATGACAGGCTGCCAATCCTCCGCACTGCCCATGAATCCATGTAAAAACAAGATGGGTATTTCGTTCTCGCGCCAGTATTTGTCCTGTAGCCATGACATAAGGTGGAATCGGTAATTGCCGACCGTGACGAAATGAGATGAAGGCATGGGAGATTTTGGATTTTAGATTTTGGATTTTAGATTTTGGATTTTAGATTTTGGATTGACGTTGCGTCGGGAGGCTTGTGGGATAGCGTTGGAGTTCTGCCTTCTGCCTTTTCCCTTTCTTCTTCATACGCTGGGAACTTCGAGGGGAATGGTGCCCAAGATGCCTTTGCGGTAGTCATTAAGAATTTGGCGAGCCGCCCGCTCGTTGTTGTTCTGATATTGCACTTGGGCCAACTGTGTCAGATAGCTTTCGCCCGTGATGGATTGAATGTTAATGCTGTAGCGATCTTCAAGCATATGGGGTGGAAAAATACCAGGATAAGTTCCCTGAAGATGCTTCAGCAGATCGATAAAGGCGGCGGCGACTCGTTGATTATCGTAGGCGGCCTCGCCAATGTCGTCACAGATGGCGAGCTTTAGGGCTGCATCCTGATCTTCCAGTTGGGACGGGAGAACACCGGGGGCATCGAGGAGTTCTAGTTCATCGGAAATGCGAATCCAGCGGAGTTGTCGCGTCACGCCAGGACGACGGGCGCTTTCGACGACCTTCTTCTTCAGCAGGCGGTTAATTAGGGCTGATTTGCCGACGTTGGGAAATCCCATGACGACAGCACGAACAGGTCGGGGCAACATGCCGCGATCGCGCCGCCGCTGGTTCATGGCGTTTCCGGCTGCCTTTGCCTGCTGCACCAGCCCCCCCACCCCTTTGCCTTTTTTGGCGTCGGTGAAAAAGGGAACCTCTCCCTGTTCCCGAAACCACTTGTCCCATAGGTGGCGAACGTCATCGGGAATCATATCCATGCGGTTTAGGACCAGAACCCGATTTTTCTCTCCAATCCAGTGGGGCACCTTGGGGTGGAATGTGGCGAGGGGAATCCGAGCATCGCGCACCTCCAGCACAACGTCAACGCGCTTGAGCTGTTCTTGCAGTTGCCGTTCTGCCTTGGCGATGTGGCCCGGATACCACTGGATTGCGGGAGAGGACATAGGAGGGATTCTAAAGAAACGGTCGCAACCACGGATGAGATGCGCTAGCGTGGCGTTTGCAAAAGCCATTTCTTGCAAACGTTTCTTGCAAACGTTCGCAAGATTAAAAACACGCATATAGCAATCCTAAATGACATGTGAGAGTTGGGGCGGGCACCGCCCGCCCCAACTCTCACATGTCATTTCACAAATCACTTAGGAACGCTATAGCTCAGTTTATGACATCAACTGTAGCAAGATGCCTGTCATCTATGCAGAAATGATGCGGTTCCTGGGGGTCAATCGGACTGACGTAAATTTTGGGAAGTGGCGGGTGTAATCTGCTACCTCCCACGGAGGAGCTGTTAGCATGACTTGGCAAGGTTCTCAAATTCACAAGGCAAAAATAGAGGACTGGCGCGCGCGGAGCGCGCCCCAATCCTCTGTTTCTTCGTGAAACTTGCCAAGTCGTGTATTTTTGCGTGAAACTTGCCAGGTCGTGACAGAGGATCTGTTAAGGGATCTGCGGCTAAATCTAAATTAAAGATACCGGAGGAGCGGCGTAAGTTCTCCTTAGGGACTTGCAAGAAAATATAGTACCCGGAAAAGAGCAGCGGGCTGCGCCCGCTGCTCTTTTTTTCCGGTATCTT
>CAYXJG010000161.1:0-10887 GCA_964465285.1 uncultured bacterium
GCGCGCGGAGCGCGCCCCAAACCCTTATTCTTGCGTGAAACTTGCCAAGTCGTAACATCTAAGGAACGAGAATTAAATAATTTGAACCAAATTTTGGTGGGGCGGCGCGGCGATGCTGCGCTGCTTCATTAAAACTGGATTTTATTTAATCCTTGATCCCAAGGCATCGTTGCAGATGGTGGTGAACTACACTACCTTTCCTGCGAAATGCATAAGTCCTCAATTAAAACTGTTGATATGTCATAATGTCTGCGAATTGTTATAAGATCAACGTTAAGAATTATTTCACCTTCTTTAATGTTGCCATGAATACAGAGGCATCCGATCACGACAAGACCAGTGATGACGCTGGACAGACCGACGGCTTAGTAACAGAGCAGCAATCCGTCGAATGTAAGCCACTTGAGTCCAAGCTCATGGATCGCTATGAATGCGATGCCTGCGGATACATTTATGAGCCAGTGCGGGGAGCCGCAGAGGTCATTCCCCCTGGTACGATGTTTGAAATGATTGACTCTTCTTGGCGCTGCCCAGTCTGCGGCGCGGCAAAGCGGCAGTTTCGAAACATCGGGCCCGCAGGAAGTCCATCTGGATTTAAGGAAAACTTGGGTTACGGCTTTGGCGTGAATGTATTAACGCCTGGTCAAAAGAATGTGCTAATTTTTGGAGCGCTCCTGCTTGGATTCCTTTTTTTCATGAGCTTGTATGGCCTGAAATGAGCACATCATCTATCCTCACATTCTCTTTGCTGTGCCTCATAAAAGCTTTTTTGCTCTAACTTTTTCTGTATTTGTGATTCGGCTCTCAGGCATTCAACCATGCGCTCCTGATAAGCCAATCCTGAAAGTAATCCGGGAGACGTTTTCTAGATATTTCGTGATTAATTTGACTGATTAATTTGACTATGGACGCATTGCTTACCACCTTCAAACGGATCGCAGTTGTTCTTGGAGCCATCATTTTTTGTAGTGGCTGCTCCAATGTGTTCCTTGAGCCAACTCCATCAAATCCCTGGGAATTGGTCACGCTACCGACAGAAGAGACGGCTCTGGACATTGACTTCATCGATAATCAGCACGGCTGGCTCGTTGGCAAACATGCTGCATTACTAGAAACCCTGGATGGTGGAAAGACATGGACTGAGAAAAAGCTAGGTTTAGGCAGCAATCAAATTTATAACCTGACGTCCACCAGTTTTTATGGTGATGAGGGATGGATTGTTGGTGAACCCAGCATTATGCTGCACACCACCGATGGAGGTAGCTCCTGGGAACGAATCGCACTCAGTGAGCAGCTTCCTGGAACAACCCGGATGATTACTGCGACAGGAAGCCAGTCTGCCGAGTTGGTTACCGATGTCGGTGCCATTTACAGAACACAAGATGGAGGCAAAAACTGGCAGGCTATGGTCGAGGAAGCAGTGGGTGTCTTCCGAAATATTAAGCGATCGCCGGATGGGCGCTACGTTACCGTTTCATCCCGAGGTACTTTCTATTCGACATGGGAACCTGGTCAACGGGCATGGCAGCAGCATAACCGGACAAGTTCACGACGCTTACAAAACATGGGGTTTAGCCCCGATGGACGCCTCTGGCTGCTAGCACGGGGCGGTGTTGTTCAGTTTAGTGAGCCAGATACTCTAGAGGTCTGGGATGAACAGCAGGCTCCTGAGTTTGCTACCAGTTGGGGGCTGCTTGACCTTGCCTACCGAAATGCAAAGGAGGTTTGGGTATCGGGAGGAAGTGGGAATCTCCTACGGAGCACTGATGGTGGTCAAACTTGGCAGAAAGACAAAGACATTGAGAGCATTCCCTCAAACCTCTATCGCATTGTGTTCCCCAGTCCTACCCAGGGCTTTATTTTGGGCAAGGGCAACGTTTTGCTTCGATTTAATGCGGATGAGGACATTGAAACGGCATCGTTGCCTAGCTCTGTCTCAGGGGACATGGGCTAGTTTCAGAGCTAACGCCGCTGCCAAAGATTTGCGTAGGCTCTGGGCGTCTGCTGAGTAGTGTGACAGTCCGAGTTAATACTCAGTTGCTTGTTGCTCTTTCCCTGCTCCCGTATCATATATATCAAGACCTGGATATTTAGATCCAAATTATTTCATTGAGCTACCACTGTTGGGAGGACATTTTAGATGGCTGGTACTACAGGTGAACGACCATTTTCAGACATCATTACGAGCATTCGATATTGGGTGATTCATAGCATCACCATTCCGGCATTGTTTATTGCTGGCTGGCTTTTTGTGAGTACGGGTCTGGCCTACGATGCCTTTGGCACTCCTCGGCCAAATGAGTACTACACTCAAGAGCGTCAAGAGCTGCCGATTGTGAGCGATCGCTATGATGCTTCTAAGCAAATTGAAGATTTTGTAGCAGAATAGTTCCAACCCCTCTGCCGAGATTTTTAGTGTTTTGAGATAGGAAACTTATGAACCATGACAGGAAATAATCCAAATCAGCCTGTAACATATCCAATTTTTACGATTCGATGGTTGTCCGTGCATGCGCTTGCTGTGCCTACGGTCTTTTTCTTAGGTGCCATCGCCGCAATGCAGTTTATTCAGCGTTAGGAGCTGGTCATTTCCAATGCCTTTAGAACGTCAACCTAATCCAAATAAGCAGCCCGTTGAGCTAAACCGAACCTCTTTATACCTCGGTTTGCTATTAGTATTTGTCTTAGGAATTCTTTTTTCAAGCTTTTTCTTCAACTAACCCCAGTCGATTGAGTGTTTCTTCCACAGGAAGAAAACGATCGCTGAGTGTTAACGACTTTCCCTGTGGACAGCGCGACAATGTCGTACTGTCTATGGCTAGTTACCACTCAATGTCTGTAGTCATTCTGAGGTTTTGATTCCTAGACTGTCAGATTCTGAGCCGATTTATCACTGTTGGAGGCGAAATTTTATGATGCAAGGTGGACGTATACCTCTGTGGATTGTAGCGACAATTGCAGGGCTTGGTGTCATTACCGTCGTTGGTATCTTTTTCTATGGTGCCTATGTTGGTGTTGGTTCTGCTGTTTAACCATCCGCAGACATAGCTTGGCAAGATTCTTAAAGATGCAACGATAAAACGAGCAATTCTCATCATGGAAATTTAGGGGGAAAAAGGTCGCCTGAGGCGACCTTTTTTCCCCTAAACCGATACAAGTAAGCGCTTGTAGGGCACGAAGTTTTCTAAAATGAGAATTGCTACGATAAAACGCAGGGTCAGGATGCGTAATGTGCATCCTGACCCTGCGTTTTCATTTGATTTTTGGCGGTGGGGGTGGGCGTAACCTACTCCCACTTTCAAGATCATTTTCAAGAATCAAACAGGATTCACGTCAGTAGATCGGTAGTAATAACCTCAAAGCCCGCCCTCACCCTATCGTTGCCTGAAACTTGCCAAGTCGTGTTAAGTACAGTGTGTTGAGTGGCGGCGCAGAGCGCCGCCACTCAACACATTTGGGTGTGCTGAACCAATTGCACACCGCTATAAATCCCTCTCTCAAGCTGGGAGAGGCACTTCGAATGGGTTCGGTTCCCCTTCTACCGGTTTGGGAGTAGACCGGAGGGCGTGCGAAGCAGGGGCTAGGCGATGTAGAGCTTTGCTCTTCCCGCAGGGTGGGCTGTTCATAGCCTGAGTAGTTACGCTTTGAGGTTGTTTAGGTTGGGTTACTTAATTTGAAAGCCTTAATTTGGCAATAACGATCGCTGGCAACTTGGGCAAATTGCATGAATCATAAGCTGGCAGTCCAATAGATGGTACCCTTCCTTTTCAGCCGTCTTAACGCCTGTCTTCAAGATGGAATCATTTTTGAATTCAATGGTTTTACCACACCGAACACAAACCAAATGATGATGGTGGTAGGGATGCGGCTTGTTTAACTCATAGGTTTTGTGACCTTCAGCAAGTTCTAGCTCCCTCAAGATACCCATGCGAGCCATCAACTTAAGATTGCGGTATATCGTCGAAAGGCTTACTTTTTCACCCTGCTCCTTCAGCAGTTCGCATAATTCTTCTGCGTTCAGATGCTGACCCTCAGGCAAATTCTGAAAGAAGGTCAATATTGTTTCCCGCTGCGGGGTCATGCGCCATCCCCGCTCATGAAGTTCAGCTTTGAGAGCAGCAGTTGTATACATAACTTAAGAGTTCTCAATAATGCGACCTTAATGAAAATATTACAGGAGATCCGGCATTTTTTGCAAGAGTGATTCCTTATTGAGAATAATAAGCAGTAACACGGCACTTCGAGTGGTTCGGGCGATCGCCTCAGGTGCATCTCTCTGGGTGCAAGTTTGATGGACTCGCAAAATTACTGCCTGAATAACAGAAGAGTAGACGAAAGAGAGCCGGGTCGAGCTTATTCCAAACTGCATGGTTGAAGTGGTACTGCTTGTCTGGATATTCATAGGAATCAGTTGGAGATTAATGATTTCTTGAAGCTTAGTCCTGCCTGGTAGGGGAATACCACGACAACCTGCTATTGATAGTTAAGGAACCTCTAATCGTCGTGCTCTACCAATGACATTGAGGGATATAGGAAGCTGAGTTGTTCTCTGTGATGAACTGACGGCAGAAATCTTGGCGCATAGTGATCGCGCAACTAAAGTTTGCCCTTGGGTTTCTGGGTGTATTTGACCACAATCATTAAAAAAACTTGAACCGATTTACCGAAATACCCCGAAGGGTCTTCGGCACAAACAGGACATTCTTAAAGTAATAGGCAACCTATATCTATGCGCTGATTTTGCCGGTTATGGCCCGTCGATGGCCCTGAATTATCAGCGTTGAAGATATTCCTTTGCTGCTAAATCAACCGCGTCTGAACTCACCATACCTAAGCGAAGCAGCAGATGTGAGTCCTATCAGTCATGCTAGTCGTGGCTACTCTGGCCTCGGTTTTTCGGATGTTCATGTTGAACTCAATCTATAATCTGGGTCTCTAAAATGAAGAGCAAGATTTTTCTTATGGCACTGCACTTAATCCATCACCAATCAAAGCTCCCGACTACTGCAGGGAAAAATACCCCTCCGAAAAAGGAGCAAGGGCTGACGCTCATGGAGTGTTTAGTGGCGATCGCCATTATTGCTCTCACTAGTGCAATGATTGGTCCACCGCTTGTGCTTGCCGCCGCCACCCGTTTACAGAACCGCCGCGTAGAGCAATCTATCCAGATTGCCCAAGCTGAGATTGATCGGATTCGCACAACAGTTACTCTCAGAAATCATGCGGAGAACAACCTTCCTGAAATTACAAGTGCGGCAACGCTTTCAGCCCAAGCTGGCCCCGGAGCTACATTTAACTTAATGGATTCTGTCAATGCAGGCTGTGGGAATTCCTACAACAGTGAGCAAGTGCCCATCAACCAAGCTCTTCCTGTCGATTTAGACGGAGACTGCGAAACAGACTTTCTCGTTCAGGTGTTTCGAACGGAGGGAAACTTTACGCCTATAGAAGCAGGAAGACGCTTCGATGACGATGATAATCCCACTGGCATTGCAAGCCCCCATACCTTTGAAGTAATGGTTCGTGTCTATGCAGCCAGCGCAGCAACAAATTATGGCTCCCTAGAGACCGAGCCTGCATCACTACAATTTACGTCTGGGGAAGGTAATCAGCGCCAGCGTCCTCTAACTGTTCTCACATCCCAAGTGAGTCAGAGCGATACAGATAGCTCACTCTATTGCTATCACAACGAACAAGGAAACTGCACGGAGCCACCAGAACCTTAAGCTATTGCTGCATAGTCACTTAGCCATCGCTCAAATGGCTCAGCTATTTCCTTAAGGCTGGTCTTACTTCCCTATTGCACCGTTTTTCTGATTCGTCATTCAGTACCAGGGTTAACAACGAATGAAAAGTATAGTCTCGAACAAGCTCTCCCCTCTTCGAATGGGGCTAACCATGCGTCGTAACTCCCTCAGTAAAACCTCTCTCAGTAAACAGAGAAACCAGGGATTCACGCTGATTGAGTTGCTGGTGGTAGTAGTCATTGCAGGAGGTATCATCTCTGGGCTGCTATATCTGGTTGTCGAGCTGCTTGCTGCAGACCAGCGAGAGTCCTCACGTACCCAAACCCAACAGGAAATGCAGATGGCGCTGGACTATATCAGTGCCGAATTACGCGAGGCAGTCTATGTCTATGATCAAAACTGCCTATCTACAACAGGCCGTGGTTCGGCGGGAGATGCAGATTTTTGTCCTGGGTTATATAATCATATTCCCACTAGCCTAACGACGAATGGGAACGTCCCCATCCTCGCATTTTGGAAGCATCAGATATTGCCAACAGATATCCGCGAGGACTGTGATGATGGAAATGCTCCCGAAGGTACACCCTGTATTACAGGTCATTCCTATGCCTTAGTGGTTTATATCTTAGATAAGGATGATAACGATTCAACCTGGGATGGTCTAGCGCGTATTCGTCGGTATTCTCTCTTCCGATTTGATGCTGGGTATGTTGACCCTGGCGAATACCAGCAGAAGTTTTTAAGCTGGCCCTTTTACGCTGCAGCTGAGGGCAGTACACCCACTAACCAGCAAGCAAATGTACCTACAGGAACAGCAGATGTTCTGGTTGACTTTGTGGATGATCGAATTCGCGATGGAGTTGACTCAGTTATTTGCCCTGGAGATCCAGACGGTAATGTAGCAACGGTTGGTTCCAACAATCCTGAGGATTCCAACTTCCAACCCTACTTATTAACCAGCGACCCAGCTTCTGTAACAGGAGTCGCTAACAGCTTCTATGCCTGTGTCGGAAATCGCCAGCAGACTGGAGAGAACCGAGATGTAATTATATTTCTCCGGGGTAATGCAGCAGGGCGACCTGGCATATTTGGAGAGAGCGCTTTTCTCCCGACCTTGGAGACCCGTGTTCTAAGCCGTGCCGTTGTCGAGAGACAACCGATATCGAACTAGTGTCAAGAGCCTTATGCCAGTCTGGGTAGTTTAATTTTTCTGCTGTCTCGACGCTCTTATTCCTGTACTGCTTCGTCGTCACTTTGGCATCTACGCCAAACCTTACATCATTATTATGAAGAATCGAACCTTCGTTAAACAATCCGATGCTGGTTTTACTATTCTGGAAGTCATTGTTGTCGCAGTTATTATTGGTGTCCTAGGTGCAATCGCTGCCCCAGGGTGGCTGGCATTTGTGAACCGCCAGCGAGCCAGTACAGCTAAGGACGAAGTGCAGCAAGCTATTCGAACAGCACAAAGTGAAGCCAAGCAGCGCCGTCGCCGCATGTCCATTGAGTTTTATTCCTCGGATGATTCGGCGTCAGGTATTCCTGAGATTGAGCAGAATGGCTTTCGGCAGGTTTTGGGGCAAGGCGAATTTGAGGAAGGAATGATTGATTTAGCGGCTTTTGATAGTGATGGCAATGATGTTCCAGAGCTAGTATTTACCTCAGATGGCAGCCTATCAGTAGAAGACGGTGACTATGCGGGTGATGCTCCCTCGCTACCTGTCATCATTAGTCTAGAGGCTCCTGCGGGGAGCAACAACAAGCGCTGCATTCAGATTGAAACTATACTCGGATCAATTGATTCTGGCAGTGGTGCTGACTGCAATGAATGATCGCTACGTTCTTGTTTCCAGAGGGCCATGGCTAATGTCAATGGTGATGGTGTCTCGGATTTGGGGGGTGCCGATGGTGAAGGTTTTGCGGATCTGTTGATTTTCAACGGCGGCTTTGGCGCAGTCCCAGTTGCCCGCCGGAGTTAGGAAGTCAGGCAGATGAGGAAGGATTGGAGTTGGGTAGTGGAGTTGAAGGAGACGCCATTTGGGCCGATTTAGGGTTTGGGATTTTGCGATTTGGGATTTTGCAATCCTCCTCACCTATCTTCAGCTTACTGATGACAAGGCTCTGCCTTGTCATGTCCGGGGAGGCTCTGCCTCCGGGTGGGTGCGCCTGGAAGCGGAGCCTCGGGCACGGACGCCTAGCTAGAGGCGAGGCATCAGGCGTTTAATCAGGCGTTAAGTAGCCTGGCACAACTAAGAACCAGATATAAAATCCTGCGCCGCCCTCTGAGCGGGCAATGCCGGGTTTACGGGTTTTATAATTAACTGTACTCACTTGCTTAAAAGAGAACACGACTTGGCAAAGTTCTCAAATTCACAACCCAAACCCCTACCTTTGGGTGAAACTTGCCAAGTCGTGAGAGAATATGCCTTCAGACAGATATACTGCCACAGGCTACAATTTTAACTTTTGAATTGGGGAAATCCTGGGCTGCGTGCAGGATTTCCTCAATTCAAAAAATAAGTTTATGACCTGGCAGGGTATAGCTAAAGTAAGTACTTTTTCAGGATAACGCCTAGCTTTTGTTTGGTGGCGTCGGGGGCCGCTGTCAAGTCAGTTAGGATGGCAAATTTTAGGGCGGAGTGGGCGTCGGATGGGGGTGGAGTGTCGCTGAGCCGCTTCACCGTTTCGCGGATGACCTTCTGGGCATTTTCTGCATTTTTGATCAAATTGCCGATGACCATCTCGACGGTGACGCTGTCGTGGTCAGGGTGCCAGCAGTCGTAGTCCGTCACCATAGTCAGGGTAGCGTAAGCAATTTCGGCTTCCCGCGCCAGCTTTGCTTCCGGCAGATTCGTCATGCCAATAACCGTTGCGCCCCAGCTGCGGTAGAGGTTCGATTCCGCTTTGGTGGAAAAGGCTGGCCCTTCCATGCAGACATAGGTGCCCCCCCGGTGCAGGGTCACGTCGGGTAGATCGAGACTGGCGATCGCATCTCCTAACACCCCAGCAAGATTAGGACAAATGGGATCTCCAAAGCCGATGTGCGCCACAATCCCTTCCCCAAAGAAGGTGGAAATGCGGTTTTTGGTGCGGTCGATGAACTGATCGGGCAACACCATGTCCAGGGGCTTGGCTTCTTCTTGCAGAGAACCGACTGCGGAGGCTGAGATCAGGTACTCAACCCCTAGGGATTTCATGGCGTAGATGTTGGCGCAGAAGGGCAGTTCTGAGGGCATGAGGCGATGCCCCCGACCGTGGCGAGCCAGAAATGCAACGCGGGTGCCGTCTAGGGTGCCAACGATGAAGGCGTCGGATGGACTGCCAAAGGGTGTATCGATAGCCACTTCTTCAATGTTTTTCAATGCCTCCATCTTGTAGAGGCCACTGCCGCCGATGATGCCGATTTTGACCTGCTCCATGTCAATATGTCCTTGCGATGAGTCCTGCGAATGAATGTCGCCTATGTAGAAATCTTGTCCTCCAACCTTACCATTTGTGTCGAGCAGGGTATAAGCGAAATTGGGGAGCATGGGTGCAGGCAGTGCCAGTTCCACTAAAGAACACGACTTGGCAAAGTTCTCAAATTCACAACGCAAGAATAAGGGTTTGGGGCGCGCAGAGCGCGCCCCAAACCCTTATTCTTGCGTGAAACTTGCCAAGTCGTCAAAGAAGACGCCCGAAAAGTATCTGGCTAGAGGGATTTGGGTATGGCTGAAAAACAAAGGAGACAAAAAACCAGATTCTGTCGTCCGCGTTGCGGACGACAGAATTTGGCAACACTTTTGCATGATTTTACGCAAGCGATGGAAGTATCCCCAGCCTAACAGGAAGGCTAGAGGAAGCTCCGCCAGGCTCACTGAATGTCATCCGTACATGCACGGATGTTGTTACTGCGTCCCCTGAAATCGCTAGAGCTCTTTTCATATAGTCGCTTCAGACAACACTTGATTTAATTCTGGCGTAAAAAAATAGATGAATTTCCGTAGTTTCAACCTCGAATTGTTCGCTCAAAGCACCGTATACCTCTATATAGAAAAACTAGGAGTGCATTGATTCAGCGCATCAGCAGGAGAGTTCTGCCATGCACTGATCAATCGTGAATTCAATAGGTCAGGGAACGCATCCAGCGACATCTGAGCACGAGGAAAGCAATGAACAGGCACTCTTCTAACAATTATCACTCCAGGCGAATTCATTTAAATACATCGGTGAAACGGGTGAAGCGGAAATCTAACCGCATTCCTTCTCGGACGAGTCAATCCCTTGACAATCAATCGAGCGATCGCCCTAATCGTTCCAACGCTGCCCAGCTTTCCCCGATGCACAGAGCGCAATCTTCTCTGTGCATTGAGGAAGAAATGCTCAATGCTCGGCTGAGGCGGCAGGCATTAAATGAAGCAAGGGACGGTAAACACGATGATGCGATCGCCCTCTTCAGCGAGTTAATCAGCCGTGATCCATTTAACGCGTCCCATTACAACAACCGAGGCCTGGTCTATTTTCAGATGTCTGAGCTGGATAAAGCCATCACAGACTATAACCACGCCATAAAGCTTAATCCATCTTTAGACAGCGTTTACAACAACCGGGCAAACTACTATGCTTGCCAGGGGCAGTTGCTCTCTGCAATTTTGGACTATGACATCGCCATTGACCTGAATCCAGGCAATGTTCGGGCCTGGATTAACCAGGGCATTACGTTCCGAGAGTTGCAGATGTTTGAGCGTGCCGTAGAATGCCTCGACATGGCGTTAACGTTTCAGCAGCTTGAAGGCAACATCTACGCAGAGCGGGGGCGGGCTCATCATCTTTGGGGAGACTGGAACATGGCGATCGCTGACTATAACCGGGCGATCGACCATTTGCCGATATCTGCTGATGCCCTTCAAAGTGCTGCCGGACAGCTTCGCCTTCAGGTTGAACTTTGGCTAGATGACCTATTAGGACCATTAAGTTTGGATACTTCTTTCTAGCGTGATTTCTGGAAATTCTTTTCTGTTGGCGCGGTAATACTACGCTGACCTAATCTTGTTGGATCTTTAATTCAGCAATTCTCATTTTAGGAAGCTTTCGGGCTTGTAATTGAAGCCGGGAAATCCTGGATGGGCAAGGAGTCAGAATCTAGGAGTCAGAATTCAGG
>CAYXJG010000162.1:0-10884 GCA_964465285.1 uncultured bacterium
CCATGATCTATACACGACTTGGCAAGTTTCACGAAAAAGTAGGGGTTTGGGGCGCGCTCAGCACGCCCCAAACCCCTATTTTTGCATTGTGAATTTGAGAACTTTGCCAAGTCGTGTACTTAATCCAAGGTTACAGTGCTGTAGGTTGCCTGATTCCTCTTCTTTAGACAAAGAGTAGCCAAGGCGATGACCTACGCTATGGTGTTTAGTAAATCACGTGTTGGTATGGCGATCGCCCCAGGCAGGTAATTCTGAAATTTTTTCATCTTCAACGGCTGAATCAGTCTTTGACCCCGATTAAGGGGCTCCTCCATCGCCTGAACAAGACCCACATCATGCAGCCCAACTTCCCCTTTTCGCCCCGGAATGTCTCTGTGTTCTACGGCTGGGTGATTTTGGTCGTAACGACCATCGGCATCCTCATGAGTATTCCTGGGCAGACTGCCGGAGTGAGTGTTTTTACTGACCATTTGATTGAAGCAACGGGACTGTCTCGCCTCGCCCTCAGCAATGCGTACCTGATTGGCACACTCACAAGTGGATTGCTGCTGCCCTTTGGTGGCGTCTTTATTGACCGATTTGGAGCGCGGATAGTGGTGGTCGCCTCGTCTCTCTGGCTGGCACTGACGCTGGTCTACTTGAGTGGGGGCGATCGCCTCGCCCAGGGGATCAGCACAGGGCTATCCCTCGACTCATCGATTCCCACCGCTTTTATCATCCTGTGTCTTGGCTTTAGCAGCCTCCGGTTTAGCGGACAAGGCATGCTGACCCTGGTCAGCCGAACGACTCTCGGCAAATGGTTCGACCGCCGCCGAGGAATGGCATCGGGTACCGCTGGCGTCTTCCTGTCTTTCGGCTTTTCTGCCGCCCCGCTTATCCTCAGCTTTCTTATAGAAGGGTTTGGCTGGCGCGGTGCGTGGCTTAGTCTCGCTGCCCTTGTGGGCATTGGCATGGGCACCCTTGGCTGGCTGTTCTATCGAGACAACCCGGAAGAATGCGGCATGGTGATGGATGATCACGCTCCATCATCCTCGACTGAAAATCTCCCACCGCCACTGCCCCCATCCACCCGAGACTTTACGCGGTCTGAAGCCCTCCGCACCCTTGCATTCTGGGCTGTGACCCTCGCGCTGGCATCTCAATCCCTCACAATCACAGGTATTACCTTTCACCTCGTAGATATCGGTGCAGTGGCAGGCTTACCAGAGAAACAAACAGTGGCAATTTTCTTGCCCATTGCCATTTTCTCGACCTTGACTGGGTATTTGATTGGCATTGCGTCCGATCGCATGACACTACAGCGGCTATTCATTGGCATGATGGTGTTTGAAGCGCTTGGTATTGCAGGCATGGCACATGTGGATAGTAGCCTATTGCGCATCGCAGCCATCATTGGCTTAGGTGTCAGTGGCGGCTGCTTTGGTACCCTGTCAACGGTGACGATGCCCCGGTATTTTGGACGACAACACCTTGGGGCGATCGCCGGTGTCGAGATGATGACGTTGGTAATGGCCAGCGCCATTGGGCCATCCCTACTTGCCTTGTTCAAGGAACTCTTCAGTAGCTACCAGATTGGGTTGTATGTATGTGCAGCGATTCCTCTTGCCGTCATCGCCTTACTCATTCCATCGAAAAATCCGCAAGATATCCTGCCCGAACAATAAGTGCCGACGCTGAATGCCTGATAAATAATTTCGCTTGACTATTTAGGGGTCTGCGGCTAGATAAGGTACCAGGAGAAGGGCGCAGTCCGCCGCCCCTGGTACTTTATAGCGCTGTGCAAGCGCATTAAGTACAGTGTGTTGAACCAATTGCACACCGCTATAAGTACACGACTTGGCAAAGTTCACGAAGGACTAAAGATTTTAGGCGCACAGCGCACCCAAAACCCTTATACCAATTCTTGCAAGTAGAACGACAGACAGCTAACCTGTCACCGATGTCAACTCTAGGTTTGCCAATCCAAAATCGAAAATCCAAAATCGAAAATGGGTATCAGTCCTTCATCATGGATTTGAGAACTCTGCCATAGGCCTGGACAATAGAGCGATGGGCATCAAACTCCTCGGCATCGGTCAAGGACGGTAAGCGTAGCTCAGGGTCGCCAGAGCCCTTCACTAATGCCAGCCAGAGCAAATAGTCAGCAAAGTGAGGATTTTTGGGTAGTAGAGAGCCATGCATATAGCTGCCAAAGACATTTTTGTAGCGGGCACCTTCATTGGTTGCCTCGTGATTATTGCCAAAGCCTCTTACCGTCAGGGCGAGAGGCTCAACATCTGCACCCAGGTAGGTTTGCCCTGAATGATTCTCAAACCCTACCAGGGTCTCTGGAACCCTCTTTGGTTCTGCATAGATTGTCTGCATCTCCCGTAAAATAGGAGGTGAGATTTTAGCGATCAGGTTTCCTATACAGCGCTCCTTAACCTTAGCACTGGGGGCTTTGGTTGTGATGTTGATGATTCCCAGCCCCCTCGTCTCCTGTCCGTTTCCCATAAGAAACGTATTACCCATGAGCTGATAGCCACCGCAGACCCCCAGAAATACAGCGCCTGTTTCAGTATCTTCCTTAATGGCATCGTATTTCAACTGGTGAAAGTCTTCCACGACAGTGATCTGGTCATTATCTTGACCGCCTCCCATGAAGTAGAGATCCGTCTGGTGGGCGATCGCCCGATCGCCTAAAGTCAGCGATCGCACAGTCAGGTTAATGCCCAGCCACTCACAGCGCCGCTTAAGCGCCAAGACATTCCCCGTATCACCATACAGGTTTAAATGGTCGGGATAAAGATGAGTCAGAATCAGCCGAGGGGGCATAGCGGTGCAGTTCATGCAGGTGAGTCAGAATCGTGTGAGATCTTACACCAATAATGGCCTAGCCCCAAAAAGACAGCCGTGTGCAAATCAGACGAGCGCACCCAAACCGTGTAGTACGTTGTGCGGTTCGCTACCACACAACAGGCCACACTAAGTAACCCAGCATAAGCAACCTCAAAACCTAAAAACCGGGGAAGCCCCCCTCCGGAGCGCTCCCCCAGTTTTTAAGTTGAGTTTATTCGTACCGACCTACTTAGTATCAGAAAGCAGAAGTCAGAAGGATAAAGGCAGAATGGGGATTTTTTATGTGCCAGGAGTTCTGCCTATCAAAAACAGTGGGGCTATTTACGCCGTCGAGTACTAGTACTCCGTCATGTCTTGAAGTCGGGGTAAATCCCGGAGGGATTTACCCTAATTTTTAATTTTGACGCTGCACTAGCCGCCAACACGCAAAAGCTCAACATCAAAAATGAGGGTCGCATTGGGCGGAATCACTCCGCCTGCTCCTCGTGCGCCATAGCCCAGATCAGGTGGAATGACGAGCTTGCGTTGTCCCCCCACTCTCATGGTTGCGACGCCCTCATCCCATCCTTTAATGACTTGGCCAACACCAATGCGGAAGGAAAACGGACGATTACGATCGCGAGAACTATCGAATTTAGTGCCATCTTCCAATGTTCCGGTGTAGTGAACCGTTACCGTTTGTCCCGTTTGGGGCATGGCTCCCGTGCCTTCAACAAGGTCAACGTACTGCAGACCAGTTTCGGTAGAAATCAACTCGTCCTGATCGCCCATGTCCTCCCCGGACTCTTCGCCAGGGGGTTCTAAATCAGATGCATCAGTAGATTGGGCAATCAGTGTGTTATCGTCCTGAGAAACCGCAGATGGCTCTGCTGATTGGGTGATCCACTGGTTTAATTTAGAAGGCTTTGAGGGCGCAGGAGCCGCTTCCTCTACCTGTGGAGCGTCTTCAGCGGCGATCGCCTCACGATTGGGTGATACAAACTGCGCTATTAGCAAGACACCCACAAAAAGAACCATAACGCCAAAGCTAATCAAAATTTCTCTCATGTCATCAATTCCTCAATTTCTCTACTCCCGGATATACCTCGACAGGTCATCGCCGTAAGGTCTAAGTCTGGAGAATCTTGCAGAGCGCACAGAACTCCTTACATCCAACAATCAACACGACTTGGCAAAATTCTCAAATTCACAACGCAAGAATAAGGGTTTGGCGCGCGCTCCGCGCGCGCCAAACCCTTATTCTTGCATGAAACTTGCTAAGTCGTGTGATATGGCGGTGTGTAATTGGTTCAGCACAACCAAATGTGTTGAGTGGCGGCGCTCTGCGCTGCCACTCAACAAACTGCACTTAATGCGCTTGCACAGCACTATAAATAGCTTGGCATAATTAAAACCAGGTGTAAAACCCTACGCCACCCGCTACGCGAACAGCTCAGGGTTTTACAGGTTTTACAGTTCACTGTGCTCACTGTGCTCACCTACTTATCAACGCCACAATCGATTTTCTAAGTCCCGTACCTGGCGTTCCAGGCGATCCAGACGGCCCCGCAATTCATCCATTTCATTCTGGCGTGGAACTCCCAAGTCTTGCAGAACATTTCGTAACTGCCGCTGCATCTGTGTCTCAAAATTATTTTGCTCTGAGCGAAGCTGCTTGAGTAAATCATCAACAAAACTCTTCGCCTGCTCAGAGTCGAGCTTGCCCTCCCGAACCCACTGATCACTGACATCCCGCAGCTTTTCCGTCACGAGTGACGTCGTCCCGATACCTATCATTAAGAGTTGTTGCAGCAAATTTGTATTGTCCACGCCTATCCCTCCCTCGCTGGATGTAAAACCGCTTCTTAACTGTTCTTGCTTGACTATTCACTGATTTCTGGAAATGCCGATGCCCTCCAAAGTGCCCCCAAGAGGCAGGTCTGGAAGCACAAATTTTACAGCCCACTCATAATCTAGACTGAACCCGCCTTCTAACTGAACCCGCCCTCTACAGGAGCGTTAAGTATTAACGGCATGGCCTTAGAACCTGGGTGCAAACCCTTGATGGATGTTCCGCGTAAGGATCAACGGCTCAATAAAATTCAATCTTGAGTAGAACGGTACGGCATTACCCCACTGCTCCGATCTGGTTCAAAGTACCGAATCCTCATTCCCAGGCATTTAGCGCAATCAGTCTTGCGTTGCATCCATTCAACACCATCAGCCATGCTATCTCATTTGCTGAAGCGCTGCTTCAGGTGCATCCATTTTTGCCATAGCTGCCCCCTACGACTGGTCATCATTGCGTCGATAGTTTGATGCCGATTGGCAACGTCTGACTGCAAACGCTTGACAGTTTTCCTAATCCGTCTGAGGCGAATGCGGGATCTCGAAAACTTGCGCTTTACCGTATCCAAATCTGATTGAACATCACAATATTGAGAATTAAACTCCTTCAGCAACACTAGTTCCCGCTGAAATAAATCACCCGCTGCCTCGACATGACCTTGAAATTGACTTTGAACATATTCATAAAGCTGTATATCGAGTTGGTTATGGTGCCTAATCAACTCAATATCGTGGGGGGAAATCTCGGTTCTTTTGGGGCGTTTAGAGTTGACATTAGAGTGAGTATACAAGACATATTCTAAATTCAAATAGTGCTTTAGCAGGAGGATAAATTCATCAAATCTCTCTGTGACACCAGCCATAAGAAAGTGGCTGTCTAAGTTTTGTTTAGCTACTTCTAAGAGTGATGTATCTCCTCGTTCAACAGCATTAAGTTGCTGAACCCTATCCCCGGCAATACAGCGGGTCTGTCCATTGTTCAAGTCAGTAATGCCAGACGAGACATACTCAGCCAGACTCATACCTTTTTCGGTGACTAGCGAATGGGTATAGTGCTTTGGATGATGGAGTGCATAGTAGTAGTGGGAAACGACTCGTTCAACAGGGTCCCGTAGCAGTGTGATGTAGACACAGGGCTGAGGGAGGTACCTATGGAGGCCAAAGCAAAGATGGCCATGAATGAGGTGGAGCGATCGCCGCTGAGGCTCGGGCATGGCTTTCAGGTCGTCTAATCGCTCGCCAGGGCGTTGACCGTAATGAAAGCGATAGGTATTGCCTACGTTTTGCTTCAGGATACTCGACAGGGTGCGGCCTCCCGTTTTCATGAGATGAAGAAAAATCAACGTTTCAGACACGCGCTCACACCTTGCCAAAGACGCCAAAATTTACTGTTCACGATTGAGTTGAGTGATGATGTTGCATGGCTCAGCTCGACTCGTAGATACCGACGATTCTGTCGAGCAGTCTTCATTTTCTTTCGGGTGCGCCGGAGTTTTGCCTTTGTTTTTGTTACGGCCACTTGTGCCTGGTTGTACTGGGCATTAGCGTTGCGGAAGAGAGCATACTCAGCCTGGAAGCAATCGCCCATTTGCTGAATCTTTTCATCTAATAGCTCGTTAGCAAACTGATAAAGGGCTGTATCCAATTGATTGTAGTGTTGAATTCGCTTTAAGTCTTGTGAATCAATATCTTCTAATTTTGGCTTGCGGGTATTTTCATTGAATCGATAATAAAGGATTTTCTCTAAACCTAAAGCATGTTTAAGGAGTAATAGTGACTCATCAAATCGCTCTGTTATCCCTACAACAAGAAATTTTCTCAAATTTTGCTTTGCAATCTCTAACAGTTCAAAATCACATTCACCAAAGGAATAACGGTGAGAAATTGAACCTGCAATGCGCCGAGTTTGGTCGTTGTCAATGCCGAGAGGCTGACTGTCAAGATAGTCTCGTAAGGTATGGCAACGCGAGGCTTCAGGCAAATTTCGGTTGGGATTCTGATGGATAAAATAATAGAGTGACACCACCCGGCTTACGGGGTTTCGGAGCATCGAAACATAGCGACAGGGCTGATGAAAGCGCTCGTGAAACCCATAGTGAATATGTCCGTGTAAAAACCTTAGCTGATTCCTTTCGGCCTGAGACAAACGGTACAAATCCTCTAGCCGCTTTCCAGGCTTTTCCTGAGTGTAATGGAACGTCAACCGTTGAGGATAATGCTGTCTGAGGAGTCGAAAAAGAGTCGTACCCCCCGTTTTCATAAGGTGTAGAAAAACCAAGGCTTGATCGGGTTGCAGACATTCCACACCTGAGTCCTTCGAAGCACCAGAGTCCATCAGCAGAGATCGGTTCATGCAGTAACGGTCATGCAACAACAGTGGCACCCATTAGAGAACACAGGAATTATACAAGAGGATGCGCCGCAGCACAGCGTCTGATACCTATGTCCCTGGAAGTATCCCACATTTGCGGATCGCCCACCCTGGGGAAAGAGCAAAGCTCTACATCCCCCAGCCCGTCTCCCAATGCTGAGAGAAGGGGTGCAAGGCTTCAATGTCTCTCTCCCAAGCTTGGGAGAGGGAGTTAGGGTAAGGGCAACAGCGTCAAATGCACACGTGCAAAACTGGGATGCACTCATCGCCCATCTCTAATCCTGGATGTATTCTTCCCCAGAAATAAGTGCCAATTCAGCTTTGACAAACTCTCGCCCCAAGTACAATGCATGCTCAAGCCGAGTAATAGGACATGGAGAAGATTCTTCGGTAATTTTGATGCCCAATTCCTTGGCTGTGCGCCCGGTGAACACCTGAATAGGAGTTCGCTTGACGGGGCGGTTGCACGGAATCGGTTCCCCCGTCGCAGGATCAACGGCTAAGCCTTTTTCATTGATGTCGTTACTGTACTGTTCCGCACAGATCACCTGCTTTTCGTGGTCGATATAAATTAGAAAATAGCCTGCTGGATCGAGTTCGATGTAGCGATTGGACAGGCGATTATCGAGTGCTGCCATTGCATCAGACAATGGAGCCTGAGTCGGTGTTTGTGTGTTCAACAAATCATGAGCTGATGATGAATTGACGGATGAACGGATGGATTCAGGTGCGTGAGTCATGAGCTGAAACAGTGAGTAACCAGATGAGTAGTGTCTGAACCTTTCAGTGTCCGAACCTTTTGTTCGAACTTTTCAACAAGGATGGATTTAAAATTATACTGCTGTCCCAGGCTACCATGTAGGATTCTAGAAAATGGTGCAATCTTCTCATCCCCACATTCCAGTGCAGCGTAGCTATGCCATTCTTGGCGCTGGAGCCATCGGTGGCTATTACGGTGCCTGTCTCCAGCAGGCAGGTATGGACGTGCATTTTTTAGTGCGGAACGATTACGAGCATATTTCCCAGCATGGTATTCAGGTCGAGTCTCCTGACGGAGATTTCTGTCTACCGTCGGTGAATATCTATGATGATGTTCGCACCATGCCTCCCTGTGATGTGGTGGTAGTTGCTTTGAAAGCTACCCAGAATGATCTGCTAAAAGATTTGCTGCCGCCTGTGCTAAAGGAGGGCAGTACAGTGTTGCTCCTGCAAAATGGTCTGTCTGGGGAAGAGCAGGTTTATCACCTGCTGGGGGGTGTCTATCGCGTGACAGGCGGGATGTGTTTCATTTGTTCTAACAAAGTGGGGCCGGGGCATATTCGGCATCTTGACTATAAGGCGATCGCCCTTGGCGAGTTTGCGCCGGACTATGAACCTGTTGGCATCAGTTCTGAGCTGGAGGCGATCGCCCAGGACTTTGAGGCAGCAGGAATTCCCATTATTCGCTCTGAGGACTTGCTGCTGGCCCGATGGCAAAAACTACTCTGGAATGTGCCGTTTAACGGGCTATCAGTCATTCTCGATGCCACGACCGACCAGATGATTCACCATCCCACCATTCGTAAGTTGGCAGGGGATCTGATTGACGAAGTGCGGGCGATCGCCGCCGCCTACGGTCGAGATATTGATGATGAGTATGTTCACAAGATGCTAAAAAACACGGAGGCAATGAAGCCCTACCGCACCAGCATGAAAATCGATTTTGATCGGCACCGTCCGCTAGAGGTCGAAGCTATCTTAGGGCAACCCCTAGAAGTTGCTCGACAAAAAGGGATTCACACTCCCAAATTAGAAATGCTATATCAGCAACTGGTGTTCTTAAACCCATCTATAGCAATACGCACTTAGGTAGCAATACGCGACTTGGCAAGTTTCAGGCAAAGATAGGGGTTTGGGGCGCGCGAAGCGCGCCCCAAACCCCTATCTTTGCGTTATGAATTTGAGAACGTTGCCAAGTCGTATAGCAATACGCACTTAGGTTAAGACATTGGAGAAGAGTGTATCCCCCGCTGCGCTGGGGATACACTCTTGAACCTAAGCCCGTAGAGCTATATTTATACCCTGGCAAGGCACAGCATTTATTCCAAAAGCTCTAGCAAATTTCTGGGTAGCCCCATAAACTAATCCGCGGACTCACCGCCGACTACAACATCTCGAATGCGCAGGCTCGGGCCACCGCAGCCAACAGGCAAACCACTCTGCCCGCCTTTGCCGCACCCCCCAGATTCATCCCAGAAGAAATCGTTTCCAATCCCTTCAATATCTGCCAGAGTGGTGAACACATTGCCCGACAACGTGACATCCCGCACGGGTTCCGCAAGTTGCCCGTTGCGAATCATGCGAGCTTCCCCTGCTGTAAATGTAAACATCTCCCCGTTGGTCATCCCACCCAGCCAATTGCGGGCATACACCCCTTCTTGAATGCCATCGAAGAGGTGTTCAACGGGCGTGTCGCCGCGCTCAATCCAGGTGTTAGTCATACGTACGATTGGCGGATAATGATAGCTGAGGCAGCGGGCATTGCCCGTAGGGGCTTCGCCTAGCTTCCCAGCAGTTTCGCGGGAGTGGAGCCGCCCTACTAACGTACCGTCTTGAATTAACTGGGTGGTGCTGGCAGGGACGCCCTCGTCATCGTAGTAGTAGCTGCCCCGGTGTCCCTCTGGAGCAGCTCCATCAAAAATGTGCAGATTCTTGGGACCAAAACGCCGCCCGAGGGTCATTACCTCTAGTATGTCAGGGTTCTCATAGGCCATATCGGCTTCTGATAGATGACCAAATGCTTCGTGGACAAAGAGACCTGATAAAATCGGGTCTATGACCACTGTGTAGGTGTTTCCCCGAACGGATGGCAGCTTCAGCGCATCCACTGCACGTTGGGCGGCTCCTAATACCTGAGTGTCTAGCCCTCGCAAATCTTCGTATGCCTTGCGCGACCCTGTAGTTTCTCGCCCCGTCTGCACAGTTTCGCCGTTACGGGCGGTGGCGGCAAAGCGCATTTCCATATCAACCCAGGACTGCTCTAGAAGAGTCCCCTCTGAGTTGGCAAAGATGATGCGCTGGGCTGTGTCGCCATAGCGCACCGATGTCGTGGTGATGCGATCGCCCAAGCTTCGTAAAATCTCAGCGTAGTGGCTACACAACTCCTTCTTTTGGGCTAGCGGAATGTGCCGGGGGTGAGTTCCAACCAGAGGAAGACAACAGCTGTCTTGCACCGGATCAGCAGGGGCTAGCAGCGTTTCATCATCCCCCACCAGATGAGCAGCGGCGATCGCCTCTTCGATACGATCTGAAAGGGTTTGAAGCTGGTTAAAACTGGCAAAGCCCCATCCCCCCTTGTAACACGCACGCACCTGTCCACCGATGGAGATGCCTTCGCTCAGCGTTTCAATGCGATCGCCCCGCAGAAAAATGTCGGTTCCTTCTGATTCCTCTAACCGAATGGATAAAAAATCAACCCTGTGCCGATACCGGGTAATAAGGTCTGAGAGCTGATCTTGGGCGTTATGAAGTAGCATAGCCATTCTGTTTCCGGCGGCGCTAAACTATGCTGGGAGCCTTTGCCTGGCCGAGCGAACGCTATCTCGCCCAACCTCAGCTAGCTCAGCCAGCACGTATGAGAACTCTTCCATTGTGCAGCACTGGAGCCGAGTGCGGCTACTTAGCCTGTGGCAGTCCATACAGCCTATTATGCTGGGACCGCACGCCGCGCCCTTCCGACACAAGAGAGGACCGATGATGAATACTCGTCCTACAGCTATATCGCCACAGGCTACATTTTTAATTTTTGAATTGGGGGCTTGTAATTTAAGCCGGGAAATCCTGGATGGGCAAGGAGCCAGAATCTAGGA
>CAYXJG010000163.1:0-10820 GCA_964465285.1 uncultured bacterium
GATACAAGTGAGCGCCTATAGGGCGCGAAGTTTTCTAAAATGAGAATTGCTGCAAAAACAGGGGTTTGGGAACTTTGCCAAGTCGTGCACTAACGATTTTTTACATCTTTTGGAATGGGTAAATCGTCCTCCATCTTCTAGGACGATTTTTGAGACGATTGTTGAATCGTTCGGGTGGGCATCCTTTGTATAGAAGAACGAACTATGCAAGCGCAACAACTTTTACAATGACCTTTTCAGATATGCCTATCCCGTCCGCTTCTTCATCCCGCAATGTTCTACCTGATGGTCATCTCATCTCAGGGGCGTCACTTAGCCCCATCACTGGCGGCCTATCCAATGGCCTATCGCCTACCGCTAGCATTCAACCGGGTGCGATGCCCCTGCATGTTGCCTCCTTTAATGAGTCGCTCGACGCATGGACTATCCAGAACCCGTCGTCCCCTTGGATGGATCATGGTTCCGTGCTTCAGGGGCAAGGGACTCTCCGGGGGACAGGCAGGCGCGATCGCCTGGTGGGGACAGGCAAGCAAGACAAGATCAAGGGGCGTGGAGGCAATGATGTTTTGATTGGCAAGGGCAGGGGCGATCGCCTGGTGGGAGGCAATGGTAATGATCGGCTCAAAGGGAACGGCGGCGGCGATCGCCTCTTAGGAGGCAAGGGGAGCGATCGCCTCTTAGGGGGGAGCGGCCACGATCGCCTCCAGGGAGGAAAAGGAAAAGACAAGTACATCGGTGGGGGTGGCAAAGACACCATCGTTGTTGGCCGGGGAGATGGCAGTATGACTCTCCGAAAGACCAATATTGTGAAAAAATTCCAGGCGAAGAAAGACGCGATTGAACTGGATGGCATAGAGGCAGGGGCGATCGCCATCACTCAGGGCAGTGGCAGACGGTCGAGCGACACCCTCATTCAACACCGGGAAACAGGCGAGTATCTCCTAGTCTTGAAGAATACCTCAGCAACGGTCATTGCATCCGACGATCTCATCTCCCCCGCACCGATCATCACAGAACCCGATATCGAGGTCACGCCCGGCACTGCCGTATCATTCGTCAACTCCGGCGTGAACTTCAAAGGCACAGATACTTCGAAGGCATCAGATGTGCAGGCACTCGGCGGATCGTCCATCACCGTTGGCAGCAAATCTTACTATATTGGCTACGAGCAAGTGTCCTCTAGCAACCAAAACCCTATCCTAGTGAGTTATGACAGCCAAAGCCCCAGCAATAGTTGGGTGAGGAGAGACTATGAGGTGACGGGTGCCGATAGCCGAGGCTACGGACTGTTCTGGAGCGGGACAAACCTGTATGCCACGTTTAGCATCGACGGCACCCAGGGAACCCCCAGCGAAGACTTCAGGCGCGCCAGCGGAGATGCCGTACAGTCATGGCTTGAGGGGTATGGTTCTGGCGGCGGTGCCAAAATTTCTATCGTTGCTCGCCTCGACCCCAACACTGGAGAATTGCTGGATGCGGCCTATCTCTCTGCCCGGTTGAGTAATGGTAACAGCAACAGCTTAACGATTGAAAATATCAGCGTGAACGCCAGCGGCAATCTGATCATTCAGGCAAAGTCCTGGTTCTCTCCACGAAATCCTGATGGTTCTCGCATGGAACAGATTGGTTCAGGCAGTTCGCCCTTCGACTACACGGTTGAAATAACATCCGATTTGACACAGGTTTTGAACACGGCAGCCGTAGGGTGGAGGCCATGAGAACGGGTGGAGATCATGAACTCTTTCAGTACCTTGGCACAATTAAAACCAGACACAAAACCCTGCGCCGCCCGCGCAGCGGGCGGCGCAGGGTTTTATGGGCTTTACAATCAATTGTGCTCACCTACTTATCCGAACCTACTTATCCGAACCTACTTATCCGAACCTACTTATCCGAAAATGAGAGATGACAGGCCATAGGCGATTGCCGCACTGCCCAGGGGAACCGTTAGGTTGTCGATGCCAAATTTTGAGAATGCTTCCAGGGTTGTGGCTCCAAGGGCGATCGCCCCAGCCATTACCATTAACCACCCCGACAAGCCCAGGACGCTACCCAAAATCGCCACAGCAACCGTAAAGGTCATAAGAAACATAGTCAGCGACCCTTCCCAACTCTTCTTCATGCCCAAAATAGTGTAAGGGTGGCGTCCCCATCGCTTTCCAACGATAGCCGCAAGGCCATCCCCCCAAGCCATGCTCAATATTCCCAGAGCCGCATAGAACTCCAGGTTCTTGGGCCAAAAGTAGCTAATCAGTAACCCAAAACTCAGGGAATAGAAGAAAGTGCCAAAACTCTTGCGTCCAACACTGTCAATAAAGGGCAAAATCGGAAAACGATAGGAGAGCAGAGTGATGATGCTAAACAGAACCGACGCCCCAATGCCCAGCCAATTGGGGACGTGAAGTAGCCACGCCAACACAATAACGTTGCCCGTACCAATGTGGACAATTTTGCGAATGACTTCTGAACTGGCTTGAAATCGAAAGTGGGCGATCGCCGCTGCCATTGCAACCAACCCAAGCCACCCGCCGACAACTAAAAATTGAGTCGTGAGAGAAGCGGGAAACCCCTTTGTAAACAGTACGTTTAGGAACAATTCATTCAAAAATGACTGACTAATGAACACAATGAGCGAAAAACTATTAAGCTGAAAAACGAGAAAGACTACAATAAATCCAGAGCAACAGCCTCAGAGTAAAGAACTCAATTCAGCCAATTTCCGTTAAGAAATCTTCGGCTAAATTCTGCGGCTAAATAAAGATACTGGAGGAGAGGGGCTGCATCCGCCGCTCCTCTCCTGGTACTTTGTTTTTTGCAAGCCCTTAAGGAGCTTGGCACAATTAAAAACTAGATGTAAAACCCTGTGCCAACCGTTGCGCGAGCGGTGCAGGGTTTTAATAATTTTATAATGAATCGTGCTCACCCACTTAGAACCAATGCAGTGTTTTTGATTTGCCCTACATACATGACTTGGCAAAGTTCTCAAATTCACAACGCAAGAATAAGGGTTTGGGGCGCGCGGAGCACGCCCCAAACCCTTATTCTTGCGTGAAACTTGCCAAGTCGTACACATACATATTCCCATGCAACCATCATCAATCAATGTAGACGATTTTGAAGGCTAAGGCAGAACTTTGCTTTCGTTGAAACGCGCTTCAGGGCATACCCGTTGAACATTGCACTCAGGAATCTGCGGTCAAATAACGTCCCTATGCGACGCCCTTGCAGTCACGTTTGCCTCCGTTGAGGATATTCGCTGTTAGCCCACAGCCCGTTACGCATAGCCTGCTAACGTATAGCCAAAAAAAAGCTCCCGTGGGGGCTTGGGAGCTTAGGGTGTTTGGGGATTTGCTTTACAGTCTTACAATATCGGAGATAGCAGGTTGAAGTCGCCCCACAGTCGTTGGTAAGGCATGGGGAAAATCGTCGGTAATTTCGTTTCCTACGACCTCAGGCGCACTGCCGTCCCTGATGCCGTAATCAAAAGCAAAACCCCTGTTTCATCAAGGTTAATGGTGCCCGTGTCAAGGCTGATGCCAATAACTGCATCCGCGCCTAACTTCTGCGCACGCTGCCCTAATTCTTGTAGGGCATCTCGCTGGCCTCGCTCAAAGACCCGCTCGTAGGCACCCGTGCGCCCACCGATAATGTCGCGGATACCCGCAAAAAAGTCTCGCAGTGCATTACTGCCGAAGACGACCTCAGCCGTGACCACGCTGAGATAAGCATCAATGGCTGTCCCTTCAATGGAGTTAGTCGTGGATAGAATCATAGTGGATGAAACCTGTGTGGATGAAACCTGTAGGAAATGAAGATTAAAACAAAAATAGCTTCTGCGTAGGCGACCAGGCTAAGCTGCATCGCACCCACAGAAGCATAAGCTCAAGCAATTCAACTTTTCTTTTTAAGGGCGAACGATGGGATTCGAACCCACGAATGGCGGAACCACAATCCGCTGCCTTAACCCCTTGGCTACGCTCGCCATAGCATTACTCAGTATACCATTTGTGCTCCCTGTACTGCATTCTTTAGAACAAGATTGCAGCAATTTTCATTATGGAAATGTCGGGGGCAAAAAGGTCGCCTGAGGCGACCTTTTTGCCCCCGACATTTGTACAAGTGAGCGCCTGTAGGGCGCGAAGTTTCCTAAAATGAGAATTGCTGACAAGATTGGCAAAGCTAAATTTGTAGGCGGACTTTCTGACGCAAGCTTACCGAAAAGCGTTAGGCTTAGCAGTGGTAATGGCCAGTCCTTGATCAGAAATTTCGGAATCTGAGACCTCTGAATATGGGGATGGGCTGGGCACAAATGTATTCCAAAAAGGCATGAAGGTATTCAAGGTTGGCTCATTTTTGTTCCTTATGGCGATCGCCGGAGTAGGGGCGGCAATGGCCGCCACAAACCCAGGACGAGACGCCTATGAAGACTATGCAGTTGAACAACTCAGCGAACAACTGAATGAACGGGTATGCAGCGATGCCCCCGTCTTTTTAAGCGATGCCTGTGAGTCGGTGCTAGAGAGCAATCAGAACTGGATTCGTGAACTAGTTGCCAATGGAACCCAGCGCCAAAATTTTCTTCTTCTTAGCTTCTACACCACAAAGCTATCCTCAAACGATGTCATTAATGAAGTCTTGCCACCGAGTTTTTCTGTGACCGTGGACAACCTGCCCAGCTACCACTTTGAAACCGTTGGAGTGTTCCGTCGGTTTTACACCTACAAAGCCGAGAGAAACTAAGCCATTTCAAATTCACTTTTAAATTGGATGTGTGAGCTTCCTGAAGCTCCGTAAAAATTCGGTCAACTTCAGTCGAGAGAACAGCGTATCCTCATTGAAACAGCCTATGATGTGATGGCTTGAAAGCGATGTGATGGCTTGAAAGAGGACTTGAGCTGATGATTCCAGTGATTCTTGCCGGGGGGAAAGGGGAACGCTTTTGGCCGGTGAGCCGTAAGCAACGACCTAAGCAATTTCTCAGTCTGGACGGAAGTGGCCGAACGCTCCTCCAATCGACGGCAGATCGATTATTGCCCGCAGCAGGTGGCTGGGATCGGCTGTGGGTAATCACAGCATCTCATCTTGAAGCGGGTATCAGGGAACAGCTCCCCGATCTGCCTGGCGCAAATCTTCTGGTAGAAGTTGAAGGACGGGACACAGCCCCCGCCGTTGCATGGCCTACCTTGGAAATTGCTAAGCGCCACGGTGAGGATGCAGTCGTTGGCTTCTTTCCTGCGGATCACTGGATCGGAGATCCAGACCAGTATCGACGCACCCTGAGCGCGGCAGAGGCCCTGGCGACTGAGAAAGCGGCGATCGCCACCTTGGGTATCAGTCCCAACTACCCGTCTACAGGCTACGGGTACATTGAGCAGGGAGCCCCCATCGGCACTTTTATGGGCCAGGAGGCATTCCAGGTTATCCGCTTTACCGAAAAGCCCGACCAGCCTACTGCTCAGTCATTCCTGGATAGTGGAAAGTTTAGCTGGAACAGTGGTATGTTCATTTTTCAGGCTGGTGTTGCTCTGGAAGAACTGCGGACCCATGCTCCTGAATTAATTCAGATGCTTGAAGCAGAAGGGCCATCGGTTTATCCAAAACTTCCAAAAATCAGCATCGACTATGCGCTGATGGAGAAGACCCAACGAGCCTGCGTGTTACCCGTGACTTTTAGCTGGGATGATCTGGGTGACTGGAACGCTATTGAGCGACTCCAAAGACTCCATCACAATGACCAGCCAAACGTTGAATTAGGCAATCACCTTGGGTGCGACACCAACGGAGCCATCGTCTACAACGCCGATGATTCAGAGTTAATTGTAACGATCGGCCTCAACGATGTCGTCATCGTGCGGGACGGCAAAGCAACCTTGATCATAGATAAGCACCGCACTCAAGAAATTAAGCAGGTGCTGAAGGTGCTGAAAGATAATCCCGATTATGCCGATCTCCTTTAATGCAGGGGAACCATAGCACCGTGCAAGCGCATTGAACACAAGGGGATGGTGTGACAAAGCAATACGCCACTGCACAACATGACGACTTGGCAAAGTTCTCAAATTCACAATGAAAAATAGGGATTTGGGGCGCGCTCCGCGCGCGCCAAACCCCTATCTCTGTGTGAAACTTGCCAAGTCGTGTAAGACATCCGTTTCGATAGAGAGCTGCACATTTTAGTGGCGCGGCGCGGTGATGCCGCGCCGCGCCACTAAAGTTTGATTCAAATTATTTAATTTTCGTTCCTAAGCGCTATAGTACTTAGGTTCGCTGAATACTGAGTTACAAATAAAACATTTCTGGGCATGCTAAAAGCATAACGCTGGCGATCGCCCCCTAAACCCCTCTGCATCGTTCTGCTGAATCTCCCCCCTTCACATTAATGTACACTCGCCATTCAGACCTACTAACGTTTCCATGTCAATCGCTATTTGACCAGGCGAGTGATTTGGTGCAGGCGATATCGCCAACCGGGCACATTCGCTATGTAAATCAAGCATGGCAAGAAACGTTGGGATACAGCACGGTAGATATGATAGGCATGAACTGGCTGGCATTCGTCCACGTCTCGTGCCAGGATCGCGTTTCGTCAGCACTAGCTCAGTACGCCCGTCAGGAAGCAGTTAACCCCAGCGCCCTACGGCAGGTTCAACTTATCTCAAGAAGCGGTCAGTGTTGTGATGCCGATGGGGTGTTTGAGTGGATACCGCTTCATCCGTTTGAAGAGGGAGCAGCCGATGTCCATATTTTTTGTCTCTGGCGAGTATTACCACCGTCAGAGATTCAGAATTGTGCTATCTGCGATCGCCCTGGTACCTCTTCTCTTTATCCCCCACATAAACATTTTTCCTGGCAAGATGCGCTCATGGAAAATTCCGGAGAGAGCAGCCCAATCAACGACCAACTCCGGTTAATCAAATCTGTATTCACTAACGCCCATGACTCGATCGTGATTACTGAGGCGGAACCTAGTGAGTGGCCTGGCCCCAAGATTATCTACGTGAATCCAGCATTTACAAATGTTACAGGCTATACTCCCGAGGATGTTATTGGCAACACACCCCGCATAGTGCAAGGGCCAAAGTCAGATCGGGAGACGCTTAATCGAGTACGACAGGCTCTTAATAACTTTGAATCCATTGATGTTGAACTGATTAATTATCGTAAAGATGGTTCCGAGTTTTGGGTCGAAATGACCATCGTTCCCATCACAGATGCAACAGGCTGGTGTACCCACTGGATGGCGATTCAGCGAGATATCACCGAACGCAAAACCCTAGAAGCTGAATTATTAAAGGCGCTGAACCGAGAACGAGAACTGAATGACCTCAAAACCCGCTTTATTTCGATTACCTCCCATGAATTTCGCACGCCTCTCACATCCATCATGTCCTCGGTAGAAATTCTAGACTACTTCTCAAATACGGAAGCTGAGCGCAAGGAACTGTTTGAGCAAATTTATGGTTCAATCCATCACTTATCTCAGCTTTTAGATGATGTGCTGTTTATCGGTCGGGCAGATAGCGATCGCCTCCAGTTGAATTACACAGAAGTTGATATTGCAGCATTTTGCCTGGATATTCTCGACGAGGCACAGCAGGGCTTTGGTAAACATCATCAATTTCATTACCAGCAGGAGGGCATTGCTCAGTCTGGATTCATCGACCCGAAGCTCTTGCGTCAAATTTTCACAAATCTCTTGTCAAACGCGGTGAAGTATTCTGGGGCAGGAAGTCTGATTAAGGTTGCGCTCATGTTTGAAGCTGATCAGTTTATTCTGCACGTAGCTGATCAGGGCATCGGCATTTCCAAGCAGGACCTGAGTCGGTTGTTTGATTTTTTCTATCGAGGAAATAATGTGAATAACATTGAGGGCACTGGGTTAGGGCTTGCCATTGTCAAAAAGTGTATCGAGTTACTGCAGGGGGCGATCGCCGTTGATAGTAAGCTACAGCACGGGACAAGATTTACCGTGACACTGCCATTCAAGCCCATCTCAGTAGAGCCTTAAATCCTGCTGAGATCGCAATTTGCAACGCTAGAAGGGTAGCACCTCCCATAGCATGCGATTGAGAGCCAGATTTAAATGAGCAGCAATTACCACCACCAACTGATTATGAAGACCATTCTTGTCGTTGAAGATGAAAAGGCAATCCGCCAGAATATTGTCAAGATCCTTAGTCATTCCGGGTTTCAAGCGCTTCATGCCGCTGATGGGGCTGAGGGAATCGAAATGGCAAAGGCATATAATCCAGACTTGATTATTTGCGACATCATGATGCCGGGATGGGATGGGTTTGAGGTTCTTCGCTCGCTGCGGGAGAACCAATCGACAAACTCAATTCCCTTTATTTTCCTCAGCGCTAAAGTCGATAAACCTGATATCCGTCAGGGCATGAATCTAGGGGCTGATGATTATCTGACAAAACCTTTTACCAGTGCTGAGCTGATTGAGACCGTCCAGGCACGGTTTAACCGCCAGGATACGCTGGCGCATCCCTATGAGGAGGAGATGAAGCGAGCCGCAGAAAATTTAAATCATCTTGCGTTTTATGATTCCGTGACGGATTTGCCCAACCTCATCCTGCTGCATCAGCGGCTGCAAGAACAAACCACACAGGCAAAAGCCACATCGGACGCTTCCATTGCGGTGCTCCGGATTCATTGCTCCTACAGCAATGGTGCAAAGCCATTGCCCAAGGTTCCCTTGTCTGAACTATTGCTGCGGGCTATTGCCGAACGATTAAAGAAATTTACCCAGGGCTTAGATGAACACCCATCTCCAGTAAAAAGTTGGATTGCTCGCTTGGGAGAGCATGAATTTGCCCTGATTTTGTCGAGGGTGCTTGTTTCTGAGGATGTAGTGGTAACGCTTAAAGCACTAATCGCTGCTCTGCAGGCTCCCTATGAAATTGAGCGTCAACGTGAGTACTTGAGGGTTCAAATCGGCGCTGCCCTTTATCCAAATGATGGAGAAACGGCATCTGAGGTGCTGGGCCACGCGGACGTCGCGGCTCAATACTGTCTGACCAATCATGAGCAAGACTATTGCTTCTATCTACCAGAAATGGAAGAGGAATATGCAGAGCGGCAGAAAATGCTTCAGGATTTGCAGTCTGCTCTGGAGCATGACGAGTTCTATTTGGTGTACCAGCCCCAGGTCAATTTAGTAACTGAGCGAATCGTAGGAGTCGAGGCGCTCTTGCGGTGGCGACACCCTGAGTTGGGAGATATTCTTCCCGAACAGTTTATTCCATTGGCAAAAGAGGCTCAGATATTGCCCACCTTAGGCACCTGGGTCATTGAGCAGGCGTCACAGCAGATGATCGCATGGCGATCGCTCACTCTCATTCCGCTTCAGTTATCCATCAACTTGTGGCCTCAGCAGCTTCAGGACAGCCATTTTTTTGAGTATATTCTTCAGTCGCTGCAAAAGGCGAACTTGAACCCTGACCAGTTAGTTTTTGATATCAGCGAAGCCTGTTTGATGGCCTTGCAGTTTAAAGAGGTTGACCATATTTTTCGGGAACTGGCGAATATAGGGATTCAGATTGCCATTGATGGTTTTGGAATGCACAGTATGCCATTACAGCACCTGAAGCGCCTGCCTATTCATATTTTGAAGCTTGATAAGTCTTTCATTGATCATATTGTGGACGATGAACGGGATGCTATTATCACGGAGGCTATTATTGCCATGGCTCAGAGCCTCAAGCTTAAAGTGCTTGCAAAAGGTATCGAAACTGAGGAACAGTTGACTGTGCTGACTAAGCATGGGTGCCATGTAATGCAGGGCTACCTCTATAGCCCGCCGCTGTCGCCTGAGGAGCTAGAGCAACTGCTGACCGTTGGCAAGGTGAGTGCAGTTGGGTAGTGTTTTGTTTAGGATATGACCTGGCAAGGTACAGATGATTTAATTCTCGTTTCTTAACGTTTTATAGAGGTCAATATCATGAAGTGGCGTCGATTCTTAGCCGTGATTGGAGCCTCGGTGTCGATCGCCGTAGGAGTAGCTGTGTGGAATCACCTGTACTATGAGAGATCCACGCTGCAAATTGCGACAGCGCCAGATTATTGCCCCTACGAGTTTATCGACACAGCTAGCACCCCTCAGGAGATGAAGGGCTTTGACATTGATTTAGCGAAGCAAGTGTCTGACTCAATGGGATTTACTCCTGCTTTTGAAGCAATGCCGTTTACCAACCTGTTGCCTACCCTTCGATCGCAAAAAGTGGATTTGGCAATGTCTGCCATAACACCGACTGCCGAGCGAGAAAAGGTTGTGAATTTCTCGTCAGTGTATTATGAGGCACGGAGTGTCATCGTGGCTCGCAAAGAAATTGATTTTGACTCATTAGCCGAGGTAGCGGGTAAACGCATCGGCGTGAAGCCAGGAACAGTTCATGAACAGTTGGCGAAAACAGTGCCAGATGCCGAGATTGTACCCTTTGACCATACAAGCGATGCATTGCAAAAGCTGAAAACAAGGCGCATTGATGTGGCGATGATCGATCGGGCGATCGCCAAAAAGTATATTAAAAGAGGGTCTGAGTTCAAACGAATTGTGCTGGAGAATGAGCAACCTGCAGGCGTAGCGGTAGCCTTCCCGAAGGAGTCCCCACTGCTCAGGGAAGTGAATCGAGAATTGACGCGCCTCCGACAGAACGGCACCATCGAAGAGTTAGTGCTGAAGTGGTTTGATGACTACGTTTGTCCCGCCCAGGGACAAGAGGCATAGCCAGGCGAGTACCAACTTCCAAGGTTAGATCTTAGGGACTTGCAAGAAAATAAAGTACCCGGAAAAGAGCAGCGGGCTGCGCCCG
>CAYXJG010000164.1:0-6962 GCA_964465285.1 uncultured bacterium
TAACACAATCGATATTCTGACCTTGGAGAACCCAGGTGAAGCGGTTAGCGTCTTGGCAACTGGAACCAATGGCGAGGTAACCGTCCAATCCCTGAACACGGGTTCAGAAACGGGGGATGGGGGTGCTATTCGAATTCAGGCACCCACTATCACCCTCAACGGGACAGATGCAACCCCTGGGAATCGCCTCTCTCTCCGTATTGCATCCGATAATTCTCAGGTAAGGGAGAGTCGTCAGGTGCAACAGGCTAGACAGACAAGTGAATCCTCAACTCGACCTCTATTTAACGGAATTAACGCCAGTGCAAGCAGCAATGGACAGGGGGGCACTATTCAACTTGGAGATGACAGGACGCGCTTCATCCGCCTTGATAATGCTCAAGTTTTTACAGCCAGCCCATCGGGTGCATCAGCAGACATTCAAATACAGACCAATAACCTGACCTTGCAAAATGAAAGCCTGGTCTATGTGATTGGGGGCAACATTGACATGACCGATGTATCTCAGGGCATTGGCGTTAACCCGACGGGGCCCAACGGCAGCGATATTGTGGCTCGCCCCGGCAATAACGGTAGCAATGGCGTCATTTTCGTTGCCCCTCAAAGCTTGACAGGGTTTGTCGAGCAGAGGGCTGTTGAGGGGAACCGCACGAATGATGTCGATGGTGTGGTGGAGGGAGGCGAAATCATTTCAGATTTGACGCAAAACTTGGTTGAGTTACCGTCTGAACTCATTGATGTATCAGACCTGGTCGGTAATTACTGCGGTGCAGGCCGCCGTGATGAAAGCGAAATTATTCTGGCGGGTCATGGGGGCTTACCCATTCAGCCCACTGACTTAGCGCGTGTACCACCCACTGACAACGACTGGATTACGCTAGATGTGCAGCCTGAAGAGATACAATCCATTGACTGGGCAGATTCCATTGAAACGGCCATCAGCCCTCAGCAACTAGAAGAACTGCGCACGTTATGCAGCAGTGCTTTAATGTCTGGGCATTAAGCCTGGATGAGTTTTCGTTATACTTTTTTTATAAATACTCTGTAAATTTATCTGGAATTGTAGAGTCTAAATATGATGCATTAGTTAAGCAAAGCAGGGTGTACTACCACGTCATCGAATTCTAACTCGAACACCGTTGGACACCTAATTATGAGGCTCTAAGATGAACCGTCTGATTCCTTCCCTGCTTGCTTTATCGGCGATCGCCACCACTGGGCTGTGCCATTTGGGCTTCCCCCTTCGGTCTGCCCACGCCGCAGCATCACTAGCATCATCATTAAATGTTGAGTCGTCTGGCACATCTGCACCCCATCATTCAGCACTTGGAAGTGGAGTGAATCAGCCTGTTCTGATAGCACGCCGCCTTGGATTTCGTTGGGGAGTGCGAGCCTCCCGATACCGGAGAGGTGGATTTTCGCGTGGTGCATCTTGCCCGTCAAACAGCGGACTCATTGCAGTTGTCCCAGAGGTTGAGTCAGCCGATGTTCCGGAAAATGAAAGGAAAGCGCCTGTTTATTTAACAGCTTCCGCGCACCCCATGTTTTTCTTTCATATCCCCTCTCTACCGACAACGACAGGCAGGCTGACATTGAGACGGGCAGATGTGCCCTTAACACAAGGCACATCCTATGAAATGGATTTTGAACTAACAGGCGAATCGGGAATTGTTGGTGTTCAGTTGTCGGACAGTACGCTATCTCTTGAGTCTGGCATCGAGTATCTTTGGCAAGTGTCTGTTGCTTGCGAACCAGGCAATTTTGCTAATAGCTTAACGATTAATGGTGGTGTGGTGGAGCGCGTGGCTGATACCACCGGAACGCCATCGGAACGGCTTAACTTTTATATGAATCAGGGTATCTGGCAGGACACGGTTTCGCTGATGGCTGAGGGGGTCTATACCAACCCCTTAGACGCGGCGATCGCTCGTCAGTTTTCCAGTCTACTTGAAGAGGCAGGGTTAGGGGCGATCGCCCAGGCTCCTGTCGTCCAGATTATCGAGGGACAGTAACAATGCATCCAAACATTCCTGATGGAATTTGTGGATATATTCTTCCCTCCCCCATGACTAGCCCCCCCATGAGAGGTGTTCTATGCATCGGTTTATTTGTTCATCCGCAACACTTGTCGCTCTGCTAACCGTATCAGTGACGACATCCCTTATCTGGAATTCGTTAGCCGCAAAGACCGCCACGGTTTCTGATGTCCCCCAAAGCATCGGTCACCATCCGACCACACACGACTCAATTCTAGACCCCATCCTTCTGGCAAGTCGGTTGAGCCGTTATGGACTGCGGTTCAGAGTCAGTTCATCTGCCTTTCACCGGGGAGGATTTCGCCGGGGTTCCTCTTGCCTATCGGATCAGGAAATTACGGGGATTACCCCCTTTGAAGATGAGAATGGCGACTCATTAGGCGATACGGCTCCCAGTTATTTTACAGCGTCGCATCATCCCACCTTCTTTATTCACATACCGCAACTCCCGCCGACGAATGGTATTTTGACGATTGAAAATCGGGATGAACCCTTAACAGAGCGCTACTTCTATCAGGCAGAGTTTGAGGTAAGTGGAGAATCGGGCATTGTCGGCATTCGAATGCCAGAGGATGCTCCGCCCCTGGAAGAGGGGAACGATTATGTGTGGCAGGTATCGGTCGCCTGCAAACCAGGGGACATCCAAGATAGCCTCACGGTCCACGGAGGAGTGCTTCGGTTCACAGACCTCGGTGCCGAACTCGGCGAGGCATCGCTAGAGACTTATCTAGACGCAGAAGTCTGGCAGGAGGCTCTAACGATGGTGGCAGAAGAGAGATTTGGTGCAGATACCGTAGATACCGAGCTCGAATCTGACTGGGCTGCGTTGATGAATTCGGTTGGATTGTCTCCCTTTGCAAGCGAACCTATCGTGCAAATGATTAACGCGAATTGAGGGGGTAGCAGGCTGTCACCTGTGAAACAGGATGCCTTGCTATTCACCATTGAAGTTCATTTCTGGGCACATATCCTTCATCTATAGCAGTGTGCAATTGGTTTAGCGCACCCAAATGTGTTGAGTGGCGGCGCTCTGCGCCGCCACTCAACAAACTGCACTTAATGCGCTTGCACAGCGCTATATGTTGGGTTGCTGAGTACATCCTGTAGTGAAGATTTTGTTTCCAAGAATATACGTAAAAAAATCCGGACAGTCGAAAATCCACTCGTAATAAACATACAAGGTTTAATTGGTATCCGAATTAAATCCTACATTTACCAACAGGTCGTCATGATGTCCAATTCTCTGGGGATCCGTTCCTGTGCGATCGCCCCCACCAGTCACTATCAATACGACGGTTTACCCGGGCTGAGTGAGCTATATCCTTTTTTGCAGGAGCAGCTTCAGCAGACGGCTGACTACTTTTCTGCAACCCAGGTTTGGCTGGGGGTTTACAGTGCGCTCTCCTCCCCTGACGACACTCATCATCAGCACGACACTCATCATCAACCTTGCCATGCACCCCGCATCCTGCACTATTGCCACAAAACTGGCTCATACGCTTGGTTATCAACTCAGGAGAATCAGCATGTTTATCAGTATTTCAACCAACCATTTCCCCTGCTGAAAGGCGTTGAGCTAACCGTATGCGGGCTAGATGATGGCGATCGCAATGGAGACTTCCGCGATCATCATGGGGGTCACCATACCTATCTTTGCGCCTACGGGGTCAACCCAACACAGTTTTTACTTATTACAACACAAAAACCGTTTTCATCCCTCCAAGTCCACTGTTTTGAACAGTATGCTCAGCTTATCCAGCAACGCCTGGAATCGGCCCAGCAACGTCAGCACTATGCCCACAGAATTCAACTCTTAGAACAGACCATTCATCGAGTTGAGCATCAGTTGCGCAATCCCCTAGAGTTAATTTGCCTCTATGTCGATGTGCTGAATCAGCAGCTTGCTGTAGAATCCTTTGGTGAACAGCTCCAGCAAATCTCCAAAGCAGCCCACACTATCAGACATCAGCTATCCCGCATTAAAGGATACAGCCAATCCTCTCGGTTGCAGTCTGAGCAGTGCCAGCTCGACCGCCTGATGACAGAGGTGGTGGAGTCCCTGCATCCCCTCGCTGCCCAAAAGTCGGTACAGATTGAATGCAGCGGGGCAACCGTGGAGATCACCGTTGATCCGTGGCAGTTTAAAGAAGCCCTGACAAACTTGGTGAGCAACGCTGTTTATTTTAGTCCACCAGGAGAAACTATTTCGTGCCGATGGCGCGTCTTCTCCCGCGAAACAGTGATTGAGATTTGTGACAAAGGTTCCGGTTTTTCTCCGCAAGATCTGAAAAAAGCATTTACCCCTTTTTACTCTCGTCGCCCCGGCGGCACCGGGCTGGGGTTGACCCTCGCCCGCAAAATTGTTCTCGACCATCAGGGTAGCCTGTGGGCAGATAACCTTCCAACAGGCGGTGCATGTCTTTCGATTGTTTTACCTCGCAGTTTACAGACTAGACGGAATTTGATGCAACTGTCGGCAACATGCCCGCATTGACACAAAATTCCGCACATAGTAAAAACTTACGCCAGAAGCCCCCATGAGTGTGAGTATGCTAACAGCTAACCAAACGTTTCCTAAATTAAACGAGCCAATTTCTGTTCTCTTAATTGATGATGACGTTGAATTTCGGAAAGGGTTGCAATTCTTACTGAATTTTTACAATTCAACCAACTCTGCCCAGTTCAGCATTGTCGGCCATGCAGCATCGGTGAAACAGGCGATCGCTCTCTTGAAACAGCAGTCGCCCTCCTTGGTCTTACTTGACCTAGAGTTGGCTGCAGAAACCGGGATTGACTTCCTGAAGCAGAAACGCGATCTGCGGGGCGCAAAAAGCACAAGCAACGTGTTGGTCATCTCTGCCCACCGGGAAGATGAATGGATTTATCGGGCGATGCAAGCAGGTGCGAACGGGTATCTGTTTAAGGAAGATCTGTCGTTTCAACTGTATGATGCGATCGCCACAGTGATGGACGATGGTGTCTATCTCTCACGGGAAACCACAACCAGCTTTTTCCGAATGTTTAACTTTTACAGTGGCAACTCCTTACGTAGTCGCCAAAAGTCTCAGCACCCGGATATTTATCTGACTGAGCGGGAGGAAAATGTGCTGCAACTGGTGGTGGAAGGGGAGTCGAATGAGGCGATCGCCCAAAAGCTGCATATCACAGTGGGAACTGTGAAATGTTACCTGACGGCTATTTTCAATAAGCTTGGCGTCAAAAGCCGTACCCAGGCCGCTATGAAGGCGCTGAAACTGGGCGTCATTTCCGTTTAACCCGTGATGTAACGGCGAGTGCAAAGCACTTGCCGTTACATCACAGATGGGAGTGGGTGTTCTGACTCCCCCCTCCCATCTCAAACAGATAATTTGAGAGATCGGGTGTTATGAGTAACCATTTGGCGATCGCCACCATTACAGCAACACTCCAGCGAATTTTGCAAGCCGCCGTACAAAATGATGTGGAAGGTGCCCGCATCACCACCGTAAGTCCCAGCGATGTGGGAAAGGGAACCCCGGAAACGGGGGTGAATATCTTCATGTATCAGGTCATCACCAACCCAGCGATGCATAATATAGACGCTACACCCTTCCGATCGCGGGGGACGCCCACCAAGCGGCAGGCGGCACTGGATATGTTCTACATGCTGAGTGTGTACGGCAACAACAATGAGCTGACTCCCCAACGGTTGCTGGGCAGCGTTGTCCAAACCCTCAACGATAAGCGGGTGATTACCCAGGATATGATTCGCGAAGCCTGCAACGACTCCACCCTCAGCTTTTTGCGGGAGTCGAACCTGGCGGATCAGGTGAAACAAATCAACGTCCTCCCCTTGGATCTGACCCTGGAAGATTTATCCAAAACCTGGGCGGTGTTTTTCCAGACCCCCTATCTGCTCTCCATTGCCTATAAGGTGATGGTGGTGATGGTGGAAGGGAAAGAACCCTACGCGCGAGGCTTACCTGTGCGCGATCGCCGTACTGGGGGCATGGCCGCATTCCCTGCCCAACCCCACATCGAACAGGTGGTGACTCAGGGCGGGCCGTTGGAGCCCGTTTTGGTAGACAGTACCCTACTGATTAAAGGCTGCAACTTGAAGGGCACGAACGGTACTCAAGTCCGTATCGGTGGCGCAGAGGTGACGCCAACCCAGGTGACACCCAGCCAAATTACCTTGCCCCTATCAACGGTGCCCGCCGCCGCCTTGCGGTCAGGAGTGCAGAGCCTCCAGGTGCTTCATACCGTACCGTCTACCCATCCCAGTCGGCAGCATCAGCGCATGACCGAGTCTAACGCGGCTCCCTTTGTGCTGCGGCCTCGGGTGTTGACCGTCACGCTGAATGACCTTGTGATCACTGATGATGATTTGCGAAATGCAACAGTTACTCTAACGGTAAATTTGACCATTGGTCAGGGGCAACGCGTAGTTCTGGCTCTTAATGAATGCACAGGGGACACTCCCAATGCCTACATGTTTGACATTCCTCAGCGAGAGCAGGATGCCCGGCGAGTCATGATACCGATTCAAGATATAAAGGCAGGAGACTATCTTGTGCGTTTACTGATTGATGGAGCCGAAAGTCAGTTAGTGGTAGACGACGACCGCAACAGCCCGACCTTTGAGCGCTATATTGGCCCCATTATTTCTCTACCGCATGGTATGGAGGATTAGATAAAGGGTGGAGGGGGGAAAGGGTGGAAGGGTAAACCTTATTGACTGATAAAAACTATGCACAGATTCTCGAAAATCCCTCACCCTAGCCCTCTCCCAAGGGGAGCTACGGTGTACACAGATCTTGATTCAGACATCAAAGCATTGCAAGATCCCCCTAAATCCCCCTTAAAAAGGGGGACTTCCGATCCGGTTCCTTCCTTAAAAAGGGGGACTTCCGATCCGGTTCCTTCCTTAAAAAGGGGGACTTCCGA
>CAYXJG010000164.1:7062-10768 GCA_964465285.1 uncultured bacterium
CCTTAAAAAGGGGGACTTCCGATCCGGTTCCTTCCTTAAAAAGGGGGACTTCCGATCCGGTTCCCTGCTTAAAAAGGAGGGTTAGGGAGGATCTAGCCCAGCCCAGGCTAGATCAGAAGACTTGTGTGTACACCGTAGCCCACGGGGAGAGGGAACAAGAAGTTGGACTGACTCCCCTTGCCCTCTGAGAGAGGTGATGGGGATGAGGGAAGGCAACGTTTGTCAGTCAACCAGGGGGTAAGAAGATCGGCTTTTCCCAATACCTTGCCAGCCCAGAAAGCTTTTGAACACTTGCAGCAGTTAATTCGCTCTGTCAATGGGTAAGAAACCATGATGCACTGGCATACTGCAAATCAGCACTATCTAATGGGGGCGATCGCCCAAGTTCGCTATGCGTTAGAGCAGCGTCTCTCACAAGCGACGGATGGAAGTCATCAACCATCATCGTCTGGGGCGATCGCCATGCCCTCGATTGAGTTCCCAGAGGAACAGCCCGCCGCCATCGATCGCTTATGCCATCTCTTCCAACTCGATGCTTTTGAGCGCAATATTTTGCTGTTGTGTGCTGGAGTTGAACTCAGTAAACCCATCGCCTCTCTCTGTGCAGCACTTCATGGTGATGCTAAACAAGCCTATGTATCGTTTAGTCTGGCCTTGTCAGTGTTTCCAGAGGTCAATTGGAGTGCCCTGACGCCAAAAGCCCCTTTACGTCGTTGGCGACTGATTGAGTTGGGAGGAAGTACAGCACTGACTACCAGTCCGCTGCGAATTGATGAACGCATTCTTCATTACTTGCTAGGCATTCAGCATATTGATGAACGCCTCACAGGGGTGGTCGCTCCCTTACCTACATCGCTCTTACCAGAGGTTCCTTTACCGCCCTCCTACCAAGCCCTGGTTCATGAGATTACAGTCAGCGGTTTTGCCACTCAGTCCCCTAACGCTCAGTCATGCCTGTCTCCGGTGATTCAACTGTGTGGGCCCGATTCCACTACGAAGCAGGCGATCGCCGCTGAAGCTTGCGCCAAAGCAGGTCTATCTCTCCACATGATCACCGCCGATGCCTTACCGCTAGAGTTGAGTCAGGTCAATCTCATTCAATGTCTTTGTGAACGGGAATCGTATCTCACCCGTATGGCATTTTTGTTGAACTGTGATTATCTGGCGGAAACACTGTCGGGTGAGGGGGCGATCGCCCCCCTCCAGGGGGTGATTCAGCGGTTGCTTGAGCAGATGAACTGTCCTGTGTTTGTGTCGAGTGGCGATCGCCGTTCCCAGCGACAGCGTCCCCTCATGACCTTCGATGTCCACGCGCCTACTCTCGATGAACAACATCATCTTTGGGTTCATCTTCTGGGAGAACCGACTGTCGCCCAGCTCAATGGCCACATCGACCATCTCGTTGCCAACTTCAACCTGAGTCCCGCAGCGATTCAAACGGTCACGGCCCGTATTCAGCATCACCTAACCACAGACGACACCGCGTCAAAGCCATTGCCGGAGATGCTCTGGGAGACTTGCCTGATCCAGTCTCGTCCCCGAATGAATGACCTAGCTCAGCCCATTCATTCCTCCGTCGGGTGGGAAGATTTGGTTCTTCCACCTAAAGAAATTGCAGTGCTGCAAACCATGACCGCTCATGTACGTCAGCGATCGGCGGTTTATGGAAGCTGGGGATTCGCAAAGAAAAGTCGTCGAGGACTCGGCATTAGCGCCCTGTTTGCTGGAGCTAGTGGAACAGGTAAGACCCTTGCAGCAGAAGTCATCGCCAATTCCCTCAACCTGGATCTCTACCGCATTGACCTGAGTGCGGTCGTCAGCAAATACATTGGCGAAACAGAAAAGAACCTCCGCCGTATTTTTGATGCCGCTGAAACCGGAGGTGCAGTGCTGCTGTTTGACGAGGCTGATGCTTTGTTTGGCAAGCGATCTGACGTAAAAGATTCCCACGATCGCTACGCCAATATGGAAGTTGCTTACCTGCTCCAGCGCATCGAATCCTATCGGGGACTTGCTATTCTCACGACAAACCTGAAAGACTCCCTTGACCAGGCGTTTCTCCGTCGCATCCGATTTGTGGTTCAGTTTCCATTCCCAGACGCCGAACAGCGAGAAGAAATCTGGCAGCGAGCATTTCCCACAGAAACTCCCACCCGGAACTTGCACTACAAAAAACTGGCGAAACTTCATGTCTCAGGTGGAAATATTCGCAATATCGCCCTAAACGCCGCATTTCTCGCTGCTGATGAAGGAGACACTGTGCAGATGAAACACATCTTGTCCGCCTCTCAAAGCGAGTATATTAAACTTGAGCGCCAACTCACCGACCGCGAGATTAAAGGCTGGGTACCCGAAGAAACGTAAAGTTATCACTTTTGTCCGGTTGTCATTAGCGATACTCGTGCCAGAATGTGCATATCGGCGTTGCTGAATGAATATATGAAATCGGAATGTGAGCAAGATGCTCACACTACCTTGATTGTGAATGAAGCGAGAGTGTGAGCGTCTCGCTCACGGTTCGTTAGCGCAAATCATATCGTGATTCAGCAACGCCTGCATATCTATTCATCGGTTTCAACCTGATTTCGTATTGCGATTTGCGATCGCATTCTGCATCCTACCCTCCTTAACCAATGCCCACAGGGCTATATCAGGTGTATCTGCCATGTTGAGTTCTCCAACTGGCAATGACAATGCGTTCTCATCTCTCGACCAAAGCCCTCCATCGTGCTGGAGACGTTGCCCCAATCAACGCCATTCAGGCGCGTTCGTTTGGGCCACAAGCTGAATCGACCCCTGCTGTTGAGACAGATGCCCAGAGTCAGTTGAACACTGCTGAGACAATGGGTCACGACCTGACGACCCCCTCTCCGATTCAAGCCAAGCTGACCATCGGCGCAGCCAACGATCCTTACGAGCAGGAAGCCGATCGCGTTGCGTCACAAGTCGTACAGCAGATGAATGCGCCCCAAACCCAACAGCCTGGAGCCGTGCAGCATGAAGCCATCCATCCAAAGGATGAAAAAAAGATTCAACCCAAACTTGCCATCAGTCAGCCCATCAGTCAGCTTCAGCGCGAAGCAATGCCTGAGGAAGAAGATAAAGAACTTCAAACAAAATCTTTAGTCCAACGGCAAGACCTGCCTGAAGAGGAAGAGGAACTTCAGACAAAGCCTTTAGTGCAGCGCCAAGCACGGCCCGAGGAAGAAGAACTCCAGGCAAAGCCCGCTATTCAACGGCAAGACCTGCCCGAGGAAGAAGAACTTCAGATGAAGCCTTTAGTGCAGCGACAGGAGATGCCGGAGGAGGAAGAAGAACTCCAAGCGAAGCCCGCTATTCAACGGCAAGAGATGCCCGAGGAGGAAGAAGAACTCCAGGCCAAGTCCCTCGTGCAGCGCGAAGAACTGCCTGCGGAAGAAGAGCTACAGGCCAAACCGCTGATTCAACGTAGCGCTGATGGCGGGGGTGTTGCATCTACAAGTGTTGAAAGCTCGATTAGTGCAGCACGGGGGAAAGGTCAACCCTTGAATGAAGGTGTCCGTGGCTCAATGGAACAAGCCTTCGGAGCAGACTTTAGCGGAGTCAAGGTTCACACGGGTTCAGAATCTGACCAGCTCAATCAGTCTGTTCAGGCACGGGCATTTACCACAGGCCAAGATATCTTCTTTCGCCAGGGAGAATATCAGCCCGAGAATCGAGGAGGGCA
>CAYXJG010000165.1:0-10747 GCA_964465285.1 uncultured bacterium
ACTTAAAGGGGCGGTGGGCAATGCCCACCGCCCTTTTCTCTAGACTATGCTATGCACTTGGAGCCTTAGTACCGGAAGGTGCTTGCACCAGGTTTGTGAACGATGAAACTCAAGACCTGACACTGCTTGATATTGTCGAAACCAACTACGCGGATGAAGCAGTCACGGTACTCATTACGGCACTCGTTCACTTCATTCAAGACTTCCTGAACAGAGGTGGCGTTGAACAGAGGCAACTTCCACATGGTCCAGTAGTAGACGGTGGGTTCAGAGGTTTCGTTAAACTCGATGGCAGGAAAGTAGCCCATGTCAAGAATGTACTGGATCTGCTTCGCAATCTGCTGATCCGTTAACGGTGGCAGGTAGGATAGTGTTTCATACCGACGCTCTTTAGGCAGAGTTTTCATGGCTTCCTCTCTAGAATAATGAGTGAGAATTTAATACGTGAGAATGATGTTTGAGAATGGAATTGGGAAATTTAAGGGTTGAAATTGAGTCATATTTCCTCTGAATCGGCGTCTGCTTTCAGGGTTGAATCATCGGGCGATCGCATCTCATCCCGATCATCTATCACTAAGTCAGCATCCAATAGCCGTTCAGAACTCGGCACCATATCCAAAGAACTCAGTTGCGTAATGCGCTCCAGATATTGCTTTCGGTGCTCCATGTTGGACTGCTGAACCGTGGTTTGCACCATTTCCGGCATGTATTCCATAACTTCCTCAGCCAGATGGGCACGCACCGTCATGATGCGGAACGCTAAGTCCTGGTTCACCGTTAGCAACTCTCCCAGATATGCTTCACCATCCTGAATCTTATCGATTGCAGAAAATTGATGTAGCCACGAGCAGAGAGGCGGATTGGTCTCACGCAACTGGGTAATGACAACCCGCACAGCCTGATACGTTAGATAGCTAACAATCGTTTTAGCTGTGTTTTTTGAAATCGTTTTGAGGTCCATGTTGGACACCGTTGTAGAAAATCGCGAAGTGCTGAGCTTGAGTTTCGAGGTGGTGCTTTAGCCTCGAGACTCAAAACTTTACACTCAAACGTTCGATCAGACGGTATCAACAGCCTCGAATTCGAACTTGATTTCTTTCCACAGTTCACAGGCAGCCGCCAGCTCAGGAGACCACTTCGCAGCCTCACGAATGACCTCATTTCCTTCGCGGGCAAGGTTACGACCTTCGTTGCGGGCCTGAACACAGGCTTCGAGAGCAACTCGGTTTGCAGTAGCACCAGGCGCATTCCCCCAGGGGTGACCCACGGTTCCACCACCAAACTGGAGTACAGAGTCATCACCAAAGATTTCAACCAGGGCAGGCATGTGCCAGACGTGGATACCACCGGAGGCCACTGCCATCACACCGCCCATGGATGCCCAATCTTGGGTGAAGTAAATCCCGCGAGCGGGGTCTTTCTCAATATAATTCTCGCGCAGGAGGTCAATGAAGCCCAGGGTGATGTCGCGATCGCCCTCTAGCTTGCCCACAACGGTTCCAGTGTGGATGTGGTCACCACCGGACATCCGCAAACATTTAGACAATACGCGGAAGTGCATCCCGTGGTTCTTCTGACGGTCGATGACCGCGTGCATGGCTCGGTGGATATGGAGCAACATGCCGTTGTCGCGGCACCACTTCGACAGGGTAGTGTTAGCGGTGAAACCGGCAGTCAAGAAGTCATGCATGATGATGGGCATGTTGAGTTCTTTGGCGAACTCAGCCCGCTTCAGCATCTCTTCACAAGTAGCAGAGGTGACGTTTAGGTAGTGACCTTTGATTTCACCCGTTTCAGCCTGGGCTTTGTTAATCGCGTCAGCTACAAAGAGGAAGCGATCGCGCCAACGCATAAACGGTTGCGAGTTAACGTTTTCATCATCCTTCGTGAAGTCCAAACCGCCCCGTAAACACTCATACACAGAACGACCGTAGTTCTTTGCAGAGAGTCCTAACTTCGGCTTAATCGTGCAGCCCAAGAGAGGACGGCCATACTTGTTGATTTTGTCACGCTCAACGGTAATCCCGTGAGGAGGACCTTGGAAGGTTTTCAAATAGGCAACAGGTATGCGGAGATCTTCTAACCGCAATGCCTTAAGAGCCTTAAACCCGAATACATTACCGACGATTGAGGTCAGCAAGTTTGTGACTGATCCTTCTTCAAACAGATCCAGCGGATACGCGACGTAAGCAATAAATTGCCCGTCATCTGCTCCTCTAACAGGCTCGATGTCATAGCACCGACCCTTGTAGCGATCTAAATCTGTCAATAAATCAGTCCAAACGGTTGTCCATGTACCGGTGGATGACTCAGCAGCAACCGCAGCGCCCGCTTCTTCGGGAGGAACTCCAGGCTGAGGCGTTACACGGAATGCCGCTAAAATATCAGTATCTTTTGGTGTGTAATCTGGGGTGTAGTAGGTCAGCTTATAATCCTTGACCCCAGCTTCATACCCTTTTGATTTCGTGCTCGTTTGCGAGTAAGACATGTTTTCCCTTCCTAAATGAATCACCGTTGTAGACCAACAGAATGCTCTCCTGCTCGACCTACAAAAAGAGCCAAGCAGCCAAAAATTGCCATTAAAAACAACTTGGGTAGCCAATTTCAGTTGGCGTAAACCAGAAACAGACGTCAAGCCTTCACTATCGGGTCACCCCGGCGCTTTCCCTTGGACTTGCTTTCTGGATTACAAGGTTCACCAAAACTATATCAGGAAGTGACGGCATTTCTATAAGCCGAACTTTCAATATTCTTTGAGAATGTATAAATATCTTTTATGTATTTTGCATACTGCAACACTTGATTGATGAGCTTCCTTGTGGACCTATCCGCAAAGTTTTTAGAAGTTAGTTGAGGTCAGCATTTTGGATGTTTTTCTAAATGCTAAGAAGCGTAACGTTTTGGAAAAAGTCAGCCATTCGTTCGTTCACAAATTTTTATGCTTTTTATGCTTTATGTTTCTAATTTTTGTCTTAATGGCTCTCCGTTGGGAGCTTACCCAAACGTTAAATTCCTTAGAGTATACGCCAGTTCTCTGTGGGGCTATGCAATCGCTTTCCACACAACCTTATGGGGGCATACTAGAATGAATAGCCTGACCCCGTGCCGTTCTAACACGTATCTAACGAGTCCATCGTCTATGCCTACTGCCAGCGCCTCCACTACTCCTGCATCCACTGCTCCTGCATCCACTGCTCCTGCATCCACTGCTCCTGCATCCAATGGTCTTACCTCTCCAGATGCTCCACTATTCATCCTAGTAGACGGCCATTCCCTCGCCTTTCGCTCTTACTATGCCCATGCAAAGGGGCGTGATGGGGGACTGCGAACGTCAACGGGAATTCCCACCAGTGTTTCCTACGGCTTTTTGCGATCGCTCCTTGACATGATGGAGGCAGAAAAGCCGTACTACGTGGCAGTGGCGTTTGACCTGGACGGCCCCACCTTTCGCCATGACGCAGATGACAGCTATAAAGCGGGACGAGCCGAGGCTCCTGAAGATTTTCTTCCGGATTTGCTGAATTTGCAAGAGGTGCTGGCTGCATTTAACTTACCTGTGGTGACCTCCGAGGGCTATGAGGCGGATGATGTGATCGGTACCCTGGCGCGACGGGCAAGCGCAGAGGGGTATCGGGTGAAGATTTTGAGTGGCGATCGCGACTTGTTTCAGCTTGTGGATGATGAGAAGCACATCTCGGTGCTTTACCTGAGCAGTGCCTTCGGGCCCCGCACTGGGTCAGGGGCGATGGAAATCATGGAGCAGCAGGTGACTGAAAAGTTGGGGGTGACCCCCGCTCAGGTGGTAGACTTCAAAGCCCTCTGTGGCGACTCCTCCGACAACATTCCGGGGGTGAAGGGCATTGGCGCGAAGACAGCGGCAAGGCTGCTGGCAGAATACAAGACGCTGGAAGGCATCTACGAGGCCATCGACACCATCAAAGGAGCCAGCCAGAAAAAGCTCATTGCTGGGAAAGACGACGCAGGACATTCCCAGTTCATGGCACAAATTCATATGGATGTGCCATTGGACGTTGACTTGAGCCATTGCAAGTTAGAAGGATTTGAGGCGGATAATGTGTCTCCCCTGTTGCAGAAACTAGAACTGCACCAGCTCTTAAAGCAACTGCCCAAGTATCAGGCGCTCTTCGGGGGTGAGGTTGATGAAGCGGTGCTCGCGGCCCTGGACTCAACTCAGAGAAAGAGCCGTTCAGCCGATTCAAGTTCCCGTGTTAAAGATGATGATGATACCTGGTTTTTCAGCCCTGAAGATACGGCAAACAGTAAGCGGGTGCGTCCAGTGGAGGTCGAGCCACAGATTATCGATACTCCCGACAAATTAGCGGACTTGGTGACATGGCTGAAAGCATTGGGCGATCGCCCGGTTGCCTGGGACACCGAAACGACAGATCTGGAACCGAAGGATGCAGACTTAGTCGGATTGGGCTGCTGCTGGGGCAATGAACCAACGGACATCGCCTATATTCCCGTGGGGCATTCCGCTGGCACCTCACTGCCCTGCCCTAAGGTGCTGGAGGCGTTGAAGCCCCTTTTGGAAAGTGATGATTCTCCCAAGATATTGCAAAACGCGAAGTTCGACCGCCTGGTGCTGCGATCGCAGGGCATCCAGCTCCGGGGCGTGGTCTTCGACACCATGCTCGCTAGCTATGTACTCAATCCAGAAGCCAGCCACAATTTGAACGATCTGGCGCTGCGCTATCTCAACGTCACCATGGATAGCTTTACCGACATCGTTCCAAAGGGAAAAACCATCGCTGACATCGACATTCCCCTCGTGGCGAACTATTGCGGGTCAGATGTATACACTACCTTCCAATTGCTTCCAAAGCTGAAGGCTGACCTGGCAGCAGTTCCAGACATCCAGGCGTTGCTGGAAACCATTGAACTGCCCCTGGAACCTGTCCTCGCAGAAATGGAATACCAGGGCATTCGCATTGACATTGAGTATTTGAAGAAATTTTCGACGCAGCTAGACGCTGATCTCCACGCCATTGAGCAAAAGGCCTATGAATATGCAGGATCTGAGTTCAATCTGGGGTCGCCCAAGCAGCTCAGCGAACTGCTGTTCGACACCCTGGGGCTGGACAAGCGGAAGTCTCGCAAGATCAAGACCGGATACTCCACCGACGCCACGACCCTGGAAAAGCTCCAGGGTGACCATCCCGTGATTGACTGCATTGTGGAACACCGCACCCTGTCGAAGCTCAAGTCTACGTACGTCGATGCCCTACCGACTCTAGTGCGAGCCGACACCCAGCGCGTTCACACCGACTTCAACCAGGCGATTACTGCCACCGGGCGGCTCTCCTCTTCCGACCCGAACCTGCAAAATATCCCCATTCGCACGGCCTTCAGCCGTAAGATTCGAGCTGCTTTTGTCCCAGAACCTGAATGGGTCATGGTCGCGGCTGACTATTCCCAAATTGAACTCCGCATCCTTGCCCACCTCAGCCAGGAACCCGTTTTGTTAGAGGCATATCAAGCTGGGGAAGATGTTCATACCCTGACGGCGCGACTGCTGTTTGACCGGCATGAGATTACCCCAGAGGAACGGCGGCTGGGGAAGGTAATTAACTTCGGCGTGATTTACGGCATGGGAGCCTCCCGGTTTGCACGAGAGGCGGGAGTAGGCCGCAGCGAGGCAAAGGAGTTTATCGATCGCTTCAACGAACGATATCCCCAGGTGTTTGAATACCTGCAGCGGATGCAGCAGGAGGCGATCGCCCACGGCTATGTCACGACCATCAAAGGGCGGCGGCGCTATTTCAACTTCATGGGCGATCGCCTCAAGTCCCTGCGCGGCAACGACCCCGACACCATCGACCTGACCCAGGTTCGCGGCAACCAATATGATGCTGGAATGCTGCGGGCGGCGGCGAATGCCCCCATCCAAGGCTCCAGTGCCGACATCATCAAAATTGCAATGGTCAATCTGCACCAGCTTCTACAGGACTACCGGGCGCGGCTATTGCTGCAAGTTCATGATGAGCTGGTGTTTGAAGTGCCGCCCGATGAGGTCGATACCCTTACCCCTCAAATCCAGGCCACCATGGAATCGGCGGTTTCTTTAGATGTGCCCCTGGTTGCAGAAGCTCACACCGGGCCAAACTGGATGGACGCAAAATAATCTGCTTTCATTTTGGTTCCTGACAAAAACTTTTTTCAGAACAAGTTTGCGTAACGATTTTGCAGCGTAATGTTTGAGAGGGTGGAAATTTGGGCACTGTAAGCGCAATGGAAGCATACCCTTCACACGTCTACCTGTGAATCCAGGGTTGGTTCATCGTCTTATCAGGAATCTAGAGTGAGGGCCAGTCCAGGTTTTAAGGCGGACTGACTAGTCACCTCCCAGGTTGATTTTTGGTAATGTGTGTCGAAACGGCGGAGCTGATCTGTTCTTGGAAATCGCGTTCATCGACCGAACCTTATGACTCAGGATGTCGGGACTCAGGCTGAGCACCCTCCCCAGCACGCTACGATGACTGAGGAGATTTTGCTATCTCTCAACCAAATTGTCTGGGCGATCGCCCTTCCCGCCTATGAGTTACTCCACATCAGCCCCTCGATTGAATCCATTTGTGGATGCTCTGCCCATCAACTCATGCAGAAGCCGAAGCTCTGGCTGACTGTCTTGCATCGGGATGATCGTGCCGCGACGATCCGGTGGCTCCATAGCCTTCAGCCTGCAATGCCTGCTGAGCATCAATTTCGCATTGCGACCGCTACGGGTTCTATTGAGTGGGTGCATTGCCGTGCAGTATTGGTAAACGATGACCTGAATCAATCCCAGAAGCCTTCAGTCCATCACATTCGGGGAGTTGCCTGCATCATAGGTTCATCTCAGGACACGACAACAGAGTCTCCTGAACAACCTGCTTCCACCACACCGTCGTCTGCTTCTCCCTTCTCCGCTATCGAGGACATTAGCGATCGCAAGCGCTCTAAAGATGAATTGCATCAGGCGCAGGCCATGCTCAGGCTGATTATTGACAATATCCCGCAACGCATTCTCTGGAAAGATAGGGACTTAAAATATCTAGGGTGCAACCTGAGTCAAGCAAAAGTGTCGGGCCTGGCTTCTCCCGATGACATTGTGGGAAAAACGGACTACGACTTGCCCTGGACACGGGAACAGGCCGACTATTATCGTGCCTGTGATCGGCGAGTTATGGAGCAAAATCAGCCTGAATTCGCCATTTCAGAAAAGCAGCGCCAATCGGACGGTCACATCCGCTGGCTGGAGGCTAACAAAATTCCTCTCCACGATGCCCAGGGAAACGTCATCGGTGTATTGGGAACCGTGGAGGATGTCACCACGCGATGGCAGGCAGAGAAAGCCCTGAAGCAGCAGGTGCATCGAGAACATACCTTGAACCAGGTTATCCAAGCCATTCGAGATTCCCTCGACGTACCCACTATTTTTCAATCGGCAAAGCGCCCCATTGCCGAGCTATTTAATGCCCATCGGGTGTGTATTCTGCACTATCTTTCCAGCGAGAATATTTGGCAACTCACAACCGAGTGCCAGGAGCACGATATTCTTTCCAAGGGGTTTAACGCTGCTCTTCAAACCCTCTACGACCAGGGTATCGAGCATTTGGAGCAGGGCAACATTGTGGTGGTGCCCTATGAGCAGCTTCGAGACTACGCCGTTGGACAAGAGGACAGCATTAGGGCAGAGGCGTCGTTACCCCATCCCTCGGAAGCTACGCAGACGCCTGAGCATTGCACGTTCATTCCGCTACTGGTGTCTCATGATGCTGAAACCCTATTCCAGCAACCAGCTCAGACAAATCTGACATGCCATTACCTGTGGGGCTGCCTCTGCATTATGACGAGTGCTCCCAACACTGTGTTAGATGATGTGGAGCAAGAACTCGCGCGAGTCATTGCCAACCAACTGGCGATCGCCATTCATCAGTCGGAACTCTACCAGCGTATTCAAGCCTTCAACCAAAAGCTTGAACGAACGGTTCAGCAGCGCACCAATGAACTCCAACATGCCCTGGTGGTAGAGGCCATGCTCAAACGCATCATCGACAAGGTGCGCCACAGCCTGGACGAGCGCCATATTCTCCAGTCTGTGGTGAAGGAATTAGCGGAAACCCTGGTGCTAGACTGCTGCAACACGGCTATCTATGATCATGATGCCAGGCTGGTTCACATTCAGCAGGAGTGCATCACCATAAACCTGCGATCCATCCAGGGGCAAATCGAATCTTTCTCCGACCGTCCAGAAATCTATCGCCAGTTGCTCAGCGGCATTGCTTTTCAGTATTCGCAGCTTCTTGCTGAGGACTTTCGCCCAGACTACACCCCGACGATTCTCTGCTTTCCCATCATCAGTAGCGATCAGGTCGTGGGAGATCTGTGGCTCTATCGTCCCCGCTATGCAACGTTCAGTAAGCTGGAAGTCAATGTGGTCGAGCAAATCGTCAGCCAGTGTGCAATCGCCATTCGGCAGGCGCGGCTCTATCAAGCTGCCCAGGCACAGGTGAACGAGTTGGAGCGTCTGAATCACATGAAGGATGATTTTCTCAGTACCGTGTCCCACGAGTTGCGGACGCCCGTTGCCAACATCAAAATGGCAGCCCAGATGCTCGAAATCATGATCGCACGATGTCAGGAGGAACCCGATGAGCAACTGCGTACCTATCTTCAAATCTTGCAGGATGAAGCCCAGCAGGAAATGGAGCTGATTAACGACTTGCTTGACTTGCAGCATCTCAATGCAGGGACGCGACCCTTAGAACTCGTCAACGTTGAACTCCAGGAATGGATTCCCCACATCGTAGAGTCCTTTCAATTACGGGCAGAAAAGCATCAACAGGCGATCGCCATTCAGGTTGATGATGACTTACCCTCCATTTATTCCGATCTGGTCAGCCTCCAGCGCATTATGTCCGAGCTGCTGAACAACGCCTGCAAGTATACGCCTCCGGGAGAGGCCATTTCACTCCGTGCCTGGAGTCCCCGGCCTGACCAAGTGGCGATCGCCGTCAGCAACACAGGCGTACACATTGCCCCTAGCGAGCTGTCTCGCATTTTTGACAAGTTCTATAGAATTCCTCAGAGCGATCGATGGAAACACGGGGGAACGGGCCTGGGGCTTGCGCTTGTCCGAGAATTAACCCATCACCTGAGCGGAACCATCACCGTCACCAGCGAAAATAACATCACCTGCTTCACCATTTACCTGCCCCTCTATGCCCAGGGGCGATCGTAAAAAATCTCGCGGCGTCAAAGCAACATATCCTGCTACAGGCTACAGCTTTAATTTTTGAATTACACGACTTGGCAGGGTATAGCATCACCCCTCACTACTCACAATGCCGCCCAATCCACTCCACTAAAATAGGATTCACCTCATCCGGTGCTTCATCCTGAGGACAATGTCCCGCCTTATCTAACGCCACAAAATCCTCTACACAGGGGAAATGAGCTAACAACTCTCGACCTGCTTCGATCGGTTCCCAGGGGTCTTCTTTGCCCCACAGGATCAAAACCGGGCAGGCGAGTTGCGCGAGCAGTTCTTCTGGCAACGGCCCCTGAGAATACCGGGTAAACGCAAGAAAGACGTCGGCAGCCCCTTCGTCGGAGGCGGGGGTCATTAAAATCTGCACCAGCTCATCGGTCACTGCATCCGGGCGGGCATAGGCTTGCTGGAGAATATTGCGGACGGTTTTGGGGCGCGCCACAAGCTTGAAGAACCGATGCCCCAGCCAGCGAATGCCCAGTACCTCTTGCAGCATGGGTGCCCCGACCCGCCGATACCACGGCAGTTGAGCTAACCGACGTTCATGCAGCATGCGGATGGAGCAGTTCAGCAGCGCAACCCCTGAGCACAGGTCGGGGGCATCCACAGCCGCCTGCATTGCCGCTATGCAACCGATAGAATTTCCCACAAAAAAAGACGGCTCACCAATGACCTCGCGGCAGAAGTCACGAATTTGTGCCGACCACGTTTCAAAGGTGTATGGCAACGGATCTCCAGGCGAGGGCTTCGCTGACGCACCAAACCCCAGCAAATCTAGAGCGTACACCCGGCAATGCTCTGCCAGTGCTGGAATGTTCTTGCGCCAATGTCCCCATGATGCCCCAAATCCGTGGACGAGAACCACAGCAGGCCCGGATGTCCCCATCATCTGATAGCAGATTGGCAAATCGCGCCATCGCCACTGGCGAGGCAAGGCTAAATCGTATTCCGTTACGAGACTCATAAATTCAGGTTGCCAAAAATAAATAAGTGTTGAGAATAGTTGACTTTTAGTTTGACTTGTAGTCCATTATGACATTTTTCTCACACGACTTGGCAAGTTTCACGCAAAAATAGGGGTTTGGGGCGCGCGCTAAACCCCTGTTTTGCGTTGTGAATTTGAGAACTTTGCCAAGTCGTGTTTCTCACATATAGCGGTGTGCAAGTTGATTAAGCACAGGTGAGGGGCGGCGCGGAGCGCCGCCCCTCACCTGTGCTGTACTTAATGCGCTTGCAAAGCAACATATCTCGAAGTTAGCCTGAGAATCAGAAATGAAGCAATCAAATATAGGAATCCTATTTGATTTCTGAAAATAAGTAGTTGAGCAAAATTATTTACACATTTTCCTAGGGGCACACCCCGACGGGGTGTGCCCCTAGGAAACTTGTTTGTAATTAATTCTGCATAGGTACTTATCTTTAAAGTTGGGGGCGGGCTGCGCCCGCCCCCAACTTTAGAAATTAAATAGGATC
>CAYXJG010000166.1:0-10701 GCA_964465285.1 uncultured bacterium
GGCATCCAGGCCAAAGTCCTCAAAGCTGTGAAAGAGGTTTTGTCCGTCTCCTGACAGGGAGCCGCCATTGATGTCAAAGCGATCGCCATTCCGGTTCACTCGTGTACCCGTACTGTCGTTGGCGGAAGTGACCTGGGCGATCGCCTCTCCAGGAGACACCCATAGAGCACCTAACAAGGCCAGAGTGGATAGGAGCAGTTTATGGTTCACAGCCATCACCGAATCTGGGGGGTTACAGACTACTTATAGGGGCTGAAACCTGTTTTTCGCAGAATGTTCCAAAAATTTTAAAGCCCTGTCAGATTCCCGGTTTTTCAACGTATACGACTTGGCAAGTTTCACGCAAGAATAAGGGGTTGGAGCGCGCCCCAACCCCTTATTCTTGCGTTGTGAGTTTGAGAACTTTGCCAAGTCGTGAATGTACCTTCTGGCAACGTGATTGACTTCTGACAAAAACCGAGGATCTTGGTTCTCTTTTTAGATTAATTTTCCAGTGGTGACTACAGTGTGGATGGATCAACTCCTAACTCTCTAAGCTTTGTGGCTAGCCGCTCAGCCCGCTGCTTTTCCTGCTCAGCCCGCTGCTTTTCCTGCTCAGCCCGCTGCTTTTCCTGCTCAGCCTGTTGTTGTGCTGCCTCTTCGGGCAACAGGACCAAATCACCCTGGGATGTATAAAAACGCAGCCATGAGCATGTACCTGTCACAGGTTCACAGTCGATCACTCCCTCCCAGATACCAACCCAGAGTTGTAATATCTCGCACCACAGCCAGCCTTGCTCATTCGTCGTTAGGGGTTGGTAACCATGGGTCAAGTCTAATCGCCATCCAGCTAAAGATGTTGGATCAAAGGGATCGAAGACAAAATAATCAGGGGTTCGAAAGGTGTTCTCATAGAGATCTTTCTTCGCGCCTCGGTCCACTGCGGCTGTGCTCGGGGACAGCAGCTCAATAATCACATCAGGATAACGACCGGATTCTTCCCATACGACCCACCCTTGGCGCTCTCGTTCAGACTCAACCCCCAACACGGCAAAAAAATCTGGGCCTCTAAAATCCCGATTCATGGCTTGTTCACGGCTGTAGTAGACGAACATATTGCCGCCAACAAAACTGTCAGGACGAGATTGCAGCGATCGCTGGGCTGAGCGAATCAGCACATTCATGGCAATACGATGGCGATTGCTTTCCAAGGGCTCTCCATCATCAAATATTAGGTCGGTTGGCGGGGAAGGATGTTCCCAGTCTTGCTGGTCATTGGGGTCTAACTCTAGAGATGTCTGTGGAGTCACAGGGGTTACCTCCGCTACATGATTTCTGAAATATATCTGTCACCCTTACAGAGCAAGCAATACAGCTCAAGAAAAAAGTTCGTTTTGTGACACTGTTCTCGCCGGTCGTTGGGTTGCTCTAAGAATAGCATCCAGAGATTCCCGATTTCTGCCGGAGCAATTCTCTACCTTGTTCCCGGCGTCTCGTTGGGAATGCCAGCAGAGGCTCTGCCTCGATCTTGAGCAGCCAAAGTCTCCTTGGCGGACTCTCAGCCGGATGCTGGGAACCAGAAGTTGCCTATTCAGCAGGTAGTGAACAACAATCAAGGAGAGGTTCAGTGGCGATCGCCTCTAATCCCACCATTGGATAGGAAAGGAGTTGCTGCCATGCCACAGCAAGATTAGAATCATCTGGCGATAACATGCGGGCTTCTCCTAGGGTTGTGAGAGCGTCATACCATACTTGGTTATCAGCATAGATATTGCTCATCAGTAAGGGGGTCTGCGGTTCATCTTCCAGTCCAGTCGTCAGGTCGATCTCAACTCGACGGATTGACCCCCTTGCAACGGCGATATCTCCACCCTCGACATCGCAGGAAACGTTAAATTCCCACGTATAGGCTTCTTGATTATCTGTCTCTAGCGAGGTTGGCGGCAGTGCAACATTGCCTGGAAACGCAAACTGGTAAATACCATTCTGGGATGGCATCTCACTCAGCCAATGAGTATAGATGATTTGCCCATCTGTGTTCTTCACCACAAATGTTGCTCTGTCGCTGAGATCAAATTCAGAGTTGACATATACCCAGACGGTCGGCTGCTCTTCAGTCGTCCATCCTCCCTCTTCGGTGACTGGCACCAGAGGAATCATGGTCAGCCTGTCGTTTGGGCAATTGCCTCTGCTACCTCCTGATGGCCCTGACTGTCTTCCAGTGCCTGAGAAATCAGGAGACGATGATGTTTGTGCATACAGGGTGCCGCTGGATACAAGGGTAATCGCCATCGCTAGAAGCACCTGGGCAACGGAACTATGAATTTCTGGTGTACAGCCCATACTCAAATGAGTAAGAAATCGTTTCATGGATGTCAGTCTCCAGATTAGTTTATCAACAAAGCCATACATTTTACGTAGTTTTGACTTTACTTATTGCCTATCGTTTGCGATCGCCCGTGATCAAAAAATCGGGTTTGTGGATCTCTGCCATGACAACAATACAGGCAACGGCGGTGGGCATCAGGGGGAGCCAAAGGCCATCGCGTAACGCCAATGCACAAAAGCCACTCAAGCTAGTAATGAGGAGGATGAGACTGCCCATGAGGAGATAGCGGGAGTAAAAATAGCGAGAATAAAAATAGTGGGAGTAAAAAACTAGCGCGATTCCCCCTGCGGAAAATGTCCATAGAAAAATCCAGAGGGCGTCCCCCCACTGGGGCAGCGATCGCAATAACGGACGGTCATCCAGCACTGCACTAACCATCTGGCTAATCATATGAGCCTGGATCTCAACGCCAGATATCTCACCCAGGGGCGTCTGGTGATAGTCCTGAAAACTACGAGCAATGGTGCCAATGAGAACGATGCGATCGCCTACTAATTCCGCTAATTCATCATCTAACTGATCCGTTAACAGGTCTTCAAGCGAAATCATCGGTGCAATCGTCGAGGTGGATCGATAGTTCAACAAAAACTCATAGCCGCCCATATCTGCTCGATGATATACCCCCATGTGTCGGGTTAGATGAGGGAATGAGACAGAACCAATGGTGAGAATGCCATTGAATAATTCTGGTTGGTATGAGGCATCTGACGCCTCACGATAGAGATACTGACTCGCCAGTTGATAGCTGAAGGATTTATCTGTATTACAAATTTGGCTGGGAGACATGCCGACCATTTGACGCCGCACCACCCGATCTGGATCACGAGGAATGTTGCTAAAGCCAACCTGATCGATGGGGATGTTGGGTGGCGGAGCAACATCGGGTGCATTCAGGGCGGGTGACTGTATGTAACAAATGAATGAGGTGTATGGTGTCTTGGAGAGCGTATCTATCACCGAAACTGTGCGGTTATGGGTATGGGCTTCAGGACTTTGGGGATAGGCAATCTCTGGGTCTAGGAATGCTTTAAAGAATTCACCATTGGTAAATGGAAGCGGTTTTTCAGACAACTGAGTTGGGTCAATTTCAAGCGGCTCTTCACGAAAAATATCCACCCCAATGACTCGAGGATGATGGGAATCAAGTCGCTCGAATACTTCAGCTAATGCGCCATTCGAGAGAGATCCTTCTAAGTTATATCCCTGTTCTCGCTGAAAGCTAATGTCAGACTCGTCAATGGTGATAAGCACCATGCGATCATCGGGGGCTTCCGCAGGGCGCGATCGCATCAGTTGGTCAAAGGCCCAAAACTCGAAGGGTTGCCATAGTCCTAAAAATCGCGCCACCATCACCAGGGTCGTCACAATAAAGCTGACCGTTGCCAGATACGTTAGCGACTTCAGAGACATCCGAGATGCCGGAGTTCTACGGGGAGATGTTGGAGAAGGATGGGAAAGCGGCAGTGCTAAAAATCGTGATGGACGCTGGAGAGATTGCCAACTGGGGGGTGTTTTTGCAGGGTGCTGGTACAAGACGGGGAGCCAACTGGCACAGGGATAGTCTTGCTCTAGCCCCTGCAACCGTTCCCGTGCTTCCCGAACTGACTGATAGAGAGAGATTCCCCTGGAAAATGCATTTAGAAAATATTTGAGAAAGGTGTGGGCAACGAGGTCGGGAATCTCCTCACGCATGACAATGAGTTGGGGAATCTGTAAGTCTGCCAAGGCATAAGCTAAGCCTAAGCCCTTGCATGAGTTGAAGATTGCCAGCTGCAGTCCCCTGCGGATGGCTGAACTCAGCGCGTTTGTTAAATAGTCGAGGGTAAGCGCCGTGTCGGGATTGAGCTGCAGAACGCCTTGCTGATTTTCGTTGGTATCGCTGTGGCCTGCGAAAAATAAGATATCCCAGGACTGCGTGTAAAGCTGATCGTTAAGTTCCTGGAGGGTGGGTTCAACTAACAGGTTTACCTTCGCTCTAGGTAAGGCTGACAGAAGGGCACGGTCGGTTTCCAGGTCAATATTTTGGCGATCGCCCAGCACCGCTAGGATATTCACCTTTGGCGTTTCGGAGACCGTGTGCGGATCATCTTCCACTGCTCGCTGAAACCGAGGTGAACCCATCGCAACCTCAGCATTCGGATATGCGTCAAAAAACGGCCAGAGATGCCAGGGCAATGCGTGAACACAGCGATTTTTGCTGCGAATCAAGACCCGAATGACATCATCAGGCGATAAAACCCGTCGCAGATGGATCTCTAAATCACGAAACGAATCTGTTTTTAGCCATTGTTTAAAGGTCTGAGCAAGTTGGTTGGCTGAATCCCGGCAATCCTCAAATAGCGGAGTAATGGGGCCTGCTACCTGAACTTTGTACGGCTTAATGGCTCGACACAAATTGCTGAGATCTGTATAAGCGTTTCTCCACTGGTTCAAATGCTCCAATAGCTCTGGATTCGCTGGAAGCTCTCCCTCGTCTGATAGGGTAGGATACTGCCCATCATGAGCCACGTCTAGCGTTACCTGGAAGCCCTCATGTTTAATATCACCACTCAGTTTCAGCACAACCAACCGACTCATAGGCTCATTCCCTGATTCAACGTTCCAATGTATTCGCTCCACTCATTCGATTGAGACATAGAGCCTAGCTAAAACTCCTGAAGAGGCTTCAGATAGGTTCCTCTCCCAATTGGGATAAGTAGGTGGGCTAAATCTTTTGTAGGATGGATTAGCGATAGCGTAACCCATGCGAGCGTTGGGTTTCGTTCCTCAACCGCAACCTACGTCATCTTAAATCTAATAACGCCTACCTACTTACTATCAAACCAAAAACGACTCAGTGAGTATCGCATCATTCAACTGAATATGGAGTTGAAAGCGATCGCCCGACTCTGCATGAAACCCCAACTCAACCTTGCGGTTCTCTGTCCGAGCCTGGGCATTCATCACAGGTTGGTGGTCTGCATCTAAAACTGTAACATCCAACCCTGGGGGCAGAAACGCTTGGTTGTTGACAGGGCGAAGCATCAACTCAATCTTGAAGTCTGCATCGGGCGGATTGACGACCTCCGCGATGAGAAAAACTGAATGAGTTCCATGAACAGTGTCCAGTGTTAATGTTTTCCCGTAAACTCGCTTTACTGAAGCATCAGAAGACGAGTCTTCAGATGGGGATCCATCGGCAGTGCGATTACTCCGCATCGAGTAGCCCATCTGCATTGAAGGAGTCATCAGGTCATCCAACACCTGCCACCCTTGGTCTACCATATCTTGAAACCAACGAGTTAAGTGCGTTACGGTGGGTTGTTGATTTACCTGTGCCAAATATGCTGGCAGCTCGAACATTGACCGCAGCTTTTTCAAGTCAATCACACCGTCTTGGGTTTGTTCTGTAAATCCTAGGAGAATTGCCGTTTGCGCATCCTGCTGATCATCTGCGTCATCCAATTGAACCAAGATGTAACCAATCCGCTCATCATCATTCACGTCAGACGACACAACGTAGGTTGACGATTCGTTTTCGAGGTCGGTTTGAGCGATAGAACAACATTCGAGGCGACCGCATCCAACAACCTCTAAATCAGCCACATCCACTGTCATCCGTAAAAATGGGTTCCAGCTCTCACATTGAGATAGGTCTGTCGGAATGCCTAGAATTTTCAAATAGTTGTTAACAGTTAACACAGCTAGAAGATTGCGATAAATGTGCTCAACCTGATGGGTATCTGGATGCTGCTGCGCTAGTCGTCTTGCAAGCTGTTCTGCATCATAAGTAACTAGAACAGGGATAAGAGGATTAGATAAGGCAGGAGACGAGTAAGTCATGGTAGCAGTTCTCATGGGTGTTCGCTATGGAAAGTTAGTGGTCGTCAAGGTATCCTTGGGCTTTGCCAAAGTCTTTGAGAAGGGGCAAGCAGCGTCGATTATAGAATTTTGGTAAATCCGTTGATTCTGCTAGGTTTAACGAAAACTGGGAAGCAATGGTTTTCCAAGGCGTTTTGTCGGGGATTCTTAGTAAAAATAAGGCTTGTGCGTTGATGGTTGCTCGCCTGCGAAAGCATGTCGTTCGCAAAACGCCGTCAGGGTCGGTTCGTATCCACTCTAGGGTTTGTTCCATGATCGTTAATAGAGGACTCGTATCAGGCCCTGAAGGAATTGCATCAACTGGGTCTAGACGCTGCCCTTCGCGAGTTTCAATTGATGACAAATGTCTCTGGCGATCGCGGGTTTGGCGATCGCGGTAGTTTTGCAACCGTCGGGTCAGATGGCTGTTAAGCCAGGTGATGACATTGGCAATTGAGGGATCATACTCACTCAAATGTTGCCAGCAATATACCCACATATCCTGAAGGGCATCCCCATAATAGGGGACAGACTCCTTCCAGAGCTTGTTGGAGCGGGTCACTTCGTAGTGCAGTTCCTGCACCAGCCGCTGTCGCTTTGGGCTGTCGTGCGGCAACAGGGCCGCCTCAGCCACAAGATTTCGGAGTTTCTCGTTGAAGTCACTCATAGAATTTTGACTTTTCAGGTCAAGGGGCAAGTAACGGATTAATATCCGAGTATTGATGTCTATGTACTTATAGATCGAGAATCCTGTTTTTCGCAGAATCTCAACAAAAAACTTTTTTTCAGTAAATTTGCGAAAAATCCAGTTGAGCATCCTATAGAAAAATGTGGATGATGCAAGCGAACAATGCCCAAGATTTTGAAGGGCGATCGCCTTACTCATTCAATATGAGCTGTCAGACATCAACTAGCTTCTGAAGCCAATTCATCTTATCTGAAGTCACTTGATTATAAGTCGGCAAAGATCTTCATGCCCCAATATCTGAACAAAAAAACTATGGAAATTACCGGAAGACTCTCGGAGTTCCCCCTGCCCGAACTCCTCCAATTTCTTGACCGTCGTCAAGCCACTGGCTGTCTTGCCCTTGACATCTTTTCTGACTACTACACTGAGCTTTTGCCCAATCACTATGACATCTGGCTCCACCAAGGGCAGATTGTCTCATTACAGCGAAAAAGTTGTAAGTACGATGTTTATGATCTAGCAGTTCGAAATGAATGGATTAGCCTTTATGTGGCGAGGAAGTTAAAGGGGCGATCGCCCAACGACATCCCTGCTGGAACTTTTCTGGAGTCCCAAGGGGTGCTCAATTTTGGTCAGTTGCGATCGCTTTTCTTCAGTGAAGTGGTGCATCGTGTTGAGGCTTTGTGTGATGTACAAAATGCTGAGTTTATGTTTCGGGCGATCGCTGATTTACCTATCTACGAAATGACTGGACTTAGCATTTCTGGAACAAAAGTAGCTAAGCAAGGTATGCGAAATTCTGGCTTCTACTCAATTAGTTCAAAACATCAGAATACTTCTCCTGTCGTTCTTATGAGTTTGTGAGAACGATTGAACATAACCTTTCAAGCATATCTATACGCCACTCAAGAAACCACTCCTGACGTCGGTGGCTATTGCGATCCTGTACATCCATTTTGAGGAAAAAACTTATGATTTCTAATCTGAGTCGGTTTCGTTTTACGTTATTGTTTCTAAGCCTGTTTGTATGCATCGCCACTGCTTTTCCAAAGTTAGCAGAAAGTCAGACAAGTTTGAGGCCGTTGCTTCTCTACTGGCATAGTGGTCGAGGAGATAATTTCACAACTGCGACTACCCAAGGCGAACGAGATGCGATTACTGCAGGTTATGAGTTTGCCCGTGTGGAAGCCTGCATATTTTCGAACCAACGACGAGGAACAGTTCCTTTAAAACTCTATTGGCATAGTGGCCGAGGAGATAATTTTACGCCTTCAACAGAATCAGGACGACAAGATGCTCTAGATGCAGGATATCGATATGTAAGGGATGAAGGATATGTTTTCCCCAACCAGCAGCCTGGAACAGTTCCTTTAAAACTATACTGGCATGCTGGTCGAGAAGATAATTTCACAGCAGCAACTTTGGCTGGTCAAGACTCAGCCCTCAGAGCAGGATATCGATATGTGAGAGTTGAGGGATATGTTTATCCAGCTATTGACTGTCAATAACTCAAAAATCATGAAGTAAGCATCACCTATGATGCTTGGTGACGGATGATGTGGTTTCGTAAGAATAAAGCCCTTAGCGGTGCAGAAAACTCCTGAAACCCTTGTAAATCAAGGATTCTCACCGAGACGGCGATCTTGAGGTTTATCGGGTGAACGAACGAGGGCAATGGGTTTCGGGCGCTGTTTTGGCCGCTCAGGTCATCCATCACGAGACTCAAAAAAGTTTTCTGCACCACTAAGGAATAAAGCCTAAAGAAGAGCGATCGCCCAACAATATTCCTGTTGAAACTTACTTGGACTCTCAAAACATTAATCACTAAATAATTTCAAGGAGGCTATCATGTCTGTTTGTGTAATTCTTCCTAACGGAACCGTCGCTGGATTTTTCGATAGTGAGCTTCAGAGTCGAAATCCTAACCTACGTTTCAATAATGTTGATCCTGTAAGGTTTAAAAATAAGAATAAAAATATACATCTTAAGGATGATGATAGTCGGTGGAATCCATTAGGTAGCTGGATTGAGTTTGATGGACAAAAAACTCAAATTAGAGGTATTAACCCTCAAAAAAGAATCACAAATCGCCGTAAAAGCTATCTTATGGACTTTAACTCAAATTCATTTAGTATTGACTCTATAGACAATGGACTAACATTACGAATTGAATTCGAGACAGAAGGAAACGAAGTCAAAGGTTGGTATGAGGGAAAGATTAAAAAGTTTCGGGATACTGGTGCTGCAGATGGAAATATAAAGGCATTAAAGGGAGATGAATATCCTTTCATAGAAATTGATCTCACTCAAATATCTATTGAAGATGGAAATATCAAAATAGGTCAGCCCACAGAAGAAGATATTCGCGTTGGCATGGGGTTTGATGGAAACGGTCTTTTAGAACTTTTTGAAGGAAAGATAACATCTAAACTTCGTTCAGGAATAACCAAAACAATCCTCGATAGATGGTCATTGCTGGCTAGTAACTTAGAGTCGCAATTACGAAATTCTCTCAATATTAGTGTTGATGAGCTTGGTTTGAATCTTAACATTACGGATCTGCGTTTTGAAGATCAAAGATCCCATATCTGTTTAGGCGTAAATTTGAGCGATACGATCATAGATCACATCATTTCATACTTTTCTCACACACTTGAATCCTCGATTCAAGACCTGACTCTTATTGGTTCAGACAACATTAATGGTACAGGTAATTTTCTTGATAACATCATTAAAGGAAATGATGCAGTTAATATCCTTAATGGATTGGCTGGCAATGATTTTCTCTTCGGAAATAATGGTAATGATGCAATCTATGGAGGGTTGGGAAATGATTTGATAGATGGAGGGCTAGGTAATGATGTAATGCTTGGTCAGTGGGGGGATGATGTTTATGTTATTGATAGCTCCATGGATACGATTTCTGAACTAGTCAATGAAGGTATTGATTCTGTTCAGACCTATATCAGCTATGCATTAGGGAATAATGTGGAAAACCTAAAATTGTTAAGTGCTGATGCCATTAGTGGAACTGGGAATAATCTTGATAACAAATTAATAGGCAATGATGCAAACAACCATTTAGAGGGGCAAGAAGGTAATGATGTTATCCAAGGAGCAGGGGGTGATGACACTCTTTTCGGAGGAATAGGCAGAGATATCATCAGCGGTGATGATGGAAATGATTTTCTTGATGGAGGCAGTGGTCATGACCAAATATCTGGTGGAATTGGTCATGATGTTTATATCGTTGATAGCTCTGGTGATACGATCATAGAAACCTTGAGTGAAGCCGAAGGTGGGGGGATTGACCGAGTTGAATCCTCTGTTGATTTTTCCTTAGTCGATACCACTGTCGAGAACCTAACGTTTACTGGAACGGATAATCTCAAAGGCATTGGCAATGTCCTGAACAATGTAATCATTGGCAACTCAGGCAATAATTCAATCTTCGGCGGTATTGGCAACGATCGCCTACAGGGGCAAGACGGCGATGATGATCTGTACGGTGAAGAGGGGGATGACATTCTCCGTGGCGGCTCTGGTCGCAATCGCCTCGATGGGGGTGCTGGATTTGATATCGCCGATTACTCCGATGCCGAGGGTAGAGCAATAATCAACCGTGAAACTGGTACAAATTTAGGAAGTGCTGCAGGTGATGAGCATATTAGTATCGAGGGTTATACTCTCACTAAGGAAAGCGATCGCGCGGTTGGTAATGGCGAAGACGATTTCTTCGACGGCTTAGGTGGTAACGACAGCCTGGATGGTCGAGAAGGTGATGATACGCTCGAAGGAGGAGAGG
>CAYXJG010000167.1:0-10681 GCA_964465285.1 uncultured bacterium
GCGATACTGAAGCGGTGATGAAGGGCTGCTCCTGGGACGACCTGCCCGGTTTTTGCCGAGCCGCCTATCGCCATACCCGCCCGGTTAATTCCCGGCATATCTTGTTTGGCTTTCGCCTGGTGATGGAGTGATTTCTAGACAAAACCCAGCGAATTCCAAGGGAACTCTCAGCTTATGGTCAGGACTTACTGGTCAGATAAAACCAATTTCCATCTGGGGAATAGTCACGACTTGGCAGTTGATGATGGCCATCCCTATCCCTTTTCGGTGGTGGCGACAGGTATGACCTGGCCTTCCGCGCAGCAGCAGCGGTACTGCGACTGAGTCAGTTACACTGTCACACCTTCTAACTCCTCATCCGTCAAATCATAGAGGTCTTGCAGCTTTTCTAGTTTCTCCCCATCGGGATGCCAGAACCCGCGTCCGTGGGCTTCGAGCATTCGTCCAACGATGTTGCGAAAGGCTTCGGGATTTGCCTTGCGGAGCCGTTCCGCCATCTCCGCATCCAGGGCATAGGTGTCGGCGGCTTGGTTATAGACCCAGTTTTCTTTGAAATCCGCAGTGCCCGCCCAGCCCATGAGGGCGGTCATTCGTTGGGAAATCTCGTAGGCTCCCCCCAACCCCTGGCTTACCATAGCCTCTGCCCATTTGGGGTTGAGCAGTTTGGTGCGGTACTCCATGCGGAGCAGGTCATCCAGCTTGCGGGGAGTGGTGTCGTTGGAGAAGCTTTCCACAAAGTTGGCGGTGACGCGCTTGCCCTGCTGCATCTCGGCGGCTTTTTTCAGTCCTCCGGTGTTGGCGTAGTACTCCTGAATGTCGGTGAGGCCGTACTCGACGGAGTCAATTTGCTGGACGATGCGCCCGGTGGATTGCAGCAGAGTGTTGAGGATTTCGGGGCGAGCTTGCCCCTTGTCGGTGCGTCCGTAGCTGAAGGTGTTGCGCCCCTGCCAGGTGCTGCCCAACTCGTCGCCCGATTCCCAGTTAGAGTCCGTGACCTGATCATTCACCAGGGAGCCGAAGTCTCCAGCGGGATTAGAGAAGAGGCGAGCGGAGGGGTTGTCCACGCCCTGGCCTTTTAGACTCAGCGCATGTTTGCGAATGAAGTTCTGTTCGGGATCTTCATTAGTGTCAGCGGCGCGGCGGAACAGGTCGTCGAGTAGTTCAATGATGTTTACAAAGCTGTCCCGAAAGATGCCGGAGAGATTACCCAGGATGTCGATGCGGGGATGGCCGACATTGTCCAGGGGCTTCAGTTCGTAGCGGACGATGCGCCCGGTGCCTTCCTTCAGGGGGTCTGCCCCCACCAGTTCGAGTAAGATACCGATGGACTCACCTCGGGTTTTGATGGCGTCCAGTCCCCACAACATGACGGCGACGGTTTCGGGATAGGCTCCGTCGTGTTCTGCCTGGTGCTGAGCAATGATCTGTCGGGCGATCGCCCGACCCCGCTCTGTTGCCGCAGGGGAGGGCATCCGGTACGGATCGAGGGCATGAATGTTGCGTCCGGTGGGCAGCACGCCAGGGCCGTCCCGCAACAGGTCGCCACCGGGAGCGGGGGGAATGTACTCGCCGTTCAGTCCCCGCAGGAGATTGGTAAGTTCGTCGGTGGACTGGTGAAGTAAGTCTCGAATCTGGATTGCGTCTTGGATACGATCGTGCAAGGCAGAGTCGGTTGGAAACTCGGTGGATAGGGATGCATGGCCATTGGTTTCTGCCTGGGATTGGGGGTGGGCTAGGGTGGCGATCGCCTCCTCCGGCAGTTCATCCCCAAAATAGGCGGTTAAATACCCGGTTAGTTCCTCTGGGTTAGGCGGCTGTCCCAACACATGCAGCCCTGAGGAGAAGAGACGGTTCTCCAGCACTTGCAGGTATTCGTAGAGCTTCACCAGATAGCGGTTGAAGGCACCGGCGCTAAACATCCGCATATTTTCCGGGGAAAACTCAATGCCCAGTTTCCTCGCTTCCTCAAAGGGACAGTCTGCATTGATACCCGCGTCCAGAATTTTCTTGCAGATGCCTTCCTTCAGGGCATAGTTTTTCTCTGGGTCTTCCCGATATTCCGCAATCAGATCCCGCAGGGCAACCAGTTCCTTATACAGCCCTGCCCGGCCATAGGGGGGAACATTATGGGAAATCAGCACCCCGTAGCCTCGCCGCTTCGCCAGGATAGACTCGGACGGATTATTCGCTGCATAGACATAGAGGTGAGGTAAGTTACCCAGTAAGATATCTGACCAGGAGTACCCTGTATTCCCCAACGGTGAACCGGGCAGCCATTCCACCGTACCGTGCATGCCAAAGTGAACCACCGCATCTGCCTGAAACTCATTCTGGAGCCATTTGTAGAAGGCAGCATATTGGGGGTGGGGGGTTAGATCCCGCTCAAACATCAGCCGCATGGGGTCGCCCTGCACGCCCAGGGGCGGCTGTACGCCAATCCACACGTTACCGAGTTGGACGCCGCCCAGTAAGTAACGGGCATCTTCATCGTGTTCCCCGGTGAGGGTACGAATGCCGCTGTCGGTCAGGGACTTCCACTGCTTTTCGATGCGACGGGTGAGTAAGTAACCGAGCCATTTTTCGAGCGATCGCACTCCCACGGTCGTCGTCCCGGCATCTTCCCAGTTCTGCAACTTGGGCGTTTGACTCACAAACCATTCATCCGCGTCTCGCACCCGGTCAATGAGGGCTTCTCCATCATCCGGTAATTCATCACCCAGATCATACCCCTGGTCTTTCAGGGCATGGAGCAACTGGATGAGAGACTGAGGGACGTTCAACAATGCGGCTGTTCCCGTCGCGCCGTATCCCGGCGGAAATCCGTAAAGAATGATGGCGAGTTTGCGGTCTGCTGGGGGTTTCTGTCGTAAGGTCACCCAGTTTTTGACGCGCCCGATCAGTCGTTCTACTCGTTCAGGGATGAGATAAATCTTGTCGCCAACCAAGCCTCCTAGCGGCACCGGGTCAATGGCTCCATCCAGTTCAGGCAGCGCATACAGCACCACACTTTGTAGTCCCCCAATGCCCTGGCGCGTCCAGGAATGAATGTCTTGAATCAGCAGAGGTGCAGAGACAAAGTAAGGAACATTCTTGGCGGTGAGGATCCGTTTGGCGACTTCGATCTGCCGTCCTGCCTCCATTGATCCTGCGGGGCCACCGACAAGGGGAAAGCCGATGGTAGACACGATGGCATCTACCTTCACCGCTTCATCGGATAAGGAAGGGGTTTCGACAGTCCCGCTTTGCCGCTGCTGCTGTTCATACTCGCTGGTCATCAGGTCGCGCACGGCCACATGGCCTTCGACCCCGTTGATGAAGATCGGCACGGGGATGAGTCCGGCATTCTCAAAGGCGCGGATCAGTCGGGGAATGTAGGGCTGTTTGGTGATGACGTGTTTGCGGTAGAGGAGGATACCGATGGTGGGTACAAGAGGGAGGTGGGGGGATGGAGGGATGGGATGGTGGGTGTGATACCAGGTGAGGTAGGCTTTAGGAGATTCGACGTAGCCGGGATGGTCGGGGTGGAGGAGGCCGATGCTGGGAGTTTCAATGACGGGGGGAATGTCGCCGATGGGGAGTCCCAGATATTTTTCTGCGAGTACCCAGAACATAGCAGCAACGTTTTCGGAGCCGCCCGCGTTCCAATAGCTGTAGACAATCAGCCAGTTGCGGAGATCCTGGACTTTGCCGACGGGGATGAATTTGAGGAGCTTGGGGCCGACTTTGAGGAAGCTGAGATATCCGGCTAACTTATCTTCTTCTCGCTGGTTGCCGCCAAACTTACTGAGGATGAACTGGACGGGTTTGGGCATTCCCTTGGGTTTATCGCCAATGGCGAATTTGCCCAGTTGGGTGAGACTCATCAGTTCCAGGGCAGACTCGAAGACGAGGCGAATGGGGATAGCTTGGGCGCGATCGCGCAACCACATTACCTGATCATAGTCAAAAATCAGGCTGGCGAAGAAAACATCAGCGTTTGCCAGGGCTTTCTCGACCTGGACAGGGTGGGCGGCGAGATCCCGATCGCTAAACACCTGGATCTCTAATTCGGGGCAACGGGCGATCGCCAATTCCGCTGCCTGCCGATACAGATCAGCGTTAAACGACTCAAATCCAGCAATTAGAACGATGCGTTTCATAGTGGGATGTCAGCTTGAGGCTAGGGTGGAGAGCTTACATCTTGATCATAAACGGTGAAGCGGTGAAGGGGTCAGGGAGTGAGGGTTTGAACTCAACAGGAGCATCCTACTTTTGCAGATCGCCTACCCTGCGGGAAGAGCAAAGCTCTACATCCCTCAGCCCCGTCTCCCAATTCTGGGAAACAGGGTGCAAGACTTTAAAATCCCTCTCCCAAGCTTGGGAGAGGGATTTAGGGTAAGGGCAATAGCGTCAAATACACACGTGCGAAACTGGAATGCACCCAACTCAACCAGCAAGGGGTTTTTGTGAGCGGATGCAGTGCGTCTAGCCACAAAAACTGCTTAACCCAAACTCAGGTTAACTACCTCGTTGTGTGGCTCATGCCGCGCGCTACATCAACTGGCAGCATTATTTTTATGGACTACTGGCCTGCATTGACAGAGCATTGACATTTCTAGAGATAATTGATTGTAGGTGCTTTTTGAGTATCCAAATCGCGCTCAAGAGCCTCAACGCGGCTGATGGCTGCATTAAATGTATCCTGATAAGCCGTGATGGTTAGTCGAGAACGCGATACTGCATTTGTATTTTCGACCATAAAGTTAATGTATCGGAGTAATGTCAGCATTACGTCCTCAAAGGCATCTGCTCTCATTTTTTCAGCTCGTGCAAATCTGTATAGCTCATCATAATCCTCACTGGGAACAAAATCAAAACAGGAGGAAAGATCGCTCTCTATATTTTCTAGACGAGCTACAGACGATTGATTCGACACTTTTTTCAGTTCTTCCCGAATATCAGCGTCTCGATATTGAATGTTCATTTCAAAACTCCTATTGATATGGTGATTGGTACGCTTAGTGTGTGTAGGAATCCTGTTTGATTCCTGAAAATATTTCTGAAGGTGGGAGCGGGCGCAGCCCGCCCCCGCCTTCAGAAATCAAATAGGATCGCTATAGAGCCTATAAACAGTATTTTCTTTGACTCTTTACCTACTTTGATTGAGAGCATCCTGCTTTTTGCCTGTTGATGGTTTTGCTGCGTCAGGTAAGTAGGCTATACCTGCTCACTTGAGGCAGTTGGAAGATTCTCCTTAGATTGCTGATAAAGCTGATGTCTTTTTAATGTCTTTGCAACAAAAAAATGTCTTGTGCCATAGGCTGACGATACGTGGCTAATGTGGGTTTAGAAAATTTCCTGACATATTTTCTGAACCATGATGCAGGACTGGAATCTACAGATTGATTTGCCTTCAAAACCGCATTGCTGCCAATGGATTGCCAGGAAGTACGCCGCTTCCTAAGATAGAATGCTTCTACTTTGTTAGCTGGACACATTGTGCCTATTCAATCAACACTTCAACCAACACAAATGGAATGCTTCTATCGCTATTTGTCAAAGGTGAGATTTTTATCTAGCTAAGAAGTTAGAATCAATAAACCACAACTTTGCCAAAGCGTTACGGCATCGCCACGCCGATATATAAAGCCTAATTGATAACGACTGGTCAACAAACAACTGGCCAACAAACGACTGGTCAACAACTGAATCTAAGGAGCGAGAATTAAATAACTTGAACCAAATTTTGCTGAGGCGGCGCGGCATCGCCGTGCCGCCTCAGCAAAATGGGTGTATCCTATTTTTTGTTGATCCTATTTTTTGTTGGGTGGGCAGGTGCAGCCCGCCCACCCAATACAACAAAATTAATCAATTTACAAATCAATTTACAAAAGTGAGATGCACTCTAGCAAAGTTGAATTGTATTGGGTTCTTGTTCCTAAATTATTTAGGCTCTGGCTCTTGATATTTATACTATCACTATCACAGTATTCACCTTTCACTTGGTTGACATATATTTGGATATGCGTAATCTCTCGCAAACTTTGGTTTAAAGAACAAGGATTAAATAAAATTTAATGGTGGTGGAGTCTAGGCACACTCTCTCATGTGTCCATTGCAACGCTTTTAAGTACCTTGGCACAATTAAAAATCAGATATAAAACCTTGTGCTGCCAGCGCAGCGGGCGGCACAAGGTTTCGTGGATTTTATAGTTAATTGTTCTCACCTACTTATAGCGCTGTGCAAGCGCATTAAGTACAGTTTGTTGAGTGGCGGCGCTCTGCGCCGCCACTCAACATATTTAGGTGTGTTGAACCAACTGCACACCGCTATATCTGACACCTCAATAACACGGGGTGCATCCCATTTTTGTTGGGTGGACGGGCTGCGCCCGTCCACCCAACAAAACAAAATTAATCAATTTGCAAAAGTGGGATGCTCCCAATAACACGCGGAGCCTATCTAAAAATCGCTAGATTTTTTTGGAACCCAGGTTCCCCAACAGACTCAAGGAGGCACTGAACGAGCAACCGGTGACAAGGGTAACTGCACATGGTTGAGGTTCTGTGCCATAGTTCGGACGAGAAAAGTGTTGAAGCTGTGTTCACGAGGTAATGCCAATGGATGTTACGGACTCGACTAAGGATTTGGTTTGCAAGGTTCAGCAGTTGAAAGCCAACCACGAGGATCAGGTCACTCAGGCATTTATCGATTTTTACTGCCAGTGTCAGCAAGGAATTGATTATTTGTTTCCAGAGGGTATCAAAGATACGGTACGGCTGCTTGATATCCTTCAATGGTTCTGCGATTGCGTAGATCAGGGAGAACCTTCTACTCTGATTCAACTCATGTGGAAGGATATTGTGGGGCCGACTCTTGCCGAATACAAGGATGATGAAGTCGTTGAAGCATCCTTGCTTGCCCTTTTTGAGCATGGCGATTTAAAGGAAACCATTCGCCAGTGGGATCTAGAGCGCCGATCGGACGGTGGCGTTAACTTGCCCTTGAGAACTGTGTTGTCGGAGATTCACGAAATTGAGATGAACCATCGGAAAGAGCAGCTTGTGGGGGGACGTAGGGAGTGAGAGTGTCAGGGGTCCAGGGAGCAGAATATTAAGAAATGTATCATCATAGATGAGAGCCGTTTAATAGATTTGCTGGTTCAGATGTTGGTTTGGGCAGGTAGATGTATTGAGCGGCGGTGGCGATCGCCCTGGATCTATCCCAGGTCTGTACTGTGGCACAACGTATTCTCATCTGGTTTCGCAATGATCTCCGGCTCCATGACCATGAGCCTCTGACTAGAGCCTTGCGGTCAGGAGGGCAAATTGTTCCTCTCTATTGCATTGACCCCCGGCAGTTTGGCACTACATCCTTTGGGTTTCCGAAGACTGGGGCATTACGGACACGGTTTTTACTGGAAGCCCTTGCCGATCTGAGGGCATCGTTGCGATCGCTCGGCAGCGACCTCATGCTTCGCCGGGGAAATCCCGAAATCATCATCCCCCACCTTGTGCAAGAACTAGACATTCAGGCCGTATATTTTCACCAGGAAGCTACAGCGGAAGAACGGGCTGTCGAAGAGAGAGTCTTGCAGGCTCTTGAGCCTCTGGGTATCTCGATGAAATTTTTCTGGGGAAGCACCCTGTATCATCCCGATGATTTGCCCTTTGAGATTGGGCACTTGCCAGAAGTCTTCACCCAATTTCGCAAGGCTGTTGAGAAAAAATCTTCTGTGAATCCAGCATTCCCTACGCCCAATAGCCTGCGCCCTTTGCCTGATGTGGAGGTGGGTGACATTCCCTCAGTACGGGACTTGGGCCTAGAGCCAACAGAATCCGATGACCGTGCAGTGCTGCACTTCACAGGGGGTGAAGCGGCAGGCAAAGGCCGTCTGACAGAGTATTTCTGGCAACATGATTGTCTCCGCCGCTATAAGCACACCCGTAACGGAATGCTGGGAGCAGACTATTCCTCCAAATTCTCGCCTTGGCTGGCGTTGGGCTGCCTGTCTCCTCGCTACGTTTTTGAGGCGGTGCAGGACTATGAAGACCAGCGAGTTGCCAATCAGTCCACCTACTGGCTGGTGTTTGAGCTGCTGTGGCGGGATTATTTTCGGTTTGTGGCGGCAAAACATGGCGATCGCCTCTTCTACCCGTCTGGACTGCGTCGTCTGTCGATTCCCTGGAAGCAAGACTGGGAACGTTTTGAGCAGTGGCGACTGGGAGAAACGGGGGTTCCCCTTGTGGATGCCAACATGCGGGAACTGCTGTTGACAGGCTTCATGTCTAACCGAGGACGGCAAAACGTCGCCAGTTTTCTCACCAAAAATCTAGGCATCGACTGGCGCATGGGAGCTGAATGGTTTGAGTCTCAGCTCATCGACTATGACGTGTGCAGCAACTACGGCAACTGGAACTATACGGCAGGAGTGGGCAACGACAGTCGCGGTTTCCGCTATTTCAACATCCCCAAGCAGTCTAGAGACTATGACTCAGCGGGCGAATATGTGAAACATTGGCTGCCAGAACTCCAGCAGGTGCCTGCGAGTAAGGTGCATGAACCCTGGAAGTTGTCAGCGGAGGAGCAAAAACGCTGTGGCGTACAGATTGGCGTGGATTATCCTCGTCCTGTGGTCGATCTGTGGAAATCTGTTCAGTTTAACGAAAAGGTCTACAATGCTGCCCTGGAAAAGGAATGATGGCAACCACAAATGGCTACTAATGGGTAGATCTCAGTAGCTGGGCAACATTATTTACGCCTTTTCCTAAAGACACACGGGTAGTGCGTTAATGTAAAAGATACACGACTTGGCAAAGTCGTGAGCCTACTAACATTGCTCAAGGCCCAGGGTTTCTAGAACAATCTCGTCAATGGCCCGGAGCATGACCGTACCCGATTGATTCGGCTGATTAACCAAAATGCTAAACACCAATGTGCCGTGGTAAGGGTGATCCAGATATCCCGACAGAGCGCGGACTCCACGAAGGGTACCTGTCTTTGCCCGCACAAGTCCCTGGGCTGGGGTGCTGCGAAAGCGATTTCTCAACGTACCGCTATAGCCTGCAACAGGCAGGGAGCCGTAAAAAATATTATTGCCAGGGGCGACCGTCATTGCTTTCAGCACGGAGATAAAGGCTTTGGGCTTTGCCATGTTGTAACGAGATAGCCCAGAGCCATCTACCTGGCGATAGCTGTAGGGGTCGATGCCCAACGAAGCTAGGGCTTGATTGACGGTCTGGGGGCCACCCAAGCGGCGCAGGAGTGCATCGGCGTAGCCGTTATTGCTGTCCCGGTTCGTCACCTGAATCCATCGGTGGAAGGCAAACAGGTCATTATCATTTGTGAAGCGAAGGAACTGTAGTGCTGCTGCCGTAGTCAGGAGTTTGATATTTGAGGCGGGTATGAAATAGCTGTCATCGTTGTAGCTGTAGAGGGGCACCTGCTGATCAATTGGCTCAATGACAACGCCCCACTGGGCAGACTGAAAGGTGGGGCGCTCAATGATGGGGGTAATGGATGACTGGAGCTGGACAGTACACGCGCTCACGCCTGCAAGTGTAGAGAGGGGCGATCGCCCCTCTCCCTGCACCGATTCAGCCTGCTCAAGTCGAGTCTGCTCTGAACTAGCTCGATCGCCTCTCGTTTGTGCAGCCGCTCGATGTCCAGCAGTTCCTGTCATGGTAAGCGTCATCACGAGGGCGGCGATCGCCCCTCCCATGAGTCGTATTGAACAAGGCGTCATATCCACTCAACTCCTTAGTTTGGCTCAGCAGAATAACTTAACAGAATAGCTCAACAGATTTAGAACACATTGCAGATTCGCAGCAATTCTCAGTATGGAATTCAATGGGGCAAAAAAGTCGCCTTAGGCGACCTTTTTGCCCCTTAAACATAGACAAGTGAGCGCCTATAGGGCGCGAAGTTTCCCAAAATGAGAATTGCTGGCAGATTCGGAACACACACGACTTGGCAAGTTTCACGCAAATATAGGGATTTGGGGCGCGCCCCAAATCCCTATATTTTCCTTGTGAATTTGAGACTTTGCCAAGTCATCAACACATTTAGGGATCTGCGGCTAAAAAAGATACCGGAAAGGAGCATCGTGCTGCGCCCGCTGCTCCTTTCCGGGTACTTTATTTTCTTGCGAGTCCCTTAAGGCAGGAAACAGACTTCCCGACATTAAATCGAAGGTAATTAGTTACTGCAACAAAGCTAGCCTATCGCGAAACGGACAAAAGTCGGTAGAGTGATAGACATGAAGCAGTTGCCGCCCCCAGAGCCACTCCTCTCCGAGATCGCCCCTGAAGCGCAAGGGGCGAGGCACTGGTACGAGCGTTATTGTGATACACCGAGCCATGTCCTTGTGCCAAATCTTGATAGTGCAATTGTCGAACACCCTGCAGATGGTCTTTGAGATTTGCGCTCACACTGGTAGGCAGCATTGTGCGGCGGCTCTCTCCACCTTTGGTGTCTCTGACCGTTATCTGTTGTTGGGCAAAGTCAAGGTCTTTGACCCGTAGCCGTAGGGCTTCGTTCAACCGCAAGCCACTGCCATAAAGCAGCTTGGCAACTAGCTGATAACTGCCGGTCAGATTTTGCAGCACTGAGTTGACTTCATCAGGGGTGAGTACGGTCGGTAAATGGCGCGATCGCTTTGCCCGCACAGCTTTGATATCCACCCCTAGATCTTGCTTCAAC
>CAYXJG010000168.1:0-10680 GCA_964465285.1 uncultured bacterium
TATTCAAGCATCCGCTAATTTTGGGGCTGAAGGACTGGATATTGATGCCAGTGGGGACGTGGCGATCGCCAACACCCTCACCACATTCAATGGTGGTCGAGTTGATATCACGGCTGCGGATACGATAACTGCGAATGGAATAACGACAGACGGAGGGGCGATCGCCCTCTCCAACGCCGATACCATCACACTTAGAGATACCATTACGATCAATGGTGGGAACTTGCGAGTGCTGGAGAGCGATCGCCTCATCCTACGAAATAGCGCCACCATTAATACTGAATCAGGTCGCTTTATCTACCGAAATCTTGACAGCGATATCCACATCAGCGGATCAGGGGAGCTGAGTACAACAGGGGGTGATATCCGACTAAGAGGTGATGATGTTCGTGTTAACGGGGCGATCGCCCTCAACACCCGTCGCAATCGCCTTGCGGGTGGTGACATCACCGTGCGAGCCGGGGACGGATTCATCAGACTTGGAGATATCGATACATCGGGAAGACGAGGCGGGATTGTTATCATAGATAGTCCAGAACGTATTCAAACCGGAACTATCAACACAACTGGAGAACTGGCTGGTGGTGATGTCGTGATTACATCTGAAACCGCTGCTACGACCGGAAATATTCGTGCCAATGCGACCAATGGAGTGGGTGGAGATATTGAGTTGGCGGGCGATCGCATTACCACAGGCAACCTCACCACAACTGGAGAAGACGAAGGTGGCGATGTGTCTGTAATCGCTGAAATCGCCATTCAAACCGGAAATATCCGTACTCGGGGGCGAATCGGGGACGGGGGCGATGTGTTCCTCGATCCCCGGCGAGATATTGAAGTCGGCTTCATTGATGCCCGTGGCGGAACAGAGGGCAGAGGCGGCGATATCATTGCGTTCACCGAACGCTTCTTCCGCGCGATCGACACATTCGGCAACACCATCAGTATCTCCAGTGCAGGTAGTTCCCCAAACAATAACGGTATCATCGACATCACCCACGGCGGCGGCCCAGAGAATCCCTTTGAGGTCGGTCTCCTCAACGATTCCGCCGGGAATGGCACCGTTGGATCAATCACAACTGGAGCAGACGCAGTTGATAACCATATCATATCTGGTGATTTCAGCCTCGGAGATATCCAAATTACGGATCTGCAAGCGGTGCCAACACCTCCGCCTATCATTCCTCCTAATACGGGAGATATTATTCTTCCAGACATTGAACCCGTTGAGTCAGAGCAAGAAGCTGATACTACCCCGGAGTTCAACAACGAATTCAACGAAAATGCTGCCGTTGCCAGCCCCAGCATTATCGATCTTGGGGTGCCTGACATCGATAATCAGTTAACAACTGAGTATCAAACCTACGACCCTCAAATCATGCCGCCGCCGCAAAGTGAGATTTGGATAGCCCACACTCCAACGATCTCAGAGTCTGAGCCTTCTGAACCCACAACAGAAAATGCGATCGTTAACCAGGATATTTCTCCGATCGATCCGGTTGAACCAGGAGATAACACTATACCTGAGGGCGTGCCACAGCAACCTGGTCAAGAGACCTTTCCTGATAATGCCTCACCTAATACTGAGAATGAAACAGAATCTCCGACAATGAATCCACCCGCCGCAGGGGAAGATCCTGCAATCGAGTCAGAAGGAGAACTCGGAGGTGACGGCCCAGCATCACCCGCACCTGACAACGATACTGAGACCATCCCTGGACAACTGCCGGGATCGCCATCCTCGCCGATAGAGAGAACTATCCCTCAGGATGACTCACGTAGCTCTAGCAGTGCAGGTAATACCAGTCAACGGAGCCAAGTAGACGTATCCCTAAGTGAAGCTCAAGTCCAGCTTCGCCGTATCCAACAACAGACAGGAATCAAACCCGCCTTAGTCTATGCCGTCTTTACGCCTAATCCAATAGCAGAAACCTTTGACGCAGCAACCTCCCAGGAAACCGTTACTCTAGATGAGTCTGGGCAGAATGATACCGATCAGCTTGAGTTGCTTCTCGTCACAGCAACGGGTAATGTGATTCGTCGCCCCATTCCAGGTACCCAACGTCTTGAGGTAGAAAGAGCGGTTCGTCGGTTTCGAGATATCTTATTTATTGAAAATACCGACACGTTTTCGTCCACCAGCCAAGCCATGCATCAGGAATGGGCACAAACGTTCTACCAATGGCTCGCTGCTCCCCTAGAGCAAGAACTAGAAGAGCGAGGCATTGATACGATTGCGTTTTTAATGGATGAAGGCTTGCGGGCACTGCCCCTCGCGGCACTCTACGACGGTGATCAATACCTGGTTGAGCGCTATAACATCGGCCTTATGCCCAGCCTCAGCCTGACAAACCTGGAATATATTGACATCAATGATGCTGATGTTTTGGCGATGGGAGCCTCCAAATTCGATCGTGATGCCCTAGAGCCTCTTCCTGCTACAGAAGTTGAGACGGCCATGATCACAGACATCCTATGGGATGGGGAAGCCTTTATGAATGAGGCGTTTACATATTTCAATTTACGAAATCAGCGCCAAGAAACCCCGTTTGGAATTGTTCACTTAGCAACCCATGCCAGCTTTCATGACGATGAACCGGAGCAGGCATACATCCAATTATCCGATCGCCCATTGCGCCTTGACGAGATTCGAGAACTCGGTTGGCATAACCCAGTGGTGGAACTCGTCGTTCTCAGCGCTTGCGACACCGCCGTTGGGGACAGAAATACAGAACTGGGGTTCGCTGGATTTTCAGCTCTAGCGGGTGTGAAATCAACCCTGGCAAGTCTCTGGAGGGTCAGCGATGCTGGAACTCTGGGACTCATGGTGGAGTTTTATCAACGCTTGCATGAGGCTCCCATCAAAGCAGAAGCTCTGCGAGAAGCACAATTGGCCATGCTAAGAGGGGAAGCCTATATCCAAGACGGCACCCTGATATGGTCAGGCGGTGAGCAACGCCTCCCAATTGAAGCAGGACTCCCTGAAAATTTACCTTTAGCGCATCCTCGTTTCTGGGCAGGATTCACAATGGTAGGAAGTCCTTGGTAATGGTTAATCTCAGGTAATAAGTAGTTGAGCAAAATTATTTACACAGTTTCCTAGGGGCACACCCCGTCGGGGTGTGCCCCTAGGAAACTTGTTTGTAATTAATTCTGCATAGGTACACGACTTGGCAAAGTTCTCAAATTCACAACACAAAGATAGGGGGTTGGGGCGCGCAGCGCGCCCCAACCCCCTATCTTTGCGTGAAACTTGCCAAGTCGTGTCCCATTCTGAGAGAAGGACTTCTGATTGAATTGAATTTAGAACCATTGAGTGCAGGTTGAGGACAGGCTGGAGAGATTACCGTGTTCCTGACCGTTGACTAGGTGCCATGGTGGATGCTGAAGGCTGGAGTGAATCAGGGTGAATCGCACGGGCGATCGCTGGAAGCTGTAGCTCAGGAGGAAATGTACCCTCTTCTTTAATGCGGCGCACGAGAGTTCCGGCAAAGGGAATGCCGAGTCGCTGGGCAACACAGCGCAAGACGTCTCCCCGGTCAATCAGGCCAGCAACGGCTCCCGCTGGCGATAGGACAGTAATGCGGCGAATTTCCTGGTCTTCCAGGGCAAGAATCACCGTCGCCAGAGATGCCGATTCAGACACGGAAGGGATCTCGCTGAGGGGATGAGCGATGTCACACAGGGTTTCTTGATCCCAGCGGCTACGCTCCACCATTCTCAAGTCGTCGATGCTCACCATTCCCCGGTAGCGTCCCTCTGAGGCAGCATAGTAGGTCGCAGGGTGAGCATCTTCTAGCACGTAGTTGTCGGCAAACTCTCGCAGGGTAGACCGGGCATCAATAACGCGAAACTCACGGGTCATGGCGTCTGCTGCCGTGAGGGATAGGAGAGCGTCCTGCAAATCAGACACGCGGCTATAGGCGGCGGCATTGCGTATGCCAAACCAGCCCAGCAGGGCAATCCATAGAAAGACAAAGCTAAATTCCGTAAAGTACAGGGTCAGTCCCAAGGCGATCGCTACCCAGCCTAGAGCCTGGCCCACCCGCGCCGACCAGCGTACTCCCTTGATGCGGTTTCCCGTCGCCTTCCAAATTGCTGCCTTTAGGACCTGTCCACCGTCTAGGGGCAGTCCGGGAATCATGTTAAATACCGCTAGCACCAGGTTAATCCACGCCAGCCTGTCCAGCACCATGAGCGACGGTTCGTTCAAAGGCAGCACCCGATAGGCAATGGAGAGAACTACAAATAGCCCAAGACTGACAGCCGGCCCGGCGATCGCCACCTGAAACGCTTGCCCTGGCGTCCGAGATTCCTGGTCAATAGATGCTATGCCGCCAAACAAAAACAGAGTAATCGAGGTGACACTGATGCCCTGAGAGATAGCCACCAAGCTGTGGCCCAGTTCATGGAGCAGCACTGAACCAAACAGCAGAAGCGCCATCACAAATCCAGCAATCCACTCAGCGCCTGTCCCCCAGTTCTCGCTCTGCCACGCAGTCCCATAGAGAAAGGTCACCAACAGCAAAATGAAAAACCAGGACGGATCTAGAAACAGAGGAATTCCGAAAATAGAGCCGATTCGCCAGCCAGACTTCATAGTGAACTCTCCATAACGCACTCCATTATGACGCTACCAGCACGGTATTCGCCAAAACCCATTGGACAGAACGACTCCAGGCAAAAAAGAACGAATGCAAATGCATTGAACACACTGCACTGGACGTTTCCATTTTAGTCCTCCAAAGGGTTGAGGGCGTGAGGCTGTGACGATATGACATGGACGCAATGGGTGCGGATCCATAACAAAGTGCTCATATTCTGTTCTGATGGCGACTCAGCCCCATCAGAACAGAATAGTTTGGCTCGGCCTCTCACCTTAGGGCAGCAAGTCAATGCCGTACCGCCCCAACACCATTAAATCTGAGATTAACTCTGAACCTTAAGCCTTCAGCGGCTCACCGTCAAGGAGCTCAATCTGCCCGGAAGTTCTAACACACAGAAGTTTCCAACGTTGCCGTGTGACTTTGCCTGGTAAGAAACCTTCAATCGTCAAATAATCTTCACGTTCACGATCGCCTCTAGGCACTTTCACCAAAAGCTCTCCATTTTTCTGGCTCACAATCAGAGCCTCAATTTCAAATTCGCCTTCCGTTTCCCAGGGCATCAGCACCCGTTCTCCAGACTCATCTGTTTCAGGGCGGATGATAGCACGTATCTTTTGAGCTTCAGGATTCGATCCAACCATAGCAACATTAGGTGTGATAATTCAGCAGTTCTCTCCTGACATCGTTGGGAATTCCCACAATGCAGATGCTAACACCCATCGTATGACTTGAGTAGTATGAAGAAGAGCTTTCTGGAAAAATTAAGATTCAATACACTTGAAGGACTGGAAAAAAATAAAGTACTAGGAGAGGGGCGGCGGACTGCGATCGCCGCCCCTCTCCTCCGGTATCTTTGGCTAGCCGCAGACCCCTAGGCTTTTATGCCGGCCAATCTTATTCAGGCCCATCATTTTCAGGCCCATCATTGATGGATTTTTGATGCCCGAGGCAAGACCGGCTCACAGGGGTTCGCCGTAAATGCGCTTGTAGAAGACCCATAGTCTTGTAACCTGTGATACGAAAAATACCGTTTGCTGCTGGCACAGTAATTTGGCATATAAATCAAGAGAGTTCACGTTGGTGTACAAATGGGGCGTATGCAGCTAGCGCTCATGCAACAGAGTTCGAGAGCTTTTTCGCGAGTTTTGTCGAGAGCTGTGTTGTTAGTTTTTGTTTATTCACTTCACAACCTAGGGTTCATGAAACGTTTCAAGTATTTCTTCACTATAATTTTCTCAGCCTTGCTGACCGTTCTTATCGCGGCCTCCTGCGCCTCATCTTTCGGTGGCGATGAGGACAACGCCATAGTCATGGCAACGTCCGCTGACTATCCTCCCTATGAGTTCTACGAGACGGCGACGGGAGATGGCGATCCTGTTGGGTTCGACATTGACATCGCAAAGTCCATCACAGAAAAGCTTGGCTACGACCTCGAAATTCAAGACATGGATTTCAACGGCATTATCCCTGCCCTCCAGTCAGAACGAGTGGATTTTGCCATGGCAGGGATGACCCCGACGGAAGAGCGTAAGGAAAGCGTAGACTTCAGCCAGATCTACTACGACGCAAAGAATACGATCGTAGCAAACGCGGGGTCTGGGTTTGAAACCTATGAAGACTTAGCCGGGAAGACCGTTGGGGTGCAGCTTGGGTCAATCCAGGAAAACGAAGCTAAGGAGCAGGCTGAGTCAGTAGACAGCATGGTGATTGAGCCTCGGAATAAGGTGAGTGAACTGATTCAAGAAATTAAGGCAGGCCGTTTAGACGCTGCCATCGTGGAAGATACCGTTGCCAAGGGCTATATTGCCAACAACCCTGATCTAGAGTTTATTACCCTGGAGTCTAATGGGGTGTCTGGGTCGGCGATCGCTTTCCCCAAGGGTTCCTCCCTGCTCACAGCCTTTGAGGATGCCCTGACCGAGATGAAGGAAAATGGCGAACTCGATGTCCTGATTACAAAGTGGTTTGAGGACTATTACGAGCAGCAAGGCTCTGGTGAATAGGAAGGACATCCATCATCTATGAGCATGACCCGGATTCTTTCTGCTGCTGTTCAGCAAAGCACGATGCTGGCAATTCTCGACCTTGATTTTGCTCGCATTGTCCCCTCTGTTCCGTTCATTCTGGGCGGTATTTTAGTTACGCTGCAATTTACCGCCCTATCTGCCATCTTTGGCTTCGTCTGGGGCACGGTTCTGTCACTATTCAAAATTTCAAAGTTTAAGCCGCTCTACTGGTTTGGCATGGTGTATACCTCTGTTTTCCGAGGGACACCACTATTGGTAACGCTGTCACTCATTTACTTTGCAACACCTCAGCTCACGGGCTATGACATTTCTGGCTTTCAGGCAGGTGTCATTACATTTACCCTGAATTCAGGAGCCTATATTTCTGAGGTCATTCGGGCGGGCATTCAGGCCATCGATAAAGGGCAAGCAGAAGCCGCCATGTCTTTGGGAGTGAGGTATCAGCCCATGATGCTTGATATCATCTTGCCCCAGGCAATTAAAAACATTCTTCCTGCCCTTGTCAATGAAACCATTGCCTTGCTAAAAGACTCGGCACTGGTTTCGACCATCGGTGCCCAAGATCTCTTGCGCCGCGCTCAAATTGTAGGGGCTGAGAAATATGTGTATTTTGAGCCACTACTCATTGTAGCCGTGATTTACTATGCAATGGTCATGGCTTTGACCATAGTGGCTTCCTTAATGGAGCGTCGCCTGCAGCGCAGCAGTTAGCGGTGCTTTCAGAGCTGCCCGGACGCTTGCTGGCCTATTTTGCCGTTTATCTAACCCCCTGAAGACTATGAATTCCATGACACGTTCTGAGGCAACTAGAGAAGCCGTTGTTAAAGTTGACCGTCTGTTTAAGTCCTTTGGCTCTCTCAAGGTGCTCAAGGAAATTTCAACAGAAATTGACCGGGGCGAAGTGGTGGCGATGATTGGTCCCTCTGGGTCAGGTAAGTCTACGTTTTTGCGCTGTATCAATCTGCTAGAAACACCGACCTCTGGAACAATTATTATTGACGGTGAAGACATTACAAATCCCAAAACGGATGTCATGAAGATTCGCCAGAATGTGGGCATGGTGTTTCAGCATTTCAACTTGTTTCCTCACATGACGGTATTGCAGAACGTCATGTATGCGCCGATGAAAGTCAAGCATGTGCCAAAGGCGCAAGTTAGGAGCCTCTCCCACAACCTACTCCAGAAAGTCGGGCTGGAAGAAAAGGCAGATGTCTATCCATCTAAGCTGTCGGGAGGGCAGAAGCAGCGGGTGGCGATCGCCCGTGCCCTGGCAATGGAACCCGACATCATGCTGTTTGACGAACCCACGTCAGCCCTCGACCCCGAAATGGTAAAAGAAGTATTAGACGTTATGAAAGACCTCGCCCACACGGGAATGACTATGGCGATCGTCACCCATGAAATGGGTTTTGCCCGGGAAGTGGCGAACCGTATTTTGTTTCTCGACCAGGGGCGCTTAGTAGAAGACGCATCACCCGACATTTTCTTCAGCACACCTAAGAGCGAACGCGCCTGTCAGTTTCTCGAAAAAGTACTCTAATCCTTCATCCGTTTTGTCTAGCTCCTAAAAGCCCAAAGGCGGCGCGCGCTGCCCTTGGTTTCGGTCATGCCTTGGCAAGTTTCACGAAAAAACCCACGACTTGGCAAAGTTCTCAAATTCACAACGCAAGAATACAGGTTTGGCGCGCGCGGAACGCGCGCCAAACCTGTATTCTTGCGTAAGACTTGCCAAGTCGTAAACCCAAACATGGACGAGGAATAGATGGGAATTTGGTATGACCTTAGGCAGGGCACACATCCTTTAGACCTGCCCACTTGGGGGGTACTGCTAGGCAAGAAAGGAAAGAATCGCTCGATTGACCTCATCCGGACGTCCGGCAGCGGCCTGGTGGCCACAATTAGGAATGACGTGTAGATGGGAATTCGGCAATTCCTGGTGGAGTCGATGACCGTCTTCCAAGGGAAACCAGGTATCGTGTTCCGACCAGAGTACTAGGGTAGGCGTCGTCATGGCAGGGATTCCCTGCTGAATTGTGTAGATGTGGCTGGGCTTGCCCTCGATCAAGTTGTTGATTTGCTGGAGGCCAATTTGCAGATCTTCTGCAAGCTTCGTCAACGTGTAGGGAAATTCAATATAGGGATAGGTTGCCCAGTACACTTCATCCAGGGTCACTGAAGATGGATCGATAACCACATCTCGACGGGCGATCGCCGCTATCCACCGGGTTAGGGGAGCCAGGGTTTTGGGTACCCGCAACACATCGACAGCTCTCACCATATCCAGGGGCATGACAGACAGTAGCTTCATGCCCCAGCTCGGCAACTCCTTCGGATAGATGGGGACATTAATCACAACTTGTCGATCGATCAAATGAGGATGCTCCTGGGTAACGCCCAAAACCGTCAATGCACCCAGGGATTCAGCAACAAGAATGGCAGGGCGATCGCACAGGGCTTCGAGAATGCGAGCCAGCTCAATGACTTGATGGCCTACAGATTCTCGGGCAAGGGGGCGATCGGAGAACCCGCCGCCTTTCGCATCAAAGCAAATGACCCGGTAGTGCTCGGCCAGGGCAGAGATGTTATGCCGCCAGTAGTGGCTCCACACCCCGAGTCCGTGAACCAGCACCAGGGGATATCCGGTGCCGACTTCCCCATAGGCAATGTTTACAGGGGTGCCATTGGCATCAAGGATTTTGAGAAACTGCCGCCCCTTTGGAAATGTTGCTTGCCACCAATCGTTCATCGTCGTTTTCTAATAGGTTGAATTACGAATCAGCTATGTCAATTAGCTCAGGATCGAGGATTAAATAAAATTGGGTTCAAATTATTTAATTCTCGTTCCGAAGGGACTTGCACGAACATAAATTACCAGGAAAGAGGCAGCGGGCGCAGCCCGTCGTCTCTCTCCTCCAGTATCTTTATTTACACAACTTGGCAAAGTTTATGAAGGAATGAAGGTTTTGGGCGCGCGGTGCGCGCCCAAAACCTTCATTCCTTCGTTATGGATTTGAGAACTTTGCCAAGTCGTGTTTATTTAGCCGCAGATCATTTAGCCGCAGATCCCTAAGGGTGAATGAATTAAAGAATCGGGCCCACGGATTGCAGCATTCTCCTGGGGCAAACCTCAGAGAGGGCTGCTGCTGGAAACATTATTTATCATTCATCCTACTCAGGTACTTCAGCCCATGCCGTGTGAGGAAATGGTCTTTAACGTTCTAGTTCTGGGAAGATGCCGTTTCCTCGGTCTGAAGCGCTTCAGCATTGGCCCGAATTTCATCCAGGGTTTTGATGACAAGTCGTTTTGCTTCCAGTTTCCAGCCCCACTTCTGAATTTGAAAGGCTGCATAGAAGCCGATGCCCGTTGCAATGAAATCCAGGGGCTGCTGTCCTGAAATGCCCAGCAAAAGACCCAGTCCACCAATGCCCCAAAACGGCAAAGCAACTGTTTGGCGATTGCCTTCTACAATCCTAGCCAAAATATTGGTGGGCATCTCCGCATCCAGGCGATCGCGGATAGCCTGTTGGTCTGCGTAGGGCACAACAAAGCTAAATTTACGGCGCAGCTTCTCAATCTTTCGCGCCTCGGTGCTGTATTGTGTCAACTCATCCTCTGCCATTTGCACAAGGTGCTCGACTGAACTCATGGTCATTTTCCTCAACAATTTTCATAATCTAAGCCTGACGCACATTGTTGGATGGTGGTAAGTGCAGCCCTTCACTATTCAACAATTTGCTAGACGTAGAGGACTTGCGTCACCCTAGCTGTTAACACTCTTTTGGATATCAGGTAGCTTGATCCACGGGGCCCAGCAGTTCTCATGATGGAAATTTAGAGGGCAAAGAGGCCGCCTGAGGCGACCTCTTTGCCCTCTAAACCTATACAAGTGAGCGCCTATAGGGCGCGAAGTTTCGCAAAATGAGAATTGCTTCACAGGAACCTCTCAACTTTAATGCAACTCTACAATGCAACTCTACAATGCAACTCTATTGGATACACGACTTGGCAAAGTTCTCAAATTCACAACGCAAGAATAAGGGTTTGG
>CAYXJG010000169.1:0-10676 GCA_964465285.1 uncultured bacterium
TGGACTTAGACCTGGACGAACCCCGTGCCATTCGAGAAGCCCGAGAACAAGGCAGAGAAGAAGTTGAGCGATACGTGCTGACGCACAGCTTACCCTCCGCCAGCTAACGCGCAAATTTGGCGAGTTGCCCAAATCATTACGGTCTGCAATTAACACGCTCGATCTCGACCAACTCAACCAGTTGGGAGAAACCCTCCTCGACTTCCAGACCCTCAGCGACTTGGAAACCTGGCTCGCCCAGCAGTCGAGCTAATCTAGATAGTTAGGTAATCGGTCGTGGGCGATCGCCATTCAGTTCCAACAGTCAGTCCCAACAGGTGTAGCGAATGTTCCTGATATGCGTAGGGTAGCGATCGCCCTAATCTGGTAAAAAACTTTCTGCTAAAACCTGCCCTAAAGAATAGGGACACGCTGCTGGAAACACTGATTCAGCCAGACCCGTTTCCCGGCTTGCCCGTTTACAAGCATCTTCGTAGCACTGCTGAAAAATTTCAGCATCCTGAGCACATCGTTTCAAACTGGGGCTGTCGGTAAAAATATCCCGCAATCGTAGCCGATGTTCGATCAATGTCGCGTCCCAACTGCGGCTCCGTTGCTCAGGTTGAAACTGATACTTCAGCAAATGCATCAGGACAATGGTGATAGTGCTTCGCATCGCCCGCTTTTCACTGCGCCCCATGTCACCCAACTCGTCAATCAATGCATCAACGTCTAAAGCGCCAAGCTGGTGCGATCGCAAGCACTTGACCTGCTGCTCAATCCAGAGATAGTAGTCCTTATCGTATAGAGACGGTTGGAGAGTATGGTGATTGTCACGAGCCATAGACGGTGCCCCTACGTTAGTTCAGCAGGTTCCATAAGGTCGAAATGATGTCATCCTGATCAGATTCCTGCAATCCATAGTAAAAGGGAATGCTGATTGCTTCTCGATGATAGTGTTCAGATATCTTTTTTAGCCGCAGATCCCTAAATTTGGTGAATCAGCCTTTGAAAGAGTTGAAAATAGCCCTTTTCATGAAATCACTTAGAAGGGCGTATTCCTCAAGGCGGAAAGTTTTCCCAAGGATAGAATCCAGGAGACAGGAGCCAGAAGCCAGTTCCCTCCTGAATTCTGACTCCTAGATTCTGGCGCCTTGCCCATTCAGGATTTCCCGGCTTAAATTACAAGCCCTTAGAAGTAAAGGACTTTACTCAAATAACATGAAATTTTTATAAATCGGTGGGTTTGGATACAAAATTTTGATGAAGGGAGGAGTTCTTAAACAAATTTTTACTTTGGCTTTATATCCTACATAGGAATTTGTACGCAGTTTTACGGGCAAATTTTCTTCGGGGAATCAGAGAGGCAGGTACATCGGCTGGTATGTTCTGCAATCGAGTTCCTCTGCACTGAGAGGCAATGTTTTTAAGCTGTGCAAGCTTTTCAAGGGCGATCGCATTGAGCGAGTTCGCCGTTTCATGCTGTCTTGATGCAGGACTGTGCTGCATCAGTTTCCAGTTTTTCGTGATTATTTTGACGTTATTTCCTTTGTTTTATGCCTTTTCAACTCACACCGATTGGAACGTTCCAGACTGGCATCTTTGATGAGGGTGCCGCCGAAATTAATGCGTATGACCCGGCAACACAACGCCTCTTTGTGGTGAACGCCGATGCCTCAACCGTTGATGTTCTCGATATAAGCGACCCGACGAATCCAACGCGCATTAACACCATCAATGCTGCCGCCCTTGGTGCAGGGGCCAATAGTGTTGCCGTTGGGAATGAATTCGTTGCAGTGGCAATTGAGAATGAATCCGCCACTGCACCAGGTCTGGTGGCTCTATATGATACAGACAGCAATTTGATTACTGAGGTGGAGGTCGGAATCCTGCCTGATATGGTCACCTTCACTCCAGACGGGACGAAGCTGCTGGTTGCCAATGAAGGCGAGCCCGACGGTGAGGATGATCCGGTTGGTTCTATCACCGTCATTGACTTGTTATCGGCAAGCGTGGACACACTTGGCTTTGAGGGGTTTGAAGACCAAACAGCAGACCTGGTGGAGCGGGGCCTTCGTCTCTTTCCTGACAAGTCCATTGCTGAGGACGTGGAACCCGAGTATATTGCTGTGTCGCCTGATTCCTCAACGGCCTATGTCGCATTGCAAGAAGCTAATGCGTTGGCGGTGGTTGACCTGTCAAGCAATACCCCTGCCATTACCGATATTCTTCCCTTGGGCGTGAAAGACCACAGCCTCGACGGCAACGGGTTTGACGCCAGTGATAAAGATGATGCGATTAATATTCAGCCCTGGCCTGTGGTGGGAATGTACATGCCCGATGCGATCGCCACCTTCGAGACCAACGGCGAAACCTACATTCTCACTGCCAACGAGGGCGACGACCGGGGAGATGCTGACGATGCCGACGACAGTCCCCTCGGTGATGCTGTGCGACTGGCAGACCTGGGTGATGTGGAAACCTTTGGCAGAGCAGGATTATCGCTAGATGCCAGCATCACTGATGCATTCCCCAACATTGCCGACGAGGATCAGTTGGGGCGGTTGGCCATCTCCTCCATTGATGGCGACACCGACGGGGATGGCGACATTGATGTGATTCATTCCTACGGTGGCCGTTCCTTTTCCATTTTCGATAGCGACGGAAATCTGGTTTTCGACAGCGGTGATGACTTCGAGCAGATTACTGCACAGCTTTTCCCGGAGGAGTTCAACTCCACTAACGACGAAAACGGCAGCTTTGACAGCCGTAGCGATGCCAAAGGCCCAGAGCCAGAAGCGGTTGTCGTCGGCACTGTTGACGATACACCCTACGCCTTTGTTGGCCTAGAGCGCATCGGTGGCGTCATGGTGTACGACATTTCTGACCCGGCAAACTCGGAGTTCGTGGGCTACTTCAACGACACTCGTGACTTCAGCGTAGAGTTCGACGTAGACGCCGATGGCGACCCCGCTCCGACGACTGAACAGGTACTTGCAGGGGGTGACTTGGGGCCTGAAGGATTGACCTTTATCTCTGGGGAAGACAGCCCTAGTGGGGTGCCGCTGCTGGTCGTCTCCAATGAGGTCAGCGGCTCCACCACTGTGCTTGAAATTGGTGACGACACAGAAGAACCACCAGCAGGCACTTTTACCCTCGAACTGCTCCATGCTGCTGACCAGGAGGCGGGCATTCCTGCCCTGGATGATGCCCCCCGCTTCTCTGCAGTGCTGAATGCCCTGAAGGAACAAGATCTGGGTGGGGATGGTGAGCCTGACAATACGCTGGTTCTCTCTTCCGGTGATGCAATTCTACCGGGACTGTTTTTCAATGCGTCGGAGGACGTGTTGGGCGGAGCTGGACGAGCTGACATTCTGATTCAAAACGAACTGGGCTTTGAGGCGATCGCCTTGGGCAACCACGAATTTGACCTTGGCCCTGCATTCTTGGCAGGTTTGATTTCAGGAGACTCCGAAAGCGGCTATCCAGGAACGGCATTCCCATACCTCAGCTCCAACCTGGATTTCAGCACCAATGTAGACACCACCGATGAAGATGGCAACGTAATCGAAGGCTTAGCTGACCTGGTGGTACCTGACGACCAAGCTCCTCAGCCTAATAGCCTTGCGGCAACCACGGTGATTGATGTCAATGGCGAGAAGATTGGCGTTGTGGGTGCCACGACGCCCACCATCATCACGATCTCCAGTCCTGGCGATGTGACCGTTAACCCCCAACCCTTTGATGGCGTACCTACCCCAGAGCAGTTGGATGCCCTAGCGGCTGAGATTCAGGCCGATGTGGATGACCTGCTGGCAGCCAATCCCGACATCAACAAGGTCGTGCTGCTGGCACACATGCAGCAGATCAGCATTGAGCAAGAACTGGCCCAGCGCCTTCGTAATGTGGACATTATCGTAGCGGGCGGTTCTAATACTCGGTTAGCTGACGAAACCGATCGCCTCCGAGATGGTGACGATCCCCAAGGCGTGTATCCCATCGTCCAGACTGATGCTGATGGCAATCCTGTGGCGGTGGTCAACACCGACGGCAACTACAAGTACGTAGGCCGACTGGTGATTGACTTTGATGAGAATGGCGTCATCATTCCCGAAAGCTACGACCCCATCATCAGCGGTGCCTATGCCACCGATGACCAGGGCGTGGCTGACCTGAGTGCGGAGGGCTTGATTGACCCCGAGATTCAGACCATTGTTGATGATCTGCGAGCCGTGATCGAAGCCCAAGAGAGCAATGTCTTCGGTATTAGTGAGGTCTACCTGAACGGTCTGCGGGGCAGCGTCCGGAAGGAGGAAACCAACCTGGGGAACTTGACGGCTGATGCGAATTTGGCGATCGCCCGTGAGATCACCGGGGACGACAGCATTCTGGTGTCCCTCAAAAATGGGGGCGGCATTCGGGATGACATTGGCCGGGTCATCGTTCCTGCGGGGGGAACAGGAGAGCCAGAGCAATTGCCCAACGAGGAAATTCCTGGGGTGAAGCCCGAAGGGGGCATTTCCGAGCCGGATATCATTAACACCCTGCGGTTCAACAACGGCTTGACTGTAATGGACCTCACCGCTGAGGGGCTGGTTGCAGTGCTGGAGCACGGCATCGCCGCCAGCAGCCTGGATGACAGCAATACCGAAGGACGCTTCCCCCAGGTTAGCGGCGTGGAGTTCAGCTTTGATCTGGCCGCCGAAGCGGGCGATCGCATTCAGTCTGCTGCCATCAAGGACAACGAAGACAACATTGTGGATGTCCTGGTTGAGAATGGTGAACTGGTGGGCGACGCCAGCCGCACCATTCGCATTGTCACCTTAAACTTCCTGGCAGGAGACGAAGGTGACCCCTCGGGTGTCGGTGGCGATGGCTATCCCTTCCCCACCTTCGGCACCAACTACCAGCAGCTAGTCCAGGCTAACGAGGCAGAGCGCACCGGTGACGCCACCTTTGCCCCCGATGGCTCTGAGCAAGACGCCCTGGCAGAATACCTGTTCGATAACTTCTTCGACACACCCTTTGCTGAAGAGGACACGCCCCGCGACCTGGATGAGCGGTTGCAGAACCTGGCGTTCCGTGATGACACCGTCCTGGGAGAGGCAATGGCACCCATCGGAGACGCTTTCGCCGTTGAAGATGGCGTCACCAGTGTCTTCCTCGATCTGCCCCTGCTAGAGTCGGCGGCTGGCCTGGTCTTAACGGGCGCAGACAGCGATGCCGATCCCTTCTCGGAGGACTTCCAGGTTGGTTTCGACATTAGCGATGACACAGACTTCAGCTTCACCGCTGATCCGTTTGCACCCGTCGGGGGAACTATTGAGCATACGGGGACAGTCACCTTCAATGGCGCAGTCACCGTAGGCAATTTCTCCATTGGTTTTGATGGCGATCGCACCTCCGATACGGCAAGCGGCTTCTTTGTCGAAGACACCCTCCAGGGCAATGATGTCGATATTCTGTTTGATATCGGTGCCCCTGGGGTTTTGGAGATATCCGAGACCGAACTGACCATTGCTGAAGCTGACTTGCTGCTAGCTCCTGAAATAGTCGGTCTACTTGGCCTTGATCCGGGCTTGGCAGGCGCTGATGTAGGAGATGCCCGCATCGATGCGCTGCTGACCGATGGCGATGACTCCAGTGAAGGCCAGGCGGCCTCCATTGACTTTGAAGGCCCTGCGGCTGGAACGATCGTCACCGATCAGTTTGAAGGGGCGACCTTCTCCACCCTTTCAGAGTTCGGCGTGATGATTTTCGACACGGCCAACATCACAGGGGGGGACCAAGATCTAGCCTCTGACACCCTGGGCAACGTCCTCATCGTCTCTGAAGATGGGGATTCCTCCAATCCGGATGATGCAGCCCAAGGCGGCACGATTAGCGTCGAGTTCGACAGCTTGGCAACGGTAACCAGTGTGGGACTGCTCGACATCGAAGAAGAGGGGAGCCTTATCACCTTCTTCGGTGAAGACGACGCCATCATCGACACCGTTGAGATCGAATCCCTTGGAGATAACTCCGTTCAGGAACTCGGCGTTAACATCAGCGAAGTTGCCCGCATGGACATTCTGTTCACTGGCAGCGGTGCCCTGACGGACATCGACTTCGCCCCTGTGGAAGTCATGGCTTAGCCCCATCCAGTCAGGGCGCAAGCGTAGGGTGGGCAGTGCCCACCCCTGATGCAGGTTGCTTGCATCAGTCTCATCACGTCACACGGCTCGAAAGGTGATTTTGAAATCGTTGCGCCGCAACGATTTCAAAATCACTCGATCGATATGCGGGGAGCATTCCTGTGCAGCGAAAAGCACTGTATTCTGATGGGTAACGTTACACATCAATAATGGGACATACCTGTGCTTGACATTCGGCAAATTCGGGAACATCCAGACGCAGTTCAGCAGCAACTCAACCTCCGGGGAGACGGCTACGACCTGTCTCCCATTTTGGATTTAGCGCGGCAGCAGCGAAGGCTCGAAACAGAGCGGTCGGATTTGCAAGCTCAGAGCAATGCCATCGGCAACGAAGTGGGTCAGAAAATTAAAGGGGGGGCCGACCCCAAGGGAGATGAGATTAAAGCGTTGAGAGATCGGGGCAACCAGCTCAAGACCCAGGTGAGTGGTATCGAGGGAAAAGAGCGGGAGATTAAAGCCCAACTCAAAGACATTCTCTTGACCCTGCCCAACCTCCCCCATGAATCGACGCCCCTGGGGCAAAGCGAAGACGACAATGTAGAAGTGCGCCGCTGGGGGGATGAGTACCTGCCGGACAACCCTGATATCCTGCCCCACTGGGACGTGGGGGAAAAGCTGGGCATTCTCAACTTCGAGCGGTCGGTGCGCATTGCCCAAAGTCGATTTGTCACGCTCTTGGGGGCAGGGGCAGCCCTGGAGCGGGCGCTGATTCAGTTCATGCTCGACCTCCACATCCAGGCAGGCTATGTAGAGGTGATGCCGCCCTTTTTAATCAATACCCAATCCTTAACAACATCAGGACAACTGCCCAAATTTGCTGACGAGAGCTTTAAGTGCGATCGCGACGACCTGTGGCTCACCCCTACAGCCGAAGTTCCCGTCACCAGCCTCTATCGAGACGAAGTTCTGTCCGCAGATGACCTGCCCATTTATCACTGCGCTTATACGCCCTGCTTCCGGCGGGAGGCGGGCAGCTACGGGCGCGACACGCGAGGCTTGATCCGCCTCCACCAGTTCAACAAGGTGGAGATGTTCAAATTTGTGCATCCCGACACCTCATTTGATGAACTGGAGTCCCTAACCCGGCAGGCTGAATCCGTGCTGCAAGCCCTGAAGCTCCCGTATCGTGTCATTGCCCTATGCATAGGGGATTTAGGGTTCTCCTCTGTGAAAACCTATGATTTAGAAGTGTGGCTGCCCTCTTCTGGAAAATACCGGGAAATTTCGAGCTGTTCTAACTGCACAGATTTCCAGGCGCGGCGCGGCAGTATTCGGTTTAAAGAACCCGGCAAAAAGGGAACCCATCTGGTACACACGCTCAATGGGTCAGGTTTAGCAATCGGTCGAACGATGGCCGCGATTCTGGAGAACTACCAGCAGTCAGACGGTACGGTTCGCATTCCTGACGCGCTACAGCCCTACATGGGACGAGAAATTTTATCAAGTCGCTGATTCATTCCTTTGCTTCGGGGGCATCTTTGGTAGCATCCTTGCCCGATAGCAGGAATTCAGGAACATTGAGGGCTAGTAAGGTATCCGATGGCTGCTCGTCATCCACAGACGCGAGCTGCAAGCCGTTTTGGACAAGACCCAGAGCATCTTGCAGGAGATCGCCGCTGTTTACTGCCACCCAGCCATTTGCGGTGGGCTTACGCAGCTCAAAGTGGAGGTGTGGCCCAGTGGAATTACCGGTGCTGCCCACGCGCCCAATGACTTCACCCTGCTCGATCGTATCGCCAGGGCGCACGAAGATTTCTGACAGGTGCCCATAGAGGGTCTCGATGGTGCGGTCGTCATGGCGAAGGACGACCGTAAGGCCATAACCGCCGAGAAAATCAGCTACGGTGACCCGCCCTGAATAGGTGGCGACAACGGGCGTTCCTGTGGGGGCTGCAATGTCGGTTCCCGTATGCATCCTCACGCTGCCAAAGATGGGATGCACACGCCAACCGAAGGGCGACGAAACCATCGCGGGTACAGACACCGGGAACATTAGCTGGCGATCGCCGTTCCCCGAAAATGCTTGGGGTCGGGCTGTGCGGTTGTAATAGTCGTTGATGTTCAGGCTCCGCACTAGTCGAATCCCATCAGGGCCCATGCTGAGGGCACCCACCCGTACGGCATTGACGGATGGCAAGTTTGGGGAATGTGTTCCCACAGACGTAGATGGAGTGCAGATGGAGTTTGACACCACCTGCCCCTGCTCTAAAACAGTGCTGCAGCCCGTCGAGCGCTCAGTCAGAATGACCGACGGAGTCGGGGTCGCCCCCAAGCTGTACTCTGTCGGGTCAATGTAGGTACTGCCAAGGTTTTCAGTGCCGTCACGGGATACCGAAAACTCAGGAGAAACGGTTGATACATCAATCGGGGCGATCGCCGCCGTGCGCTGCTGGTCGAGGGGTGCGATGGGAGAGGGCGCTGCAGTTAGCTTTTCAGGGGCAGATACAGACTGGGCAGGAGCCAGCAAGGACGGGGCTGATGATTGCCCGTCATGGGTGTCATCGGCAAGAGCATGCTGGCTAGGCGCTGAAGGTTGGGCGATCGCGCCATAGGCGATCGCTCCAGGGGCGACTACCCCATGAATGGCACCCATGCCAACTAAGCCACCGGCGATTAGCGCTGCATGAGACATCATGACAGTGTGATAGGCCATTGAAGATTGATGTGTCCGTTGTCTCATATTGGTTCTCCCACCCATTACTCAATCGTGCAAGCCCGCGGTCCTGATTTCGTTCGATCAACAGGCCTATTTATTGTCGAAGGCCAACCATTAGTTTATCGGAAATTCCTACGTCTGCATCCTGCTGTTGGCTGAGCAGATTGGAGCAGGCTACGGCCTGCGCAGGTCGCCGTTGCGTTCGTTATACCAATTTTCGATTTTGGATTTTCGATTTTGGATTGGCAAACCTATAGTTAGCATAGGTTACATAGCTGGCATAGGGTACAGGTTAGCTATCTGTAGTTCTACTTCCAAGCATTGGTGCAACAGCGTGCCCATGCCCCCTGAAGATGTTTCAAGGCAACCCAGCCAAAATCTGGATACACGACTTGGCAAGTTTCACGAAAAAACAGAGGTTTGGCGCGCGCGGAGCGTGCCCCAAACCCCTGTTTTTTCGTTGGGAATTTGAGAGCTTTGCCAAGTCGTGTGGATAACCTCTAACAAGTCATGCCTCATAAATCTCCCTGTAAATCTTGGCCATGGTCAATCCGCTTGCACACCGCTGTAACGTTCAGTTTTTTCCCATTGACCGTATCCCAGCGTGATTGTTCCGGGAGCACACAAGACTTCTTGTGAAGGCAGGTTAGTGGCTGAAGGAATATGGATGACGAGATTGCCTGATTCGTGAACGCGAATGATTTGTCCTTTTACAGGACTGCTTACAGGACTGCTTTCTGGGACACTGCTTTCTGGGACACTGCTTTCTGGGACACTGCTTTCTGGGGCACTGCTCTTTAAGAGACTGCTTTGCCCAGGAGCCCATTTATCCGTAGCTTTGGTGTTCTGAGTCATAGGGAGAGTCACCCATTGTCCACGGTTTACCCAAAATGCTTCGTAAGCGGTAACGATCGCCCTACTCCCCTCTTGCCGCCACCGCTCGATTCCTGTTTGAATGCCCAGCAACACCACTGCCGCCACATCGTTGAGGGTATCAATTGCTGAATCAGGCTGAGCCATCAATCGCGAATGGAGAGATATCCCGGTCTCTGGGATGGGGTTTGTCCAATTGATTCCGACGCCGATCACGACGCGGGAAATGCGATCGCCCCGCAATCGGGTCTCAATCAGAATGCCACCCAGTTTTCTGCCGTCGATTACCAAGTCATTGGGCCACTTCAGCCCGATGGGAACACTTGCTCTAGCCAGGGCATCAGCGATTCCCCAGGCAGTAGACAGGGTGAGGATTGCTGTCATCTGCACAGGAATATGAAGGGTCAGTCCGGCTGAAAGATACAGCCCCCCCGGTGATGAAAGCCACTGCCGCGACCATTGGCCTTTGCCGTACATCTGCTGACGAGCGATCGCCGCTTTCGGTTGGGCTACTGCTGAGGCATGATACTGTCCGTGCTGCGAGTCGAAAAGCTGCCACAGGACTTGATTGGTGGACGTGACCCGATCGTACAGGTGAATATTCCAGTCCCATTGGGGATGAAGCCAGGCGGGAGAGAAGGGGCGATCGCCATCACGGTTTTCAATGTAGTCCTGGGCAAATCGCCTGTGGGCAGCTTGAATGGCTAGGGAGTTCAAGCAATCAGTGGAGTGAGTCATTATACTGTATCGATATATTGAGGAAGCGCGCTGGCAGAAGCCACGGCATCTGCACGGGCGAAGTCTCATGAGTGGACTCACCGTTTGGACGCAAGGATTAAATAAAATTCAATGTTGGTGAAGCGGTGCGGCGATGCCGCACCGCTTCACCAACATTTGGTTCAAACTATTTAATTCTCGTTCCTTAGAGAATGTTTGAAAAGTATTTGATAACACGCTGGAACAATACTGATCCC
>CAYXJG010000170.1:0-7783 GCA_964465285.1 uncultured bacterium
AGTACCCGGAAAAGGGCAGCGGGCTGCGCCCGCTGCCCTTTTCTTCCGGTATCTTTTTTAGCCGCAGATCCCTAAGCACACCTAGAATAGATCGAGGGGTAAGTGACCATACATTTCGTTTAGCCCATCCGCATAGGCAGACTGGCAGGATACTAGAACTCCCCGGTGATCACCCTGATAGGTATCGGCATAGAGTAAGCCCGCCTTGGGATTGAACTTGATGTAGGCAGCTCCCGCAATCTCATCGAGCGGCGTATCAGCGGGTAAGGTATAGCCGAGAGCTTGGGCATAGCGCGTCAGGGCATCCATACCTTCGCTGAGGCTACTGGCACAGACTCCAAAAATTTGAAAGTCAGATTTACTGGCGACCAGTTTTAGCGAAGTTTGCAGAGATTTTTTAGGGGGCAGGGGCGTGCTGTCATCTTTCAGACAGTCCACTTGCTTAAGGAGTTTGTCGGCGGTTTGTAGATCAGTCATGGTTGGGAAAGGAAGGAGAGAATGGGAGTTAGAATGCTTTGGCTTCTAGGGCTTCTAGGCGGCTGCGAAGTTCCTGATTTTCTTTCTTTACCTGGTCAAGTTCGCCCTGGATAGTTTTTAGGGCTTCGTCCTTACCGATGGCGTTTTGTACCTTCTGGACGGCTTCTTCGGCGCGGCGGCGAACTCGTCCATCGGGGGACTGGGTGGCGAGGGACTTAAGAATGGCGATCGCCCGCTTGCTCTCGATGTTTCCCAGGGCACTGACCACGGCTACTTGCGTCAGGAAGAAGGTTTCGCCAGATAGGTCATCTAGCCGGGTCAGAATGCGCTCCAGGTTGGGCTTGGATGGGCCCGATGCAATGGTGCCAAGAGCGCGAATGGCGGCGAGACGCAGGGGTTGGGGCACGCCCAGGGCGGTGTAGTCCAGAATCAGGTTGAGGGCGTCTTCAGAGGACTTCATTTCGCTGAGTCCGGCGATCGCCCCTGATCGCACCACTTCGTTCCACCCTGCCCGCTTTTCCAGAACAGATGTGAATAGCTTGATGGCTTTTTTCTCTTCTTTCCCTTTAGCGTCCCGGAGACTGCTGGCAGCAAGGGTGCCTAAGCCTTTGATGGCAGCAGCTTCCACGTAGTAGCTGGCGTCCCCGCGCTTGGCGATCGCCTTCAGCGCCTTGTAGCTGGCTTTGGTCTTGACCGTTGCCAGGGCTTGCACCACGGCACGGCGCACACGGGGATGGGCATCCTCTAAGCCCTTGACGAGTTCCTCAAAGGCTTGGTCGAGCTTGATGGTGGCGAGTTTGTCAGCGACTTCTGCCCGGACGCCCCAGAAAGGATCGTGCTGGAGGGCGAGGGCGAGGGCGGCGATCGCCTCTAGTCCCCCCTTCTTTGCCAATGCCTCGGCAGCGTAAATGCGGGAAATGGGGTCGGGGTCGTGGTGGAGCTGGGCGGTTAGTTCCGCCACGGGGTACTCCAGCGTCACCGTCTTGAGAATATGGTTTCCCTCATCAAAGCTGATGAATTGGGGCTTGCTCTCCAGAGGGAAATAGAAGCTCTGCTCCCGCTCGTGGACGCGCACGGTGAAGGGCTTAACCTCGATAAAGTTGGGGGCAGCATCGGCAGATTCTGACTCATTGATGATGTAGCCGAAGCCAATCGGAATTTTCAGGTCAAACAGCTCGCTGGTGCTGCTTTTGTCCCCTTCCTTCGCCTGGGTTTGCACCACAGTGACTTTGGCGAGGTTGCTGTCTCCATCCCAGCGATAGCTGACTTTGTAATCGGGGTGTCCCCCCCGCAGCACGTACTGGTCAAAGAGGAACTGGAGGTTTCGTCCGGTGGCTTTCTCAATAGCTCGAAGCAGGTCAATGGTTTCCACGGTGCTGTGGGCGTTGTCCTGCACGAAAGTATGAATAGCACGTTCAAACAGGGCATCCCCCAGCTCAGCGCGAATCATGTGGTAGACGCATGCTCCCTTCTCGTAGATGTGGCGATCGTACAGCTCAATGGCTTCCCGGTAGATGTGAGTCACCATAGGGCGGCGGTAGCGGGCCGTATCTTCGCCGATGTAGCTGCGGGCTTCGTTGAGGCGATAGTAGGCGGCATCGTCCGCACCGTACTCCTGTTCCGTCCACATGATTTCGGAGTAGGACGCCATGCCCTCCTTTACCCAGGCATGGGACCAATGCTTGATCACCACCAAATCCCCGAACCACTGGTGGGCGAGTTCATGGGCGACCAGGCTCTCGGCTCTCTGGTTGTCCAATGCCGCCCGTTCGTCAATCAGGCAGCGGTCAGTGAGCAGGGTCGTGGAGGTGTTTTCCATGCCCCCAAAGATGAAGTCATCTACGCAGACCTGGGCGTACTTGGGGTATGGGTAAGGATAGCCGTAGGCTCGGCTAAAAAACTCGATCATGCGCGGCGTTTTGCCCATCGTGCGGCGGGCATCCCCTTCGCGCCCCTTCTGGACGTAGTAGGTGACGGGCTTGCCCTGCCACTCGTCACGAATTTCGGCAAAGTCAGCGATCGCCAGCGTCATTAAATAAGTAGGATGCACCTCTTCCTGTCGCCAGTGATAGACTTTGCTGTCTCCTTCTTCTTGGGTCAAAATCAGTGCGCCGTTGGAGATGGCGAACAAATGCTTAGGCACCCGCACACGAATTTCTGAGGAGGCAAGCTGACCCGGATAGTCAAAACAGGGAAACCAGAAGCGGGAATCTTCGTCTTCCCCCTGAGTCCAGACCTGAACAGGCTTGTCAGGGTAGTGCTCATCCGGCGCAATAAAGTAAATGCCTCGCTGGGGCTGGTTGACGTGGTAAGCGATCGCCACGTTTACCCGCCCCTCTGCCACTGTTGGCTCCGTTAGACGAATTGTCAACTGTTCGCCATCGTAATCAAAGGGCTGTTCGACATCTCGAATGACAACCCGATCAATGGACAGGTTCACTGCATCTAGGATGAGCCTGTCAACTCCGTCTCGCACAGGATTAATGCGAATCGTACAGGTGCCACGATAGCTTTGATTTGGAATATCAAAGTCAAGATCTAGAAAGATATGCTCGACCTGACCTGGGCGGTCGGGGGTGTAGTGGGGCCGGGCACCCGGAAGTTCAAAGGAGCGGCGACCGTTAGCAGTGGCATCGAAAGTATTCATCATAGTCATAGTGTACTAGGGATGGAGATGGTTATGCGGGTTTAGGAGGCGAATGAGTGACCCATCTGCCTATGACGCCCATATCGATAGAATCTCTTTTCATAGAATCCTAGGGCGACGAACGTGGAGGCGGTGTATAAATCGATTGGATGGAGCGGTCAGGAGTGATGGTAACTACGATATCAACCCTATCTGGTTGATGGAGCAGGGGGGTGATAAATAGATCGGGATGGAGCGATCGCCAGAAATATTCCACAAAATCGCGGATCTCGTCCTCAGACATGCCAGATTTTCCCCTCGCTTTCATCTTCTCTTCGGCTTGCTGCCGCCATTGCTGACTGAGGCGGTAGTCGGTAGGATACAGCACCATCAGCCGATCTAGTTCATTCCAGAGGGGCAGGTACTCCATCAACCGGATATTGGTGTCGCGGGCAAACTGGCGATCGCCCTCGGTGCAAATGGGGGGTGGCGCAGTGTCGAAGGCGGCGGCGTCAATGGGGCGTGCTCCCACAAACCATCCCTCAAATAATAGGATATCGATTCCCTGAATGAACTCTGGCTCAATGCGATCGCCCGACCCGTCATGCAGAGATTTATCAAAGCGGGGTACGGCAATCGAAACCGACGACTCGCCCTGCTTCACCTGGCGAAGCACCCGAAGCCCCAGGTCAACGTCGTGGGTTCCCGGTGGCCCCCGCCAGCGCAACCGCTGATCAGCATCCATGAGCCTCTGGCGATCGCGGTGGGTCTTGTAGATATCATCGATGGAAAATCCACAGACCCGATAGCCCTGATGTCTCAGCAAATGAGCAAGCACCGTTGCCAACGTCGTCTTGCCTGTCCCTTGCCCACCTAACACGCCCTGAACCACAGGCCGACCGAGGGTTTGTCGGAGTTGTGCAAGCTGAATTGCCAGGGGAAGCCACAACCGCCACAGCGTTTCAACGGGGTAGGGGTGAATCTTCAGGGTGTCCTGACAAAGCTGGCAGAAAGCAGGCCAGTAGTCCTGGTAGCAAGAAAACTGGTGAGCAATCCATTGCTGGTAGGCGTCTCCGTCTCTGATATCGACGCCGAAGGCGGCAGCGTATGCAGGATGCCCCTGGGCGTAGTGGGTCAACTGGGCGATCGCCTCCTCGTTGGAGAGGGTTTGGTTGTGATAATCCGTAAGGATATCAATACATGACCGATGGGAGGGCTGGGCAGCAGTCATAGACAGGGCATTGACGAGATTGACGGGGAGTGAAACTATCGCTACGCTTCATTTAAGCGTAATGTTTTGAGAATAGGAAGCCGCATCATGCTAAATCAGGCCGTGCCTGACAATGAGCATCCCCAGGAAGCCTCTCTAAACGCGCCCGTAGACAGGGCGATCGCCGATTACTCCCTACAGCTATCCCTCTGTATGTCGCAACCCGCTTCGCATGCTGATGAAGAGAACGATGGAGAGATTAGGGTGTTTGTCTATGGAACGTTGAAGCCTGGAGGGTGTAACTATTTACGCTATTGCCAGGGCCATGTCACTGGTGAGTTTGACGCGATCGCCTACGGGACGCTTTATCACTTGCCTGTCGGATACCCAGCCATGACCGTGGGCGATCGCCCGGTATGCGGCGTTGTACTATGCCTGGATCAGCCCTCTACGCTGTATACCCTGGATATTTTGGAAGACTACGACCCCCGCCGGCTTCCGGATGAGAATGAGTATAATCGCAGGAAGATTGAGATATTTGACCTGCAAGGCATTAGCCAAGGCCAGGTTTGGGCATACCTTATGAGTCACGATAATGTCATCCGGCACGGCGGAAGAGAACTACCAGCGGGAACCTGGCATCACCTATAAAACGTCTAATGCCCCGTTCATTTTGGACACGCATTTTAGACATGCATTTTAGACATGCATCTTATGCTCAACCCGTTTTAGTTACACGACTTGGCAAGTTTCACGAAAGATTAAGGGTTTGGGGCGCGCTCCGCGCGCCCCAAACCCCTATTTTTGCGGTGTAAATTTGAGAACTTTGCCAAGTCGTGATCCAAAGGAGCAGTCTCTCCAGGAAGGACTCCAATTTCAGTTGGAACGCTGCCCTAGAGCGTGCCGCCTTCAGACACGGACTCGTTAGGGGAAGCCGTGTTCTGAGACGGAGACAAGCCATCATTCTCTTTAGTTTCTGCACGTGCTGGGCTTGATTCCAGAGCTGAGGGCGTCGGGATATTTAGGAGAGGCTGATCTAGAGAGATGTTAATTCTCTCCTGAAGGGGGATATCGTTTGATTTTTCTGGAATCGGCATCAAGGGCTGATCTAACCGAATGGTGGGTAGCTCATCGGTCTTGTTGGGCACCAGCCCCGGCATCCGCACATTGTGAGTCAGCACCGTGGCAAAGAAGGCGGCGATCGCCGCTCCAACCCAAACTAAGGTGCGCTGTGGGCGACGGCGATTGATGCGCTTTTCGACCGCTTGCACCATTGCCTCAGCATCACATCCCTGCGCAGTGGGAACGGGCGCTGATTGCAGCCCTCGCCGCACATAAAGCAAGCGGGCATATAGACACTGCATTTTCTGATCTTCACGGAGCCAGCGCTCAACTAAGCGTCTTTCGTCCGGGGATACCTCTGAGTCAAGGTAGGCATTGAGTAGTTCCCATCGGTCTTTCATGAGGTTCACCATTGGATCAGAGCCATTATTACCAGTTGGGGGCCGCTTGTGACTGCGGGGATGCATTGCATCGTTTTTATTCGACATTTCAGCAGTCCAAATAGTGTGGTTAAAACATTGAAGCCAGGTCAAAGCATTGAACCAAAATCCCATGCCAGTGACATATTCTAACTAAGCTATCTAAAAAAGTCAGCTAATCTCTAGATGGACAACTCATCAGCGGCTCCAGTAACCATCTTGAATAGATCTTGAATAGAGATGACTCCAGCATGTCGAGGTCAGATTAGAGGGTCGAGGCCCCATGGCATGCTACGTCAGTGGTCACTACGTCAGTGGTCACTACGTCAGTGGTCACAATTAGACATAAGCCCCATAAACCCTGCGCTGCCTGCTGCGCGGGCAGCGCAGGGTTTTGAAGTTAGTTCTTAATTGTGCCAAGGTATTGACCACGATCATTGACGTTATTTTGCTGCAGTTCATCAATCCGTTCATCGTTCATAAAATAGATGACGTAGCCTGAATGATTTTGCTCCTGAACTGAGTAGAATCCTAAAAATCTTCATATTTCTGAGATTTGCTACAGCAAACGTTGTTCTTTACGACTTGGCAAGTTTCACACAAAGATAGAGGTTTGGCGCGCGCGGCGCGCGCGCCAAACCTCTAATTTTTTCCTGAAGCTTGCCAAGTCGTGTAGGGATCAAGGATGAAAGAAATCCAATTTTCGGTGTAGCGGCACGGCAATGCTGTGCCGCTCCAGGGTGCTCCCCCGGTTTTTAGGTTTTGAGGTTATTAAGACTGACCTACTTAAATATTGATGTAAAGTTCAAGCTGCGATTGCAGGCGCTGTCGTGCCCGTGCAATCCTAGATTTAACCGTACCGAGAGACACTCCGGTGATTTCAGCGATCTCTTCGTAGGCCATACCCTCAATTTCCCTCAGAACAATGGTGGTTCGAAAGGATTCTGGCAGGTCGGCGATCGCCTCCCGCAGCTTTTCGTAAAACTCCCGAGTGACAATATCCTGATCAGGGCCTGGGTCGGAGTCTGCGATGTCCCAGTCCATCTCGCCATCATCAGCTTGGCGGGGCGCATCCAAGGAAAGGGGATTTTGTACCCGCTTCCGCTTCCGCAGTTCATCGTAGAAGAGATTAGTCGCAATCCGAGTCATCCAACTGCGAAACTTTCCAGGCTCCTGCAAGCGCCGCAAGTTTCGATAGACGCGAATCCAAACCTCTTGAGCCAAGTCTGCGCGATCGCCCCAGTCAGGAGCAAGATGATACAAGACTTTATCCAGGTGAGGCTGGTATCGACGCACCAGTTCGGCAAACATCATCTTGTCGGGGCGTAGCCCAATCTGGCACCGGGCAATCAATTCGTAATGCGAGAGCTTATTGGGGGGTAGCGTTGAATCTTTTCCCAGAATGAGAGTTTCTTGACGTTCTATGTGAGGTGCTGCAGATGGCATAGGTAAAACTTACACTAACGAAAATTTGCAACAAGAAGCCGCACTACAGTAGACGCTGTTCACCGCTGAAAGTTTCTAGAATGACGCAAAACGTGATGAAATCGCCCTTCACCTCGGCCTTTTTGCACTGGGTTGCGCTTCAAACAGTCAGGCATTCAAGGCTGGCTACAACTGTATATTGAACCACATTGAACCGCTTCTATTCAGCCATGTCGAGCCTAGTATCCCGTTCGATCCCTAGATGGCAAATTAATGCGATGGCAAGTCAATACGACAGCAAGTTAATGCGACAGCAAGTCAATACGACGGCAACTTAGATAAATGTCAAATGGGTTATAAGGGGACCATTTCTCGCTGTCCGGTAATGCTTTGTTTAGCCTCTCATCCTCGATGTTCATCCTTGACCTTGATGGCGGGTTCCCTCTAGCACATTATTGACAGACTGGGGGCTCTCTGACTTTGCGCTCTTCGGCCTCTGGTTCATCGTTTCAGTAATAGTGGCAACTCAGTAATAGTGGCAACTCAGTAACAGTAGCAACTCAG
>CAYXJG010000170.1:7883-10621 GCA_964465285.1 uncultured bacterium
TCAGTAATAGTGGCAACTCAGTAATAGTGGCAACTCAGTAACAGTAGCAACTCAGTAATAGTGGCAACACTGTATCTTCACTGGATGCCGGAGCTTTCCCACTCATAGGACAGTTTTTTGTTTCGACTTGAGTGGCACACGAGCACGGGGCATACAGGACGATAAAAAGTACGGCTACTCCTGTATTCGCTTTTCACGATTTACACGGGTATCAGGAAGATATAGAGAAAATGTAATCATTTCGTCATCATCATGAACGGTGAGTTGACCGTTGAGTTTCTTGATCTGCTGCTGAGCCAAGAAGAGTCCCAGCCCTGTGTTGCCCAGCTCAAAGGCGCTATTTTCCATATCCTGGGTGTAGGCGTGTAGGAGGGCATTGATTTCAACGGCGGTCATGTGCGAGGCGGTGTACTGGATGGTCAGTTCCAAGCTATCGAGGGCATGGGCCGATTCATGGGGGCGATCGCTCTTCTGGGGGTTTTGTTCATCCCAGCCATCAGTGGATTCTTGCAGCATTGGGGGGATCATCCGTGCCGAAATGTGAATATCGCATCCAGGGGAGGAGTAGCGGCAGACATAATCCAGCAATTCTCCGAGGACTCGTTTGAGAATGGCAGGCACGGTCTTAATAATCAGGGGGTCATCCCCGTTATGAATCATCAACTGCTGATTTTTTTTGGTCACTTGCCACAGGCATGGATTCACGACCTCCTGAATGAGCACAAACAGATTGGTTGAGTTGAAGGTGAGAACCTGGGTATCTGACGATTGATTTGCTTCTACCAGTGCTTCCACCAAGCGGGCTTCTCGCTGGGACTCATACCGGAGGATTTGAAAGTATTCTTGGGCTGGATGGCCCATGTCCTCTAGCAATCCCAGAGACTTGAGCGCCAGTTCTAACATCTGGCTTGCCATTTTGATGTTGGAGAGGGGAGTCCGTAATTCATGGGACAGGGCGGTGATCCAGCCGGGCGGCAGACCCTTGAGGATAGGGCGATCGCCCACGTCATGCTGATAGCTCTGGACGGTTTGGTAGAGGTGGGACTGGCGGATGGCGATCGCACAGTGGTCGGCCATGTACTGGAGGAAGCTCATGTCTGCGGCAGAGAAAGGGGCTTCAACAGGCCGCATGACTAATAAATCGCCCATCAGTGCCCCGTGATGATTGAGGATTGGGCAGATGACTGCCGCTACCCATGGATCGGGGTGTTGAAACGGCAGAGGTGAGTCCACAGAGGTTGCCAGGCAGCAGTGAATCGGTTGGCGAAGCAACAGTTGTCTAATAATGGCTGATCGTGTATCACCGATTGGTGAAAAATGGGTCAAATCTGGATTGTCTCCGCAAAAAGCCGCAACAAGGATTGACGTATTGGGCGAGTGGGCTTGATGCACCGTAACGTGACACCCCAGCAGCCCTAGATTGCGGCCCAGGTCGTTGACAATATCCTGAATAATAGATTTATCATCCAACGACTTTCGAATGGCGGTTGTAAATTTTGCAAGCAACGCTGCCTGATGGCCGTAGGCAAGCGCCCCTTCTGCTTCATCAATGGGAGTCTCCGACCCCTTGAAGGCAATATTCCCAGGAGACTCTGGCGTAGATGGCTCTGGATTAGAAAAATCCGGGGAAGATAACGCCGTGTGGTGGCTGATGACATTGCGCAGGGTCATGATGCAGCCAATCACGTTATCCTGGTCATCCACAAGGAGAGCTGGCACAGAGGCATTGACCTGGTGACCCTCCCCACTGCCCAGGACAAGCTCGGAGACCGGAGACTGGGCGCGATGGTTATCCTGCTGAGCCGACATGTGGTTCTGAATAGTCATTTTGAGGGAATCAGCGATCGCCGATTCGCCCTCAGGATAGAGGGGCTGTAGAATCTCTTGAATCGACTTGCCAACCGCATCTTGGGCACTCCAGCCCGTCATCCGTTCAGCCGCATCATTCATATCAGTGATTTGGCCATCTGCGTCTGTGGCGATCGCCCCTTCCCCCAAGCTGTTCAACATGGCATTGTAGCGTCGCGTTTGGGCGGTCGATGTTTGTTCCCGTTCATGCCGCTGAATAGCCACTTTAATCGCGAGCAAGAGATCACTGCGCTTAAAGGGTTTGAGAATATAGCCAAAGGGGGCTGTCTCCATTGCCCGTTCCACAGTACAGTCGTCAGCATATGCCGTCAGATAGATGCTGGGAATTCCGTAGGTTGTGTAGATCTCCTCTGCTGCTGCGATTCCGTCTAGCTTGCCCCTCAGCCGAATATCCATCAGCACCAGGTCAGGCCGCAGTTGCCCTGCTAGGGCGATCGCTTCTTCTGCGGTGGAAACAGAAGAGATAACGTCATGGTCAGTGAGTTTCAAGACTTCCTGAATATTCCAGGCAATGATTCGCTCATCTTCAACAATAAGAACTCTAGTCATATGTCGTTATGTAGGGCTTACGCATTGATGAAAGGTTAGCAGGCGCAGACTCCCCCTCCCCACAGCATGCGCTAAACATACAGGACTTACGTAAGTCCTGTGATAATTAGTTAATAATAGGGCAGCAGCATCGTACAGCACGTACATTTTTCTCTCGAACAGAGTCTAGCAAACTGGAGGGGAATTGAGGATCCTTTGTGCACATCAATGAATCCGCATATTGATGCGTCTGCATATTGATGCGTCTGCATATTAGCAATTCTCGTTATGGAAATTTAGGGAGCAAAAAGGTCGCCTGAGGCGACCTTTTTGCTCCCTAA
>CAYXJG010000171.1:0-6398 GCA_964465285.1 uncultured bacterium
ATAGGAGGGTTAGGGAGGATCAAGCCCAGCATTAGCTAGGCCAGATAACTTATGTATACTTAGTAGCCCAACCTGGGAGAGGGACTTTGAATATGTTCAGTTCTCCTTCTCCCAAACTGTAGAGCTTTGCTCTTCCCGCAGGGTGTGCCATTCATAGCCTGAGTAGTTACATAAACTCAACCTAAAAACCGGGGGAGCGCCCCTGAGGGGCGCTCCCCCGGTTTTTAGGTTTTTAGGCTACTTATGCTGGGTTACTTACACTTAATTTTGATGGTGCCAAGGTGCTTAGAAAGGGATTTGGCATCAATAGGAGCTTTGGAATCCATCTGTAGGGCGCTGCACTAGTATCAGAAGGCAGAAGTCAGAAGGATGAAGGCAGAATGGGGATTCTTTATGTGCCAGGAGTTCTGCCTATCAAAAACAGAAGGGCTATTGACGCCGTCGAGTACTAGGATATTTTGAATATAACTGTGGAATGTAACTGTTTAAGAGGGCAGTCGGTATGAGGCGGCGTATCTGGTGGGCTGGATTAGCGATCGCCACGTGGGTTTGCGTTATGGCATTTCCCGGACAGGCATTCGCGCCCTCGAATGCAGTGACGACAGTTCCCCCCTCTGTGACTGCTCGCGCTGACCATCATGCTCTCACCTCTTTGCAAGCTCCCCTGACCGATGCCTATGCCCTCTATCAAAGTGGGCGTTTTGAGGATGCGCGTAGGATTCTTCTGGAAGCCATTGCCCAGTATCAGGCAGCGGGCGATCGCCTGTTTGAAGCGGCAGCCCTCAGTAATCTTTCCCTCGTCTATCAAGCGTTGGGGGAGTGGGTACAGGCAGAATCCGCTGTTCGCCAGAGCCTGGAAATGTTAGAGACAACATCATCGCTGCCTTCCGTCCCCATTCGTGCCCAGGCGTTAGACGCCTATGGATCGCTACAACTGTCCCAGGGCAATGCGGCAGACGCCCTCGACACCTGGGAAGATGCAGATCAGCTCTACCGTCAGATTGAAGACAGGGACGGGCAGATCCGTGCTAGCCTAAACCGGGCGACAGCATTGCAAACGCTGGGCTTACATCGCCAGGCAGTGAATGCGCTGGAAGCGTTGGAACCTCTGCTGGAAGGGCAGTCGGAGTCTGTTGCTCAAGTAATCGCGCTACAAAGCTTGGGCAATTCCCTGCGGCGGGTGGGGAATTTGCAAGATTCTAAGCGGGTGCTACAAGAGAGTCTCGACATGGCAATTCGACTAGAGGAGGAAGAGGCGATCGCCACGAGCCACATTGCTCTGGGGAACACCATCTATGCCTTGGACGACCCCATGCTGGCGCTGGCGCAGTACGCCTCTGCATCTCAGCAGGGGAGTTCCTTAACCCAGGTGCAGGCGCTCCTCAATCGGGTGCGGGTGCTGACAGACACGTCCCGGCTGCCAGAAGCGCGGGCACTGGTTCCAGACATTGAACAACGGCTTTCCGCCCTGCCTCGGAACCGCATGGGGGCGATCGCCCATATCACCCTGGCGCAGCAACTCATGAGGCTTGAACGAGGCATCCAGGGAACTGTGCTCGATCGGGCATCTCAGTTGCTCTCCACGGCATACCACCAGGCGGAAACACTGGGCGATCGCCGGGTCATCTCCCTGGCGCTAGGCTATTTGGGGGAACTGTACGGGCAGGTCAACCAGTTGGAGGATGCAGAACCGCTGGTGGAACGGGCACTTGATGTGGCTGATGGGATGGAGGCGGCAGACCTATCGTACCGCTGGCAGTGGCAGTTGGGGCGCATTTACACGGCTCAGGGGAAACGGAAAGGGGCGATCGCTGCCTACGAGCAGTCCCTCGCCAACCTGGAGACCATTCGCGGCGATTTGATCGCTACCAGCACCGAGGTTCAGTTTTCCTTTCGCAATGAAATTGAGCCAATTTACCGGGAACTGGTATCCTTGCTTCTCGACCCCGACCGGACGCCCTCGTCCCTGGAACTCGAAAAAGCTCGAAAAACTATCGAGTCTCTCCAGTTGGCAGAACTCGACAACTTCTTCCGAACGGCCTGCCTGGATGGCAATCCTGTCAATATTGACGCCATTGATCGCCAGGCAGCGGTCATGTATCCCATTGTTCTTGCCGATCGGATAGAGGTAATTGTCAGTATTCCAGAATCCACTGCATCCCAGACCCCGTCTTCCCAACCAAAACTCTTTCGCCACACAACCTTGTTGCCCGGTGGACACACCACAGTTGAACAAACGACACAAACGCTCCTATCTAATCTGAAGACACCCATTTTTTCCCGGCGATCGCTGCTCCCTGCCCAGGAGTTATACGACTGGATTATCCGACCTGCCTTACCTGAGCTGGAAGCAGCATCAGTAACGCAACTGGTGTTTGTGCTAGATGATATACTACGTAACATTCCAATGGCGGTACTCCACGATGGCGATCGATTTCTGGTAGAAGATTACAGCCTCGCACTCACGCCGGGACTCCAACTGCTAGCATCGGAAGCTGCCGCCGAGCGAGGGGTAGGCGTTTTGCTAGCCGGCATTAGTGAACCGCGACAGGGATTTTCAGCCTTACCCGGTGTCATTGACGAAATACAAGCGATTCGAGACACCCTGGCTGAGAGTGAGATGTTAATCAACCAGGATGTGACCAGCACCACCCTGCAAGCGGTGTTAAGCGCTGTCCCTTCACGGGTGGTTCATTTAGCGACCCACGGACAATTTAGCTCCAAGCTAGAAGACACCTTTGTCATGACCTGGGATGGACGCATTCAAATCAATCAGTTGAGTAATTTACTTGAACAGCGGGAACTGAACCGCGATCGCCAACCGATTGAACTTCTCGTGCTAAGTGCCTGCGAAACCGCAGAGGGCGATCGCCGTGCCGCGTTGGGACTTGCAGGTATTGCCGTTCAATCCGGGGCACGAAGCACCATCGCCAGCCTGTGGCAACTGCAAGACTCCGTCGCGCCCTTACTCATGGAAGAATTCTACACTGCCCTATTCGACGGCGGAATGACCAAAGCCGAAGCCCTCCGTCATGCCCAAAAAACTGTATTGAACCGACCTGAATTTAGCGCCCCTCTCTTCTGGGCACCTGTCATTCTCGTCGGCAATTGGCTATGACACACGACTTGGCGAAGCTCTCAAATTCACAACCAAGAAAAAGGGTTTGGGGAGCGCTCCCCAAACCCTTTTTTTGTGAAACTTGCCAAGTCGTGTATCACAAATAGGCGTTGGCTGCAGGGGGCAATGTCAATCTGGAGCGCGATTTACCTCCTGATTTTATCTGAAAGATCATTGAAAAGCGGCAAAGAGACATCACTTTATTTTGTCACTTCATTATTCACTAGCATAGATGCCGCGCTGGCGAAGTTGCTGGACAAAGAACTCCTCCAAAGTTGGGCGTGCTAGGGTCATGGAGATAATCTGAGCGTTCATCAGGTTAAGGCTTGCCATGAAGTCATGAGGTTCACCTTTCAGATGACCCTGCCAGTAGCCATCCCGGAACTCCAGGTCGGGAATCCATCGCTTCAGCACGTCTTCCTGCCCGTCCTTCACGACAACCCGGTACAGGTTGGCAGTACCCAAAAGTTCTTGGATAGAGCCGAGGGCAATCAGTTCTCCCTGAGCTAAGATGCCAATGCGATCGCAAATAAGCTCCACATCGGATAAGATGTGGCTGTTGAAAAAAATAGTTTTGCCTTGCTCTTTCAAAGATAGAATGATTTCCCGAATCTGGTAGCGTCCCATAGGGTCGAGTCCCGACATCGGTTCATCCAGGAACACGACTTCAGGGTCGTTGATGAGGGCTTGGGCCATTCCCACCCGCTGCACCATGCCCTTAGAATATTGGCGTAGCTGTTTTTTCCGGGCAGCGGATTGTGCGAGTCCCACCATGTCCAGCAGTTCGGGAATGCGCCTACGAATCTCTGCTTTTGGCAACTGGAAGAGTCCCGCAGTATATTCCAGGAACTCCCATCCTGTGAGGAAGTCGTAGAAATATGCGTTCTCTGGCAGATAGCCCAGACGATGCTTAACGGAGCGATTGCCAAACGCATAGCCTAGCAGCGTCCCCTCTCCAGAGGTGGGACGAATGATACCCAGCAGGGTCTTCAGCAGGGTTGTCTTTCCGGCACCGTTTGGCCCTAGCAGTCCAAAGGTTTCTCCCTCAAAAACCTTCAGGGAGCAGTTCTTCAGCGGCACCAGTTTTTGGTTCATCCAGAACCCCGTGCGGTATACTTTCTTCAAGCTGCGCGTCTCAATCACCACGGGGGCGGGAGAAGCAGTTGCTTCGGTAGCAGACGTTTCAGAGGATGGGGGTTGAACCTGAGGGTGACTATCCATAACAGCAAAATTGATTGATTCGCTCCAGTGAACAGTGCTGACAATTACGTCAGGGGGAATTAGGGATGTAATTTAAGCTGGGAAATCCTGACTAGGCCAGGAGCTAGGAGTCAGGAGCCAGAATCCAGTCCCTTCTTGTATTCTAGCTTCTGACTCCTGAATTCTATTACAGGCATAACGTTCCGCCTTAAGGAATACGCCGGGAATTACTTTTAATCGTGCCCACTTTTATGCCAGTCTAAAGCAAGGGGTGCAAAACAAATCCATGATGGTTTTTCTAAGTAGCTAGGCACAATTAGGAACCAGATGTACAGCCGTAGACACTTTAGTGAGGACAGAAATGTTCTTGTGGGGCGCGACGTGCCCCACAAAGGTGTTCCAATGAAAGCGTCCAAATGAATACGGCGACAGCTATAGGGCCTTGCGCCGCCCGCTGCGCAGGCGGCGCAAGGTCTTACGGGTTTTATAATCAATTGTGTCATCTACTGGATATGGGAGCATCCCACGTTTGTCAATTGATTAGTTTTGTTTTGCTGGGTGGGCAGGCACAGCCCGCCCAACAAAACAAAAATGGGATGCCCCCACTGATATCAACCTAGAGGTCATCAGCGAGTTACACACTAATGGATCGATCAAAGATAGTCGCGATTATCACTGGGGCGATCGCCCTTCTGCTGGGCATTGCTTATCTCGCAGTGGTACAGTTCTTGGATTTTCGGGGCGACATGATCCCCGCTCCTACTGATCTATCGATGCTGATGATACGATTGCAGATGCTCTAGGAGCGCATTCATGCCCTGCATGACTCTCTCAGGAACGAGAATTCATAAGTACCTCGGCACCATTAAAACCCAACTACAAAACCTTGCGCTGCCCGCTGCGCGAGCAGCGCAAAGTTTATGGGTTTTATATGAGACTTGGCAAGTTTCACGCAAGAATAAGGGTTTGGAGCGCGCCCCAAACCCTTATTCTTGCCTTGTGAATTTGAGAACTTTGCCAAGTCGGGTTTTATACTTAGTTGTGATCACCTACTTAATTTGAACCAAATTGAGTGGCGTTGAGCAATAAATACCGCTGAGCAACAAAGATGAGCGTTATTTCATGCTGTGGCCTTAGAACACAATATCGACGCCCATAGCTCGCAAGTCCACTGTATATAAACGTCCTTGCTGTTCATCCCAGGTAGCAATCAGAAGCCCTGAAGGTTCAAACAGGGCGAGCGCTGTGGGGTTCGGTGGCCCTTCGATGCGGTTAACCTGATACCCACTTTCATCCAGCAAGACAATGTGTCCTTGCTGGTTCATCACCACATAGCCCCACGGGGCCGCGGCGATGAACGTAGGCACCACCTGTACTGCGAACCGCTCCACCCGAAACGGTTTCAGGTCAATTTGCAGAACCGAATAGAGATCATACTGGTCAGTTGCCAGCAGTCGATAGGGTGTCGGGGTTGGAATCACATGCCCCAACAGCATCGGTAAAGAAAGGGCCCCTATCCGAGTGTTTCGACGCGTAAATATTTCGATATATGTGCCTGATGCGTGGCGGTTTCGGCTGGTTTTGCTGTTACGGGCTCCGGCCTCTTTATCAGAGGGGGGCAGGTCGGAAAAAATAGCCACATGACCGCTATCCAGGGCGATCGCCTCTAGCAGTGATGAAGCTTGCCCCGCTTTTTGGAGGGGACGTTGCTGCGTTGATAGGTAAACCGGGCTGCGATGGTGAGGCAGTGGATGGAATGAGAGCGTACTAAACCCTATTTTAGGAATCACCTGGCGCATATCAGTCACCACAGCAGCCCATTTTCCCAGTGGATCGAGGGTCGCCAGACAATCCTGGGAAAACTGGTGAACCAGGATCGCCTCGGTTGTGGTGGTGAGGTCGTTTGGCTTTTCGATCAGGTAGATGGCATGGGTTGTAGTGACAAAGCAACCCTGGGGACGGATGGCAACATGATGGACTTGCTCAGGAAGCTGTATTGAATGCCAGTGCTTAGCATCACGCTCAGTATCCTGAAGATGGTATCCGACATAATGGGTTCCGGCGTAGCAAGTGTCTATGT
>CAYXJG010000171.1:6498-10583 GCA_964465285.1 uncultured bacterium
GTAGCAAGTGTCTATGTCGAATTGGAGCAACCCAACGGGGGGGCTAGTGCCCTTAGATTCAGTAGAAGGGGCGATCGAAGGGGCGATCGCCCCTCCTCCCATGCCAATTTTTCCGCAGCGGCTTACACAATGGGCCGCAACTTTGAGTCGATAATCATCATGGGCATGAAAGTCACAGGCAATAGATACCACCCGGGATTCAATCAGCGACGTATCCAGAGAAACCATGTCCGTATCTAACCGCACGTTCATGCTCTTAGCCGCCCGATGTAAATCCCCCAGCATGTCCATAGCTGAACCATAGCGGCGGGCAGATAGCTTTTCCAAGGATTTTTTGATAATTGGGCGCAGGGAATCAGGAATGCTCTCTGGGAATTTGAGTACCTGATTCAAGTGGGCATCCATTAAGGCACCGGGTGCTCCAGAAAAGGGTCGGTAGCCTGCCAGCATCTCAAACAGCATAATGCCCACCGAGTAGATGTCTGAGGTATGAGAATACTGGCCATAGAACCGTTCAGGAGACATATAGGCAGGTGACCCAGTGTTGTTGCCCCCCTTCTTGGCAAGTTCTTGGGAAAGGCGAGCGATGCCAAAATCAGAAATTTTGGCGACCCATCCCTTTGCGTCCAGCCTCAACAGAATATTCTCTGGTTTGATATCGCAGTGGACAATGCCTTTCTGGTGAGCATGGTTGAGGCCCAAAAGGATATCTACCACTAGCTTCAGGCTGTGGTCTAGACGCAGGTGGATTTCCTCCGTCATTAAGCTCCGCAGTGTTCCGCCTTCACAGTATTCCATCACTAGATAGCGGCCCGTCTTCGTGTGCTCAATGGCAAAGCAGGTAACAATGTTAGGATGCTGTAAGCTCAGCAGGAATCGGAGTTCCCTTAGAAATTGATGGGTCGGGAACCGGTTTTGCTCAAGGTTTTTTAACGCGACCAATTGTCCTGTCTGTCGATGGGCTGCACAAAATACTTGACCAAACTGACCCTGCCCGACAAGACCAAGCAGGCGATACTTAGATAACTGGAGGGATGGTTTTGATCGAGCGGGCAAGCGACTTAACACAACGGTTTAGCGATAATGAACAAGGTTAGCTGCAGAGTTGTGCCATGATGGCATCGTGATCCATGCCCTGCTGAACCATGCCTGGAACTGATTCCACCCGTTTGGGCAGTCCCAGGACAAACTGATTACAGTCAGCACCCATTGATTCACAGGTTGTTTGAATGCAGGCGAGTTCGCGCCCTGTCAGTTGCCCAAAAAATGATGTCAGCGAGCCACATTCTAGGAAGCATGATGGCTGGGTGGTTTTACCCGCGAGGCTTGCAAAAGGTGAATTCCAGATTTTGATGACTAAAAAGCCTCGGCTTTGATGGGACTGATCTAGCTCAATCTTGCCCCACCCGTGGGTTATCCAGCATTGCTTCAGGCATTGAAGAAATTCCACCATCGGCATATCAGCCACGGCAGTTTGGTAGTAATCGGTCAGTTCTTCACAGAAGCGAGCGTAGAGGTTCTTACCCCACCACCGGCCACAGTTGAACAGCACCATGCCAGATGCCTGGCCTGTTTCTTGTTCGAGGCCCGCATAGATGCCTTCGATCAGGGTAGAAGGTAAAGCGAGGAGGCGATCGCCCCGCCGATTTTCAAGTAAGCCCAGTTCCAAATCACCTTTGACATAGGTGTCGCTGGAGAAGTAATTGCTGGGGATGTGATTGTCAACCAGTAAGTCAGAGATAGAAATCATAGGACATAGCCTGCAATATGACGAGGACTAAAAAAGTGGGTAGCGTGTTGTGACTGAATCCGTGACACGGAGGGTCTATCCAAAAACTCTAGGGAGTTTCGGGGTAGGATCTCATAGCATTCGCAAGGTTGGAGATGGAAAGGACAAACTCTGAGCAAAATCTGGCGTTTTACCAGCATGTATTCATCCTTCTGCCTTCATCCTTCTGCCTTCATCCTTCTGCCTTTAACTTCAGCTACGCCATTGCTGCCGCTTGTTGGGGCATTACAACAGCCTTCTCAGCTAAGGTCAGGTGAGGACGCAGCAGGGATAGCTGCTCTTTATTCAGAACTTCTCCCAGTCGATGGTTCAGCAGTTGATACAGAGCAGTATCAACTGCCTGGGTTTGATACACGGCATTGGTTTCTTCCAACCACGCTACGACCCGATTTGTGAGGAATTCAGAATCGTTCAGCAGCATCGCCATAGCGGCATAGCGCATGACCAGGAGGGCGTTTTTGAGGCATCTTTCTAGCGTTTGTTGGGATTCGCCGGGACAGCGGCTTTCAAGCTGGTCAGCGACGTTCTGCATGATGCTGAGTTCCTGGTCCCGCAGAAAACGGTAGGCATTGAGCCGTTCCGGCAGGGATTCTACATAGGTGGTTAGAACATTGAGTTCATTAGGTTTGAGATAGCGATTTTCAGCCTCGTCAAACATGGCTTCAATAGCTGGGTGCATGGTCAAAACCTCTCATTCTAAAGATTAATCAGGGGTAGGGTTACTGGCATTGGGAAATGGAATGGCTAAAACAGGTCAGAGAAATCTTCAAGGGTCACATCGTTGACATCTTCAGGGGGATCTTCTGGCGATGTTTCCTGAACGGGAATGGGAGCCGCAATGATGGGCTGCCCATCCCAGGGAAACACATCGAAAAACTCACTGACACTCATGGTTAACAACAAGCTAGTATTTGCAGGACTCCCTGACGGTTCAATAGGGTCGGGCAATGAGTCGTCGTCGAAGAGAGTTTTCGGAGTGACCACCTCAATGGGGCGATCCTCCCAGTTCACAGAGGAAAAGAACTCTTCAACGGTTGATTTCAGCCAACGTTGTTGCATTCCTTTTGTAGAGCCATTTGTATGCGGTACGGTCATCATGTTCATGACAATCGCTCCCCAGCACGCAACCGTTTTTCAATGTCGCGGGCCGTTGCGCCTTCATTCATCCAGAATCCAGCAGCATCGATGCGGTCGCTGCCACCCAGCAAGAACTTGCAGTAGGTTTCGCCCATGGAGTAGCACTGAATTTCGATGCAGCTTAGTTTCTTTTTCACCATTTCAGTAAAGAACCCGGCAAAAAGGCCAGCGTAGATAAAACAAACGGGCTTGCCGACATCGCCCAGGGTACGGGCAACAGCAGAGTCAAACAGGTTGATGAACATGAAGCCCTGCTTGCGATCGCCCATGTCAATTTCCCAGCGGCCCCAGCCCTGGGAGGTAAACGGCCACCACCAGGTCTCCAGCAGAAACATGAGGTTGGTTTGGCGGACGCCCCGGCCAAATTCATCGGCAAACCACTTTTCGAAGAAGAAGGCGTCTTTTTGCCCCCATTGATAGCCGATAGTGTACATCGTCGCCGCAGAAGCTTCGCCGACCTCTTCTTCTAGACCTTCAATCAATCCGATAATAAAGTCTTCGCTGGTCAGAATATTGGGGCGATTGTTCCAATCAAGAACGCTGCCGTCGTTGCCATCAAACTGGAAAAAATCCCTGAAGCTATAGTGGTTATGCTTTTTAGGGTGCTTGTTATGCAGAGTATGTTGGGTCGTTGTAAGGGTTGTCATAATTTTCTTTCAACGTCACGAACAGGACATAGAGAGTGGGGTCAAGAGTAGACACGGTGGGTTTAGAACCGTGGCAACATTGAATAACTCAGCCTAGAAATCCATACGTCATACAGCCGACGTACAAGTGAACAGTTTCTAGAGGCACATCTGGTTGCTTATTGACCAAGAATCAAACCTTTGTGCTGCAAGCCATCAGTAGGCTTGAAACGTAAACAGAGATGGTAGCTGCAACCTCGAAGCGCTGGGCTTAGTTAGCTAAGCTGAATCATTGAATGGGCATCAACACGCTTGTTTTGAAAATCGTGAATCAGTTCACCTGAATGATGTTCCCGATTTTTGCATTAGCTCGCCTATGCCGAGTGTCTTCTTACTAATTTCAATATTCCCAATAGGCAACGGTTCTAACAGGGTTGTATCAAAAGATTTGTTACACGTATTGCATCGATGGTGGTCGTTACGACTTGGCAAGTTTCACGCAAGAATAAGGGTTTGGGGCGCGCTGAGCGCGC
>CAYXJG010000172.1:0-10581 GCA_964465285.1 uncultured bacterium
GCACGCTACTGTCAGGCGATCGCCCACCTCTCCCACGCCTACAGTTGGCCCGTGCTTGCCGAAGGACTCTCCCCGGTTCGCAACTATGCAGCACTGAACCCGAATCTCATCACCACCTACGACACGATTTTGCGAAATGCAGATGACCCAGAGCGCCTTGCTCCCACCCGTGTGATTCGCGTTGGCGAGATGCCGACTAGTAAAGTGCTACGGCAGTGGTTAGAGCGCATTCAGCCGGAACAGTGGGTCATCGATCAGGGCGATCGCAACCTCGATCCCACCCACAGCCGCACCCTGCACCTGCGCCTGTCCGTGGAACACGTTGCCGCTACCGTGCCGGAACCCGAGAACGCTGCATCAGAAACGCCCAATCCCTATCTCAAAGACTGGCTGACAGCAGAACGGGTCACCCGTCAGCGGCTGGATGACCGTCTCGCCGCAATAAACGACTGGTTTGAGGGGAAAGTGGCGTGGCTGCTGTCTCAAACCCTGCCGCCCCACACACCGCTGTTCATCTCCAACAGCACTCCTGTGCGGGATGTGGAGTGGTTCTGGAAACCGGGCGATCGCCATATCCAGCCCTATGTGAACCGGGGAGCTAACGGCATTGACGGCATTGTGTCCACGGCTCTAGGCATTGCCCACCGTTATCGAAGCAGTGTACTGCTGACCGGGGATCTGGCATTCCTCCACGACACCAACGGCCTGCTGGCATCACGGCAGCTCAGGGGACACCTCACCGTTGTGCTGATTAATAATGACGGGGGCGGCATCTTTGAGTTTTTGCCCATCGCCCAGTTCAACCCGCCCTTTGAAGACTACTTCGCAACGCCTCAGTCCATCGACTTTGCAGCGCTGTGCGCGACCTACGGCATCGCCCATGAGGTGATGCAGTCCTGGCAAATGTTGACGGATCGATTGCGACACCTACCTGACTCAGGAGTACAGGTGTTGGAAGTGCAGTGCGATCGCAAACGTGACGTACAGCAACGACAGCACCTCTGGTCATAACGTCATATCGGCACTGATTATCGACAGCACTTGGAAATGGACAAATCAACGCCCAGAACAGCCGATAGCCATCCTCACCCAATCCAAAATCACGACTTGGCAAAGTTCTCAAATTCACCACGCAAGAATAAGGGGTTGGGACGCGCTCCGCGTCCCAACCCCTTACTCTTGCGTGAAACTTGCCAAGTCGTACAAAATCCAAAATCCAAAATCCAAAATCCAAAATCCAACAAGTTTAGTCATGACGAAAATCTGGCTCATCGGCGGCACCCAGGAGAGCCGACAACTGGCGGAGGGCTTGGTAGAAGCGGGCTGTGCAGCTATCATCACCGTCACCACGGACTCGGCGCGAGCGCTCTACCCGTCCCATCCTCTGCTGGCGGTTCACGTCGGTGCATTAACCCCTGATGCGCTGTCGTCCTTTCTTGAGCGCCACGCTGTCAGTGCCATCCTTGATGCGTCCCATCCCTTTGCCGCTCAGGTGTCGGAGATGGCGATCGCCGCTGCCCAGTCCCATCACCTGCCCTATCTGCGATTCGAGCGTCCTAGTGTGAATCACTCTCAAGCGGCTCAGGCATCAGGGACTCGACACCTCAGCGTCCAGTCCGTTGAAGCTCTTGTTGAAAGCGACCTCCTATTGGGTCAGCGCGTGTTGCTCACCCTGGGCTACCGTTTTCTGCCCCTGTTCGAGCCGTGGCAAACTAAAGCAACCCTGTTTGCCCGCATTCTGCCGTCGCAAACAGCACTGGATGCGGCGCTGAAAGCAGGATTTACAGGCGATCGCCTGATTGCCCTGCGTCCCCCTATCAGTGCCGACCTGGAACGGGCACTATGGCAGCAGTGGCAGCTTTCGATGGTGGTAACCAAAGCATCCGGGGCGACTGGCGGCGAAGACACCAAGCGTCAGGTGGCTGAAGCATTGAGAGTGCGGCTTATCACCATTGCTCGTCCGCCAGTATTGTACCCGGAACAGACAAGCAGCCTGGGGAGGGCGATCGCCTGGTGTCAGACATCTGCATAGAATTCCGGGCATTCTATAACCTAAATAGCAAAATCTTAGCGTTGTCCCACTTTCAGCGCATCAATAAAGACGATGAGGTATTGATTCACAAGTGCAGCCTCATCCGGAGCCATTTTCTCACCGATGACATCTCTTAGAGCGGTGTAAAATTGAACGGATTGCTCTTCTTTGTGCAATGCGAGCAAAATGTTTTGCATCCACAATACGAGTTCTTCAACAAACCCCTCCTCATCATCCTTCAAAATAGACAATGCAGCATAACGAAGAACATAGCTCATGTCACGCTTACATAAATCACTGTGCTTCTGAATAGCCTGACGATTGGATGGCATCAAGTTGCGAAGTGCCTGTAGAATCATGGCATCGCCGTGTTCTTGCAACGAATTATAGGTATTGACTCGAAGCGTATAGCTATCTATAAAATCGTGAAATTTCGAAAGTTCGAGATCGGCTAGGTAACGGCCTTCTGCCTGAACCATTTGCTTAGCGAGGGATGTATTCATAAGATTGTTGCTGGTTAAAAAGATCCATGAATTAAGTAGGTTGGTATTAATAAACTCAACTTAAAAACTGGAGGAGCGCTCCTCCGGATTGCTCCCCCGGTTTTTAGGTTTTGAGGTTACTGATGCTGGGTTACTTAGAGTAGATAAATGCATCCAAAGCTGGCTGAAATTAAATGATGTTTTGGCACATTTCTTAAGCATAGCTTGGCTTAACAAGGTGATGGAAAGGGCTAGCAATACTGCGGAATTACTGCTTACTTTTCAGCACAATACCGTATCCGTAAAAACACGGAGATGCTCTCCCTTGCCCCCGGAATCCTTTTCAAGAAACCAATAGAATTTCTACGGCCTATTGATTCACAACAATACCGATGCCGCTGTGGATGCGGGCAACAGTGCGGCTGGGGCGGTTGATCAAGCGCCCTCCCAGATAGAGCGATGACGAATTGCCGCCGTCCAGGTTGAGGGCGTCCACGGCCCCGAGGTGTTGGAGGAGGGTGGCGAGTTCTGCCAGGGTTGGGCCACGTCCACCGATGTGATAGGGAACGGTGACGAGAAGGATGCTGCCAGAGGGGGTACGGGCGATCGCACTCCGGGGGGCACGCTGTTGGCCAAAGCTCGCGGAAAAGCCCTCAGCATTTGCATTCAGCACCACCTGTCCATTTTGCAGGAGTAGCGGCCCTGCCCCCATGACGTTCTGGTAGGCGTCAAATTCAGGGGGATAGGCAGTGGTTGCCGCCTGGATGTCGCTGCCGGGGAGGATTACATCGGCGGCGGTGCGGTAGGAGCGGGCAGCGATCATGTAGCCGTTTTGGGGGATGGGAACGGACTGGGTGCCTGCCTGTTCTACCAGATGTTTGTTCACTACTTTATTATTCTCCACAGAGATCAGCGTCTCGAAGTCCGTCAGGGTCGTGTAGCGAGTGCCCCAGGCGGTGGTGTAGCGGGAGAGTCCCGCCTGGACGTAGCCGCTGTTGAGGTGGAGGCTGGGGAAGGTCTGCCCGGAGGAGAGTCGAAGGGTTTCCCGGAGGCTGAAGCGTTCCATGCGGACATCGCTCATCTGGTTCCAGGCGATCGCCCCTCGGTTGAGAATTGGCCCGGAATGCCACTGCCCATCATGGCGAATGGCTCCCAGGGGCAACTGGTTGTTGCGGTTGAAGAATCCAGCGTTGATGGCGGCGATGGCCTGCCACTGCTGGGCGGTATCCGCAAGGGGAGCGATCCCTGGCATCGCATCGGGATTTGTCCAAATGGGCTGGAGGGAGAGTTCGGCGGCGTCCTTGGGTAGAATCTCTAGAAAAATCACAGGGAAGGTCGCTGTCTCCACCTGCACGGTCTGCTGCCGCCACCAGAGACCCGGCAGCCACTGAATCGCCCGGTTGGGAATGCCGCCGCCGCTGATGTCAATAATCAGGCGGGGGGGCGATGGCGTTGTCCATACACGGGCATGGTGTTGAGCGCTAAAATCAAGGGAGAGTGTGGTTTGTTGACCATCAGACACAGTGCGGACATTGGACAACGTATGGGTTTGGTCAGCGGCGGGAATCGCAAGCTCTAAGGGGCGTCCGGCATCCAAGGTAATGGTCATCATGCCGACATCCGAAACCGCCTGAAAGGGAGTCGGTTGGTCGAGGTCAATGACCAGGCGATCGCCCCATTCCTGCCGCCCATGCCGCACCGACAGCACCTGAGCATCGGGCGTGTCGATAGAGAGTACGGTTCCCTGGGAACGAACCCGCCATCCGTTTATCTGTGCCAGGGCACCGATATCGAGATAGCGAAACTGACCGTCAACGGCAGTCGCCGCATCAGGCAATGCCTGAGTTCCATCCGAAAACCACTGGATGGGCTGGCGCGAGGGATCGCTGGTGTCTAGCACATCTATGCCAAATCCTTCAATGAGATGAGCGTCGGGAATGAATAGGGTATCTCCCTGGCGGCTCCAGCGGCTCTCAATGATTCGACCGTTGACGACTAGGCGATCGCCCTGAGTTGCGGTGGTGTTGGTAAACAACCATCCCCCAAGGGATGACAGCAACGGAATTTGGATACCGTTTCCCTGCCCATTCTGCTGAGAGGATGCGTAACGGGATTCTAGGGATGACGATGTCTGTCGGCTATGGCTCCAGGCTAAATCTACGCCCACGAGTCCGGTGATGAGGGTCAGAGCCAGCACTGTTTGCCAGATGGGGGGGGAGGGCGATCGCCCTTGCTTGGCGAATGGTCGCTGTTTCTGAGGACAGGACATGGGTTTCTTGGCCGATGGGTGCAAGGGCTGGGGGGCGCGAGACATGGCATTTTATGAGCAAAGTGAATAACAAGGATGAAAATTTGCGATTGTCAACCATGAACAATTTTCATACAATCGCAAATTGAGCGAATGGAGCCAGCAGACCTACGTGCTGGATGGCTGTTTCCCAGCGAGACGCTGGGAAACCCCGATGGAGGCTCTGCCTTCCCTTCCCCAATGCCTGAAGCAGAGCTTCCCTGCTGCATTCCCAGGCAGAGCCAGGGAATCAGAGACAACGGTTTTGGTGCGCTCAGATCCCCGGTTTCTGTGGACAGTCAATTGGTCGGACAGGCGGCAATCAAGAAACCGGGAACCTCAATGGAACCATTGTAAGTAAGGGGTCACAATTAAATATAAAACCCATAGACCCGGCGCTGCCGGCTGCGCGGGCAGCGCCGGGTCTTGAAATTGGTTTTTAATTTTGCCGAGGTACTTATTAACCTTAGATTCAGGCAACCTAACGTAGAATTTGCAACTTCAGCATGAGAAAATGCAAATCTCTCATTCGTTAAAGAGGTCTGTAACGCTTGTTCCCGCAGCGATCGCCATTCCTCTATATAATCCAAAAAGATAATCCAAAAAGATCGGGAATCCAAAAAGATCGGGTATAGACAATCGATACATCATTGGCAGTTAAAACACTGAGCAGATAGGCAGTTGGGAACTGTCAACTTGAGAGGGACGGACTACTTTTTTTCTTCAGAACGTGTGAACAGGACAGGTATCTATGAGTATGAGTGTAAATCGCAACGTCGGTGCAACGGCAAATCATCTAACCACCCCTCATTTAAGCACTTATGAGGGTCAGCGATGGCTGGCGGAGGAACGAGACGCCTGTGGGGTCGGCTTCATTGCAGATGTCCAGGGGCGAGCAAGCCACGACCTGATTGCCAAAGCGCTGGGGGCGTTGACCTGTCTTGAGCACCGGGGCGGCTGTAGCGCAGATCGGGATTCCGGCGATGGGGCTGGGGTGCTGACGGCGCTGCCCGTCCATCTCTTGAACGACTGGCTTCAGAGCCAGCAGGTGACGCCGCCCCCAGCGGGGCAGTTGGGCGTCGGGATGCTCTTTTTGCCCGATGAACCCGCTGCTGCTGACAAAACCCGGTCTGTGGTTAATACCGTTCTAAAAGAGTCTGGATTCACCGTGCTGGGCTGGCGTCCTGTGCCCGTGAACCCTGAGTTGCTGGGCGTTCAAGCCCGTGAAAACCAGCCTACCATTGAGCAAGTGCTGGTACAGGCTCCGGTGGAGAATGGAAGTCCGGTTCCTGAAGACGAGTTTGAGCGAGATCTGTACCTGGTGCGCCGGAAGATCAATCGGGCAGTGGAACATGCCCTCGGCATGGCAGAGGACATCGCGGAAGAACTGGAAGACTTTTACGTTTGCTCCTTCTCCTGCCGCACTATTGTGTATAAGGGGATGGTGCGATCGGCGGTGCTGGGGGAGTTCTACACAGATTTGACGAATCCCGTCTACGAAACGGCGTTCGCTTTCTATCACCGCCGCTTTAGCACCAACACCATGCCCCGCTGGCCCCTGGCGCAGCCCATGCGACTGCTGGGTCACAACGGCGAAATCAATACTCTGGTGGGCAATATCAACTGGATGCTGGCGCGGGAGGCAGATCTGGCGCATCCCCTGTGGGGCGATCGCCTCGATATCCTCAAGCCCACCGTTCGCCCGGAAAACAGCGACTCCGCTAACCTGGACAACGTGCTGGAACTGCTGGTGCGGTCAGGCCGCACCCCCCTGGAATCCGTGATGATCATGGTTCCAGAAGCCTACAAGAACCAGCCCGAACTGGCAGATCACCCTGAAATTGTGGATTTCTACGAATATTACAGCGGCATCCAAGAACCCTGGGACGGACCAGCCCTGCTGGTGTTTAGCGATGGCAAGATAGTGGGTGCCGCCCTTGACCGGAACGGTCTGCGTCCTGCCCGCTATGTCATTACCCGTGACGGCTGCGTGGTCGTGGCGTCGGAAGCTGGCGTCGTGCCCATTGCTGAAGAGGACATTGTTGAGAAGGGCCGACTGGGACCAGGGCAAACTATTGCCGTGGATCTGGAAGCCCATGAAGTCCTGAGAAACTGGGACATTAAGCGGCGCATCGCCCACGCCAAGCCCTATGGTCAGTGGCTTCAGGAGAACCGCAGGGAACTTGCCCACCAGCCCTTTCACCCAGAGCCGTACCTAGACGAGTCGGAACTGCTGAAGCAGCAGTCTGCCTTTGGCTACACCAGCGAAGACGTGGAGATGATCATCGAAGCTATGGCAGCCCAGGGTAAAGAGCCGACCTTCTGCATGGGCGATGACATTCCCCTGGCAATTCTGTCCGACAAGCCTCGACTGCTCTACGACTACTTCAAGCAGCGCTTCGCCCAGGTAACGAACCCCGCCATCGACCCCTTGCGGGAAAGCCTGGTCATGTCCCTGGCGATGCAATTGGGGCCACGGGGCAACCTGCTGAACGAAAAGCCGGAGTATGCCCGGCAGCTTAAGCTGGACAGCCCCGTGCTGAATGATGATGAGCTAGCTGCTATCCACACCACAGGCTTCAAGACGGCAACGCTGTCTACGCTGTATCTCATCTCAGACGGTCCTGGCGGACTGAAGCAGGCGATCGCCCGTCTTTGTCAACAGGCGGATGATGCAGTGAAGCAGGGAGCCACGATTCTGGTGCTGAGCGATCGCCTCCGCCCCAATGGCACCACTGGAGGAGCCAGCGACACCTATACCTACCTGCCGCCCCTGATGGTGGTGGGAGCCGTTCACCATCATCTCATTCAGCAGAGACTCCGCATGAATGCCTCCCTGGTGGTGGATACTGCCCAGTGCTGGAGCACCCACCACTTCGCCTGCCTCATCGGCTATGGGGCGAGTGCAGTGTGTCCTTATCTGGCGCTGGAGTCTGTGCGGCACTGGTGGCGATCGCCCAAGACCCAAACCCTGATGGAGAAGGGTCGGCTGGAAACCATGACCATTGAGCACGCCCAGAAAAACTACTGCAAGTCTGTGGAAGCCGGCTTGCTGAAGATTCTCTCCAAGATGGGCATTTCCCTGCTGTCTAGCTACCACGGGGCACAGATCTTCGAAGCTATTGGCATCGGTGGAGATCTGCTAGAAACTGCCTTCCGGGGCACTACCTCCCGCGTAGGCGGCTTGACCCTGGAAGATCTAGCTCAGGAAGTGAGCGCCATCCACCAGCGAGCCTTCCCCGAACTTACCGCCAAGAAGCTGCAAAACCTGGGTTTCATCCAGTATCGCCCCGGCGGGGAGTACCACATGAATAATCCAGAAATGGCAAAGGAACTGCACAAGGCGGTGGATGCCAAAGCCTATGACCATTACGAGCTTTACCAGAAATACCTGGCAGAACGTCCCCTCACTGCCCTGCGGGACTTGCTGGATCTCGACAGCGATCGCCCCGCCATTTCCATAGATGAGGTGGCACCTGTGGAGACCATCATGCAGCGGTTCTGCACCGGGGGCATGTCTCTAGGGGCACTGTCGCGGGAAGCCCATGAGACGCTGGCGATCGCCATGAACCGCATCGGCGGCAAATCTAACTCCGGGGAAGGGGGCGAAGATCCCGCCCGCTATAAGGTGCTGGACGACGTGGACGAAACGGGGGCATCCCCCACCATGCCTCACCTGAAGCGAGTGCGGAACGGGGACACCGCCAGTTCTGCCATCAAGCAGATCGCGTCAGGACGGTTCGGCGTCACCCCCGAATACCTGATGAACGGTCAGCAGCTTGAGATTAAGGTGGCGCAAGGAGCCAAGCCCGGTGAAGGAGGACAGTTGCCCGGTAAAAAGGTTAGCCCCTACATCGCCATGCTGCGGCGCTCCAAGGCAGGCGTTCCCTTGATTTCGCCGCCCCCCCACCACGATATCTACTCCATCGAAGACCTGGCACAGCTGATCTTTGACCTGCATCAGATCAACCCTGAGGCGAAAGTCTCCGTGAAGCTGGTGGCAGAAATTGGCATTGGCACCATTGCTGCTGGGGTGGCCAAGGCCAACGCCGATGTCATCCAGATTTCTGGCCATGATGGCGGCACCGGGGCATCCCCCCTCAGCTCTATCAAGCACGCCGGAACCCCTTGGGAACTGGGCGTCACGGAGGTCCACCGAGTCCTCCTGCAAAACGGCCTGCGCGATCGCGTCATCCTGCGGGCAGACGGCGGCCTGAAAACCGGATGGGACGTGCTCATGGCGGCGATCATGGGCGCTGAAGAATACGGCTTCGGCTCCATCGCCATGATTGCCGAAGGCTGCATCATGGCACGGATCTGCCACACCAACAACTGTCCCGTAGGCGTTGCCACCCAGCAAGAAAAGCTGCGGAAGCGCTTCACTGGAACCCCGGAGCACGTGGTCAACTTCTTCTACTTCATCGCTGAAGAAGTGCGATCGCTCCTGGCACGGCTGGGCTACCGTTCCCTCAACGAGGTGATTGGCCGCTCCGACCTACTCAACGTGCGGGAGAACGCTAAGCTCACCAAGACCCCCGCCCTGAACCTAGACTGCCTCACCCAGCTCCCCGACGTGCGCGAAAACCGCAGTTGGCTTATCCACGAAGCCGTTCACAGCAATGGCTACGTCATCGACAACGAACTGCTGCTGGATGCTGAGATTCAAGGGGCGATCGCCAACCAAGGCAGCGTCACCAAAGACATTACCCTGGTTAACACCGACCGCACCGTGGGCACCCGACTAGCCGGGGCGATCGCCAAACGGTATGGCAACACGGGCTTCGAGGGACAGATCACCCTCAACCTCACAGGCAGCGCAGGCCAGAGCTTCGGCGCATTCATCCTCCCCGGCATGACCCTGAAACTGGAAGGGGAAGCCAACGACTACGTGGGCAAAGGAATGCACGGCGGCGAGATCATCATCGTTCCCCCTGCTGGAGCCACCTACGACCCCGCCGAAAACGTCATCATTGGCAATACTTGCCTGTACGGAGCCACAGGGGGCACCCTCTTCGCCAACGGTCAGGCCGGAGAGCGGTTCGCCGTCCGCAACTCCAAGGGTCAGGCGGTCATCGAAGGGGCAGGAGACCACTGCTGCGAATATATGACCGGGGGCGTCGTTGTCGTCCTTGGCCGTGTTGGACGCAACGTGGGTGCCGGGATGACGGGCGGCCTTGCCTACTTCCTTGATGAAGACGGCACCTTCCCCGCCAAGGTGAACCCCGAAATCGTCAAGATTCACCGGGTTGTCACCGAGGCAGGCAAGGCCCAGCTCAAATCGCTCATCCAGGCTCATGCCGACCGCACTGGTAGCGCTAAAGCTAGGGCGATGTTAGAAAACTGGTCAGCTTACTTGCCCCAGTTCTGGCAGGTGGTACCGCCCTCTGAAGCGACAACCCCGGAAGCTAGTCCCGAAGCGATCAGCAAAGAAAAAGTGCTGACGCCTACCAAGTAAGAGTGAGCAGACAGATAAGTAAAGTCAGGAGGTGCGATCGCCCAACAACTGCACCTCCTGACTTAAAAATCTCTTAAGTACCTATGCAGAATTAATTACAAACAAGTTTCCTAGGGGCACACCCCGACGGGGTGTGCCCCTAGGAAAATGTGTAAATAATTTTGCTCAACTCCTTACAAGGGATCTGCGGCTAAAAAAGATACCGGAAGAAAAGAGCAGCGGGCTGCGCCCGCTGCTCTTTTCTGGGTACTTTATTTTCTTGCAAGTCCCTAGGTACACGACTTGGCAAGTTTCAGGTAAGAATAGGAATTTGCCAAGTCGTGAT